>CP101033.1:3877500-3977500 GCA_041319085.1 Aeromonas veronii | reverse complement strand
GAAGATGCGGTGTACCCGCGGCTAGACGGAAAGACCCCGTGAACCTTTACTACAGCTTGGCACTGAACATTGAACCTACATGTGTAGGATAGGTGGGAGGCTTTGAAGGCGTGACGCCAGTTGCGCTGGAGCCGACCTTGAAATACCACCCTTGTATGTTTGATGTTCTAACGCAGGCCCATAATCTGGGTCGCGGACAGTGCCTGGTGGGTAGTTTGACTGGGGCGGTCTCCTCCCAAAGAGTAACGGAGGAGCACGAAGGTTGGCTAATCCTGGTCGGACATCAGGAGGTTAGTGCAATGGCATAAGCCAGCTTAACTGCGAGACGGACAGGTCGAGCAGGTACGAAAGTAGGTCATAGTGATCCGGTGGTTCTGAATGGAAGGGCCATCGCTCAACGGATAAAAGGTACTCCGGGGATAACAGGCTGATACCGCCCAAGAGTTCATATCGACGGCGGTGTTTGGCACCTCGATGTCGGCTCATCACATCCTGGGGCTGAAGTCGGTCCCAAGGGTATGGCTGTTCGCCATTTAAAGTGGTACGCGAGCTGGGTTCAGAACGTCGTGAGACAGTTCGGTCCCTATCTGCCGTGGGCGTTGGATGATTGAAGGGAGTTGCTCCTAGTACGAGAGGACCGGAGTGAACGAACCTCTGGTGTTCGGGTTGTCACGCCAGTGGCACTGCCCGGTAGCTAAGTTCGGAATCGATAACCGCTGAAAGCATCTAAGCGGGAAGCGAGCCCTGAGATGAGTCATCCCTGACCCCTTGAGGGTCCTAAAGGGCCGTTGGAGACCACAACGTTGATAGGTGGGGTGTGTAAGCGCGGCGACGTGTTGAGCTAACCCATACTAATTACCCGTGAGGCTTAACCATACAACACTCAAGAAGTGTTCTAAGGCTTGTAGCAAATACCAAGCGAACTACTTACCTAATTCAGTGATAGTGACAAGCCAAGCGCAACATCACTACTCACGTCAGCTTTCTCAGATTGAAGTAATTTGCCTGGCGGCCATAGCGCCGTGGAACCACCTGATCCCATGCCGAACTCAGAAGTGAAACGCGGTAGCGCCGATGGTAGTGTGGCATTCGCCATGCGAGAGTAGGACACTGCCAGGCATCAATTAAGCAACTGCAGCGATGTGGTTGGTCGCGATACAACGTCAGGTTGTGTTGGACAGAAGATTTAGATAGCGCACACAGTGCGGTCTTTACCGGTTAGTGTGCTGATATGGCTCAGTTGGTAGAGCGCATCCTTGGTAAGGATGAGGTCCCCAGTTCGACTCTGGGTATCAGCACCATTATTGAAGTAGTAAAGCTTTTGCCTGACGGCAATAGCGCCGTGGAACCACCTGATCCCATGCCGAACTCAGAAGTGAAACGCGGTAGCGCCGATGGTAGTGTGGCATTCGCCATGCGAGAGTAGGACACTGTCAGGCACCTATTTATAAGAGGCCTCCCATTCGGGAGGCCTTTTTGCATTTCTGCGTTTCAAAAATCGGCCCTGCTGCCGGCATTTTAGTAAAAATGCTGGGCTATCAAGGGATTGCCCGTTACTCTTTAGCCGTTACCGATTAACACGTGATGCTGCCAGCGAGGTATTGATGGCTACGTTGAAGGAAATTGCACAGGAGGCGGGGGTGTCGCTCGCCACGGTATCCCGGGTACTGAACGAGGATCCCAGCCTGAGCGTCAAGGAAGAGACCAAGCAGCGGATCTTCGAGATTGCCGAACGGCTGGAGTACAAGACCAGCAGCGCCCGCAAGGGGGTTCACAAGAGCAAGCTGCACTTTCTGGTGGTCTATGCCTATCCCCAGAGTACCGAGGTCAATGACCCTTACTATCTCGCTATCCGTTATGGCATCGAGACCCAGAGTGCCCGTCTCAACATCGAACTGACCCACCTCTACAACTGTGGTGAAGGACGCGAGCTGACCGCCGTGGACGGTATCCTGGTGGTGGGGAGTCTCTCGGCCGAGCGTCTGGCGCAGTTGCGAACCTGCTCCAGTATGCTGGTCTTTGTTGATTCCCGCGCCATGGAGGAGTTTGACTCGGTCGACGTGGATCTCGCCCTGATCAGTCAGCAAGTGGTGGATTACTTTATCGCTCAGGGGCACCAGCGCATCGGTTATATCGGTGGCCAGGATGAGAATCCGGATCTGCGCGAGCTGGCCTTCCGGGATTATGGCCAGCGGTTGGGGGTGGTGCAGGAGAGCGATCTCTATCGCGGCGATTTCTCCAGTGCTTCCGGCTACCAGTTGGCGAAGGAGATGCTGGCGGGCGACTGGCCCAAGGCGCTGTTCGTCGCCTCCGACTCCATCGCCATCGGTGTGCTGCGTGCCATCCACGAGAAGGGACTGGCGATTCCCCAGCAGATCGAGCTTATCAGCGTCAACGATATTCCGACCGCCAAGTTCACCTTCCCGCCACTCTCCACGGTGCGGATCCACTCCGAGTTGATGGGCTCCCAGGGGGTTAATCTGCTGGTTGAGCGGCTGCGAGACGAGCGCGATATTCCACTCCGAGTGTTGGTACCTAGCAAGCTGACTCTGCGTGGCACCACTCGCTAATTTTAGTAAAACAAAGCCTGTTTTAGTCGCGTCATCTCGCCGTGGTGCGACTCCTTCCCTTCATCATCCTCTCCAATTCATCTCCTGACAAATTCATAATGCATTGTTTTACTGTAGTTTTAGCCATTACTTGCCTGCATTCATCAACATCCATGCCATCCCTGTCTGCTTTCCCCCCTTTTATCCTCCGCTTCTGATCTCGCTCACAAAACCATCTGTTCATTGTGACCAGGTTAAAACTTTACCAATAGAAAACTGATATTTAGTAAATGTTTATCTAGAGTTTACCCAGTTAACGTTGCCTTGTTCCGGGAGGATATGTGAATAACTGGGAAAACGTCCAATTTGTTGGTGAAAACAGGCTGGCCCCTCGCGCCTACTTCTTCTCTTATGCTGATCACGGGCTGGCGGCCACCATGCAGCGCGAGCTGAGCCGCCGTTTTCTGAGCCTTGGCGGCCAGTGGCAGTTCCACTACTTCGACCACCCCCTGCAGGTGCCGGAGGCCTTCTATCACAGCCCCATGAGCGAGTGGGGCCAGATCACCGTGCCCAACATGTGGCAGATGGAAGGACATGGTCAGCTGCAGTACACCGACGAAGGTTTTCCCTTCCCCATCGACGTGCCTTTTGTTCCGACCAACAACCCCACCGGCGCCTATCAGCGCAGCTTCATGCTGAGCCCGGCCTGGGACGGCGAGCAGGTGATCATCAAGTTTGACGGGGTGGAGACCTACTTCGAGGTCTATGTGAACGGCCACTATGTCGGCTTCAGTAAGGGGAGCCGTCTCACTGCCGAGTTCGATATCAGCGCCTACGCCAAGATTGGCGAGAACCTGCTGTCAGTGCGGGTGATGCAGTGGGCTGACTCCACCTATATCGAAGATCAGGACATGTGGTGGATGGCGGGGATCTTCCGCGACGTCTATCTGGTGGGCAAACCGGCCGCCCATGTGCAGGACTTCTTCATCCGCACCGCGCTGGCTGATGACAATCAAAGCGCTACCCTGAGCTGCGACATCCAGCTGGAAAATCTTGGGGCAGCTGCCCGTGATCACCGTCTGGTCTGGTCGCTGCTGGATCAGGGCAGCGAGATCGCCAGCGGCTCGCTCGATCATCTCGCCATCGACGGCAAGTGTGATTGCCGCTTCACGCTGGATCTGGCCAATCCCCATCTCTGGAGCGCCGAAGATCCTTACCTCTACCAGCTGCAACTCTCCCTCTACGACGGTCAGGGCGAGCTGCTGGAAGTGATCCCGCAGCGGGTCGGGGTGCGTGAAATCAAGGTCAAGGATGGCCTCTTCCATGTCAACGGCCATTACCTCAAGCTGCACGGGGTGAACCGTCACGACAACGACCACCTCAAGAGCCGCGCGGTCGGCATGGATCGGGTGGAGCGTGACATCGTGCTGATGAAGCAGCACAACCTCAACTCGGTGCGCACCGCCCACTACCCGAACGACCCGCGTTTCTACGAGCTGTGCGACCAGTACGGTCTGTTCGTGATGGCGGAGACCGACGTGGAGACCCACGGTTTTGCCAACGTAGGCGATCTCAGCCGCATCACCGATGACCCCTTCTGGGAGCCGGTGTTCGTGGATCGCATCGAGCGCCACGTTCACGCCCAGAAGAACCACCCCTCCATCATCCTCTGGTCGCTCGGCAACGAGTCCGGCTATGGCTGCAACATCAGAGCCATGTACCAGCGCTGCAAGGCGATCGACCCGACCCGGCTGGTGCACTACGAAGAGGATCGCGATGCCGAGGTGGTGGATGTGGTGAGCACCATGTATTCCCGCGTCTCCCAGATGAACTGCTTCGGCGAGTTCCCGATGGAGAAGCCGCGCATTATCTGCGAATACGCCCACGCCATGGGCAACGGCCCGGGTGGCCTGAGTGAATACCAGCAGGTGTTCGACCGCCATCCCCACATTCAGGGCCACTACATCTGGGAGTGGTGTGATCACGGCATTCTGGATCAGGACGAGCAGGGGCGCGCCGTTTACAAATACGGCGGCGACTACGGCGACTACCCCAACAACTACAACTTCTGCATGGATGGCCTTATCTATCCGGATCAGACTCCGGGGCCGGGCCTGCGTGAATACAAGCAGGTGATCTGCCCGGTCAAGGTGCGTGCGCTGGATCTGGCGAGCGGCAAGCTGGCGGTGGAAAACCGCTACTGGTTCTCCAATCTTGACGATATCCGCCTGCTGGTCGAGGTGAAGGCCGAGGGCGAACTGCTGGCCAGCCAGCAAATCCGGCTGGAAGGGGTTGCCCCCGGTGCCACCACAGAGCTGCAACTCGAACTGCCATCCCTCGATGGGCGGGAAACTTTCGTCCAGCTGCGGGTCATCAAGGCCACCGCCACTCGCTATAGCGCGGCGGAGCACGAGCTGGGCCAGTACCAGTTCCAGCTGAAAGAGTCGACTCGCCAGCTGCAGCCTTTTGCCAATCCCAACGCCACGGCGTTGCAGATTGCCGACGAGCGCCTCGCGCTGACCCTGAGCGGCAGCGGCTTTGCCCTGCGCTTCTCGCGCCTCGACGGCAAGCTGGTGAGCTGGCAGCAGGATGGTATCGAGCTGATTGAGCGCTCGCCGCGCCTCACCTTCTTCAAGCCGATGATCGACAACCACAAGCAGGAGTACGAGAGCCTGTGGCACCCCAACCACCTGCAGATCATGCAGGAGCACTTCCGCACTCTGAGCTGGCGCCAGTTGGGTGAGGCGGTCGAGGTGACAGTGGAAAGCCTGATCGCGCCGCCGGTGTTCGACTTCGGCATGCGCTGCCGCTACGTCTACACCCTGAGCCCGAACGGTCAGCTGCAGGTGGCACTCTCCGGTCAGCCCTACGGCGGTTATGACGACATCATCCCCAAGATCGGCTTCGAGCTGGGCATTCGTCAGGATCTCGACCGGGTGCACTACTACGGCATGGGGCCGGGCGAAAACTATCAGGACAGCCGCCAGAGCAACTGGATCGACAGCTTCCAGAGCACAGTCGGCGAGATGTGGGAGCACTACCCCTTCCCACAGGACAACGGCAACCGCCAGCAGGTGCGCTGGGCGACCCTGACCAACCGCCACGGCGCCGGTCTCTACGTGCGACCCGATGCCCCCATCAACCTGAGCGTCTGGCCCTACAGCTGGGAGCATATCCACGCGGCGCAGCACATCAACGAGCTGGAGCCCTGCGGTTATCTGACCCTCAATCTGGATCACAAGGTGCTGGGGCTCGGCTCCAACTCTTGGGGCTCCGAGGTGCTGGACTCCTGGCGGGTGCGCTTCGAGCCGTTCAGCTTCGGTCTGACCCTGCTGCCCATCGCCCGTGGCAACCTCAATCCGGCTGCGCTGGCCGGGCTCGATCTCACCATCAACGGCGGGAGGAACCTCGCATGATCACCCTGGACAACCTGACCCTGTTCAAAAACATCTACCGGGAGGGCAAGAAGTGGGGCCGCTGCGTGGAGGCCATCAACAACCTGGCGAACCTCAAGCCCGGTATCTGCCACTCCATCGGTGATTCCCTCACCTACCGTTTGCAGGAAGGGGCCAGCCCGGCCACCTCACTGTTCGAGGGGCAGCGCCGCTACTTCGACGTCCACTACTACCTGGAAGGGGAAGAGACGGTGGAGTGGGCAGCCAAGAGCGAGCTGGCGGTCGAGCAGGCTTATGACGACACCACTGACCGCGAGTGGCTGGCCGGCGAGGTGCGTGAGCGCCAGCAGGTGGGCAACGGGCAGGTGGTGATCTTCGAGAACGATGAGGCTTACCGCTTTGTCGGCGACGGGCCGGTGCGCAAGCTGATCATCAAGGTCACCGTCGAAGGCGGCTACTTCAAAAACAAATAACAAGCTGCTGTTTTTGCACTGATAAAAGCCGGAAGGGCGGGGCTCACCCTACAACCCATGCCCCGCTCTTTCGCCGAGATAACTACAGGTCTGGAGATGCACCATGTCTGATTCCAAACGCAATACGATAGGCAAGTTTGGTCTGCTGTCGCTCACCTTCGCGGCGGTATTCAGCTTCAACAACGTCATCAATAACAACATCGAAATCGGTCTGGCCTCGGCCCCGATGTTCTTTCTGGCCACCATTTTTTACTTCATTCCGTTCTGTCTGATCATTGCGGAGTTCGTATCACTGAATAAGAACTCCGAAGCGGGGGTTTATGCCTGGGTGAAGAGCTCCCTCGGTGGTCGCTGGGCCTTTATCTCCGCCTACACCTACTGGTTCGTGAACCTGTTCTTCTTCACCTCCTTGCTGCCGCGGGTTATCGCCTACGCCTCCTATGCCTTCCTCGGCTACGAGTACATTCTCACTCCGGTGGCGACCACGGCATTGAGCATGGTGCTGTTTGCCTTTGCCACCTATGTCTCCACCAACGGCGCCAAGATGCTCGGTCCCATCACCTCGGTGACCTCGTCCCTGATGCTGCTGCTGACCCTCTCCTACATACTGCTGGCGGGTACGGCACTGGTGGGCGGCGTGCAACCGGCCGACCCCATCACGGTAGAGGCGATGATCCCCGATTTCAGCTGGGCCTTCCTCGGCATCACCACCTGGATCTTTATGGCAGCCGGTGGCGCCGAGTCGGTGGCGGTCTACGTCAATGACGTGAAGGGGGGTTCCAAATCCTTCGTGAAGGTGATCATCGTCGCCGGGATCTTTATCGGCGTGCTCTACTCCATCGCCTCCCTGCTGATCAACGTGTTCGTACCGAGCGGCACCCTGAAATATACCGGCGGCTCAGTGCAGGTGTTCGAGGGGTTGGCGGCTTACTTCGGCTTGCCGGAGATCATGATGAACCGCTTCGTGGGTCTGGTCTCCTTCACCGCCATGTTTGGCTCCCTGCTGATGTGGACGGCGACTCCGGTGAAGATCTTCTTCTCCGAAATTCCGGCTGGCATCTTCGGCAAGAAGACGGTCGAGCTGAACGAGAACGGTGTGCCCGCTCGTGCAGCCTGGATCCAGTACCTCATCGTGCTGCCGCTGATGGTGATCCCGACTCTGGGCTCCAACACCGCGCAGGATCTGATGAACACAGTCATCAACATGACCGCTGCTGCCTCCATGCTGCCGCCGCTGTTCATCATGCTGGCCTACCTCAATCTGCGCCTGAAGCTCGATCACCTGCCGCGGGATTTCAAGATGGGCTCACGCACCACCGGCATCGCCGTGGTGTCGGTGCTGATCGCCATCTTCTCGGTGGGCTTCCTCGCCTCCACCTTCCCGACCGGCGCCGACATCATGACCATCATCTTCTACAACGTCGGCGGGATCGTGATTTTCCTCGGCTTCGCCTGGTGGAAGTACAACCGCTACGAGGCCACCCTCAGCGCCGAAGCACGCGCCAAAGAGGCCCAGCCGGCGGCGCAGGTTGCCATGCAGACGCCATAGCCACTGCATTGACTCCCAATCAAATCGGGTGGCCGTTGGCCACCCGCAAACCGTTGAACCAGAAAAGGAAAAGAGCATGAGCGAGACGATCGAGTTTGCCGAATTCAAACGGGTCGAGATGAAGGTGGGCAAGGTACTGGAGGTGGTGCGTCACCCCGGTGCCGACAAACTCTACATCGTCCAGATCGACGTGGGGGGCGAGCGGCCGCTGCAGACAGTCACCAGTCTGGTGCCTTACTACAGCGAAGAGGAGTTGATGGGCAGCGAGGTGGTAGTGCTGACCAACCTCAAGCCCACCAGGATGCGCGGCGAGCGATCCGAATGCATGTTGCTCTGCGCCGAGACCCCCGACGAGAGCCAGAGCGTACTGCTGCAGCCGCGGGTGCCGATGGCGCCGGGCACCCCGATCGTCTGAATCACGGATTAAAGGCTGGCGCAGCCAGTGTGCGTCGGTTTGCCTGAAAGGCCGCCACGAGCGGCCAGTTTGACCATAACAAGAGAGTAAACGGCGCGGCCAGCTGGCAGCCGCCGAACACATTCAGAGTCATAGCGCCCCCGTGCGAAGGGGCGTGAATCTACCGGAGGACACCATGTCTGAATCCGTACGCGGCACCATCGGCAAGTTTGCCCTGTTGTCGATGACCTTTGCCGCCGTGTTCAACGTGCGCAACATCGTCAACAACAACATCGAGCTGGGGCTCAGCTCCGCCCCCATTTTCCTGCTGGCCACGCTCGTCTACTTCGTGCCATTCGTTTTCATCATTGCCGAGTTCGTCTCGGCCAACAAAAACTCCGAGTCGGGGATGTACGACTGGCTGAAAAAGCCGCTCGGCACCCGGATGGCCTATCTGGGCTCGTTTCTCTACTGGTTCGTGAACCTGTTCTGGTTCGTCTCCCTGCTGCCCAATGTCATCGCCTATGCCTCCTACGCCATGCTGGGCTATGAGTACAGCTTCTCCCCCATGGTCACCTCTATCATCTCCATCGTATTGTTTGCGGCGGCGACCCATATCTCCACCAAGGGGGCGAGCTGGCTCGGCAAGATTGCCGAATTGGTGGCCTACGGTGTATTTGCCCTGTTCGCCATCTATGTGCTGGGCGCCCTGATGGCGCTCGGCGGTGACCATGTGGCGGCCCAGCCCATTACGCTGGAGGCCATGACCCCCACCGTCAACTGGGCGACCCTCGGCATCATGTGCTGGATCTTCCAGGCGGCGGGCGGTGCCGAAACGGCGGCGGCCTATCTCAATGACGTGAAGGGCGGCCAGAAGTCCTTTATCAAGGTGATCATCACCGCCGGTATCGTCATCGGCGCCATGTATGCGTTGGGTTCCCTGCTGGTGAATGTGTTCGTACCGCGCGAGAGTCTCACCTATGCCGGCGGCATGGTGGAGATCTTCACCGGCATGGCCCAGTACTTCGGGCTTTCCGAGACCCTGGTGGGCCGCGCGGTCGGTATCGTGCTGTTCATCGCCATGTTCGGCTCCATGATGATGTGGACCTCGGCGCCGGTGAAGATCCACTTCTCCGAGATCCCGCAGGGTGTCTACGGTGAGAAAACCACCCGTCTCAACCAGCACGGGGTGCCAGTGCGCGCCGCCTGGTGGCAGTTTGTCTTCGTATTCGCGATGCTGGTGGTCAACGGTTTTGGCTCCGAGTCGGTGCAGCAGATGATGAACACCGCCATCAACCTCACCGCCGGTACCGCCATGTTGCCGCCGATCTTCATCATGGTGGCCTACTTGGTGTTTCGCTGGAAACATGACGACACCCCCCGCGACTTCCGCATGGGGTCGCGCACCTTCGGCATGGCGGTGGTGTCGGTGCTGATCGCTATCTTCGTGGTGAGCATGAGTGCCTCTGCCTTCCCGGCCGGGGTGGATCTGGTACGCGCCTTCTTCATCAACGTCTTCATGACCGCAGTCTTCTCGGCGCTGGCTTACTGGTGGATCTCCCGCTTTGAGAAGCGGCAGGCCCGCAAGCTCGGCGGCAATGAGAAGAAAACCGGCAACAGCAAGCTGGCCAGCCAGCGCTGATCGGCTGAGCGAAAAAACGAGACGGGCGGCCAAGGTCGCCCGTTTTTATATCCATTTCTCGCCGGTTTGGCGCTATCTGGCCGCGGGTCGTCACTTCCGCTATTCGACAAAGCAAAGGCGTTAAGCATTGATGAACAATTATCCAGCGCTCAACTTTGCGCATCCCTGTTATCGGGGTAAGCTGGGGATTCGTTTCAACGGGAGGTGCCAGACACCTCCTGTTGTGTTTCTTGTCCTCCCAATCCTGACCTCCCGCCACGAAGGCAGGATACTCTCTGATGGAGACCCCCTGTGCGTCTGGATCCCTTTACTGTTGTGCTGATTGCGGTGGTCACCCTGGCCTCCCTCTTTCCCTGCGAGGGGCAGGTGGCCGTCTGGTTCGGTCTGCTGACCAAGCTGGCGGTGGCGCTCTTGTTCTTCATGCATGGCGCCAAGCTGTCGCGCCAGAACCTGCTGGCGGGCCTCGGCCACTGGCGGCTGCATCTGGTGGTGATGCTCAGCACCTTTGTGCTGTTTCCGTTGCTCGGGCTGCTGCTCACCCCGTTGGTGCCGAGCTGGTTGAGCCCGGCTATCTACCTTGGCTTCCTCTATCTCTGCGCCCTGCCTGCCACCGTGCAGTCTGCCATCGCCTTTACCTCGATGGCGGGGGGCAATGTGTCGGCGGCGGTGTGCAGCGCCTCGGCCTCCAGCATCCTCGGCATCTTCCTCTCGCCGGTGCTGGTGGGGATGATGATCCACGTGCAGGGGGAGGGGATCGACACCTGGCACTCTATTCAGTCCATCATGATGCAGCTGATGCTGCCGTTCGTGGTGGGTCACCTGTCGCGCCCGCTGATCGGTCGCTGGGTCGACAGCCACCGTCCGATGATCGGCAAGCTGGATCAGAGCTCCATCCTGCTGGTGGTCTACGTCGCCTTCAGCGAGGCGGTGGTGCAGGGGATTTGGCATCAAGTAGGTTGGTACGATCTGGCCAGTATCGTGCTGCTGAGCTGCGTCTTGCTGGCGCTGGTGCTCTGCTGGAACGTCTGGATCAGCCGTCGCCTCGGCTTCGACAAGGCGGACGAGATCACCATCGTCTTCTGCGGCTCCAAGAAGAGTCTGGCCAACGGGGTGCCGATGGCCAACGTCATGTTCCCGGCCGCCAGCGTCGGGGTGATGGTGCTGCCGCTGATGATCTTCCACCAGATCCAGCTGATGGTCTGCGCCGTGCTGGCCCGCCGCTATCACGAGCAGGGGCATTGATACTCGCGTCGTTTTGACTGCCATAACAAGAGGGAGGCCCGTTGGCCTCCCTCTTCTCATCTGCATGTCGACCGGCGTGCTAGCGTTTGCGCCAGACGGTCAGCTGCGCCACCGTGTGCTGGTACTTGCGGGCGGTCTCGCGGATGACGAAAGGCACATCCCGGGGCGGGCAGTGCTCCTCGAACTCCGCCGCCAGCAGCCGTTGCAGCGCCTGATAGGTGGTGAGCGCCTCGCCGTTTTCGCGAATGCCGCCGAGCCAGTTGGCGGGCGGGGTATATTCCGCCAGCCAGGTATAGGGGCTGGTGAGCACCAGCAAGCCACCGCTGCGCAGCCGGGGCGCTATGTCCCGCAGGAAGCGGGCGGGCTCCCGCAGCCGGTCGATGAGGTTGGAGGCGAGCACCAGATCGTAGTGGTCATATTTGGGCTTGAGGTTGCAGGCATCCCCCTGACTGAAGTGGATGCGCTCAGCCTGACTCGCCCCCAGCCCGTGGCTCGACAGGCGTGCCTCGCAATACTCCACCAGTTCACCCTCCAGCGGAATGGCGTAGCGGAAGCTGTCCTGGCTGGCGAGGGCCAGCGCCACGTCGATGAAGCGGGCCGAGTAGTCCACCCCGTCCACATGCTGGAAGTGGCGAACCAGTTCGAAGCTGGCGCGGCCGGTGGCGCAGCCGATATCCAGCGCCCGCTGGTGGTTGCTGCAGAGCTCGCCAGCAAGATCAGCAAGCGTCTTGGCGTAGTTGGCGACCCCGAAGTGGCTCGGGCCGTACTGGAAGTCGAGGTACTGAGCGACCAGCGTGTCGGTTTCATAGGGATTCACGATAACGGGTTCCTGATAACGGGAGACCAGATAGCGGAAACCCGCATGCTGGAAGAAGTGACGCCGGAAGGCGTAACGGGATGATTTGAGCGCTTCGTTACCCGTGCTGATCCAGCTGCCGCCCTTGATCAGGGTGTGCTTGCCATCAAAGGTGGGGGTGGAGAAGTCGTCGTAGAGCGGGTGGATTTTAAAGCCGTCGAAGCCATCGATGGCGGTGCTGGTCCACTGCCAGGCATTGCCCACCAGATCGAAGAACTCCCCTTGCGGGCAGGCATCCACCGGGCAGGAGGAGGCGAAACGGGCCAGATTGATATTGCCTGGGGCTTCCGTCCAGTCCGGCTGATCGCCGGGTAGCTGCTCGCGCAGCAGCTGCCACTCTGCCTCGCTCGGCAGCTGGATGGGGAGTCCGGTCTGGGCCGCCTTCCAGCGGCAGAAGGCGGCGGCCTCCAGCTGGTTTACCTCCACCGGCCAGTCCCAGGGCATGGCGACCTGCCCGGTCATCAGCCGCAGCTGCAATTGCCCGGGCGCGGCAGGATCACCCTCCCAGAAGGTGGGCATCTGCGCCTTGGCGTACTGGCACCAGCCC
Source organism: Aeromonas veronii (assembly GCA_041319085.1). Taxonomy (NCBI): domain Bacteria; kingdom Pseudomonadati; phylum Pseudomonadota; class Gammaproteobacteria; order Aeromonadales; family Aeromonadaceae; genus Aeromonas; species Aeromonas veronii. Next base: position 3,964,853 of record CP101033.1, on the reverse strand, counting down.
CACCCCTCCTCGTCCCACCACTGTTGCTGGCTGTAGCCGCCCGCCTGGACGAAGGCGAGGTACTCGGCATTGCTCACCAGCATGCGGCTGGCCTGAAACGGGGCCAGCTCGATATGGCGCTCGCCATATTCGTTGTCCCAGCCGTAGGTAGCGTCCTGTTTGCCAAGGCGCACCTTGCCGCCCGCCACCGGCAGCAGGCTGTTGGCGGGTACCTGGTCAATGCGGTGGCGCGCTTCGGCGCAAACGGGCCAATAAGGCTGCGGCCGCACCCAGGCGAGCGGCAACTGGCGGATCAGCACGCTGGAGGTCTCGAGATGGATGCGCTCGTGCTCTATCCCCATCAGGATCACCCAGGCCGGGCTCTGCCAGTCGATGGGCAGGGTGAGCGGCATCTGCCGAATGAAATCGCACACCAGCGAACGGACTTTGGCTCGATAGCTGCGCAGCTCGGCGACCTTTGGCCAGTCGTAGTGGGTCTCGTCCAGATCATCCCAGCTCATCTCGTCCACCCCGATGGCGACCATGGCCTCGATGCGGGCATCCAGCCGCTGATCGATTAGGCGTGCCGCCAGCAGCTTGTTGATAAAGAAGGCGGCGGTGTGGCCGTAGTAGAAGATGAGCGGATGGCGCAGCGGGATCGCCTTGTTGAACCAGGCCCGCTCATCGGCCAGACAGTCGAACAGCGAGTCGTAGAGATCGAAGGTCTGGCAGAAGTAGGCGAGCAGTTCGCGCCGTTTCTGCTCGGGATCGCTGCCGGTCAGCAGCGGGGTGCGAGTCGGCTTCGGCAGACCGACGGCAGTGGCATAGAGAGGGCTTGCTTGGGTCACGCTCTGACTCCTTGTTGGCAGTGAAGACTGACAAGACAGTGGTAATGGCATTACCGCAATGGAGAGCTTGGTACGCACGAAGTACCACTATTGGCTCAACAGATCGGTACGGCAATCAAAAATTGCCACGGGCTGTCAGCATAGTGACCGGCAAGATGGCCCGCCAATCCATCATAAGAATAGTGGTGATGACCATCTTGCCAGCCCGATCATCATCCTTTGCCAGCAAACAGGCCCGTCACGGGCCTGTTTCAGTTGTGGGGATCAGAGGTGGCGGGCGTGAAAGCGCAGGTGCGCCTCGATAAAGCTCGCCACGAAGTAGTAGCTGTGGTCATAGCCCTGGTGGCGGTTGAGCTCCAGCGGCCACTCCTTGCTGGCGGCCACCTCGGCCAGCGCATCGATATGCAGCTGCTCGGCGAGGAAGGGATCATCCAGCCCCACATCCACCAGGGTGGGCAGTGGTTTGACCGACTCATTGCGCAGCAGTTGGCAGGCATCCCACTCCTGCCACAACAAGGGATTGCTGCCGAGGTAGGCACCAAGCGCCTTCTGGCCCCAGGGGCAGCGGCTCGGGTGGCAGATCGGGCTGAACGCCGAGACCGAGCGGTAGCGACCGGGCTCCCGCAACGCGGCGATCAGTGCCCCGTGACCGCCCATGGAGTGGCCGCTGATGGCGCGGCGGGTCGAGACCGGGAAGTGGGTCTCTATCAAGTCAGGCAGCTCGCGGGTGACGTAGTCATACATCTGGTAGTGCGTCTGCCAGGGGCTCTGGCTGGCATTGACGTAAAAACCTGCGCCCATGCCGAGGTCATAACCGGGGTCGTCTGCCACGCCGTCGCCGCGGGGGCTGGTGTCCGGCGCCACCAGGGCGATGCCGAGCTCGGCGGCGATGCGCTGGGCGCCCGCCTTCTGCATGAAGTTCTCATCGGTGCAGGTGAGGCCGCTGAGCCAGTAAAGTACCGGCACCTTCTGGCCGGTGAGAGCCTGGGGCGGCAGATAGATGGCAAAATTCATCTCGCAGCCGAGCACGCTGGCGTGGTGGCGATAGCGCTTGTGCCAGCCGCCGAAGCTCTTGTTGCTGCTGATAATCTCCAGATTCATCGAAGGACTCCTGCACCCCGCCCACGATGGCGGGCGGGGTGATCAAGCTCAGTAGTGGATGACGGTGCGGATGCTCTTGCCTTCGTGCATCAGATCGAATGCCTCGTTGATCTGCTCCAGCGGCATGGTGTGGGTGATAAAGTCATCGAGACGGAACTCACCCTGCATGTAGCGCTGCACATAGCTCGGCAGTTCGCTGCGACCGCGTACCCCGCCGAAGGCGCTGCCGCGCCAGACCCGACCGGTTACCAGCTGGAACGGACGGGTGCTGATCTCCTGGCCGGCGCCGGCCACGCCGATGATGACCGACTCGCCCCAGCCCTTGTGGCAGCACTCGAGCGCCGCGCGCATCACCTTGACGTTGCCGATGCACTCGAACGAGAAGTCAACGCCGCCGTCGGTGAGCTCGACGATCACCTCCTGGATGGGTTTGTCATAGTCGTTCGGGTTGATGCAGTCGGTGGCGCCCAGCTTGCGGGCCAGTTCGAACTTGCTCTCGTTGATGTCGATGGCGATGATGCGACCGGCCTTGGCCAGACGGGCGCCGATCACTGCCGAGAGGCCGATGCCCCCCAGCCCGAAGATGGCGACGCTCTCACCCTCTGTCACCTTGGCGGTGTTCATCACGGCGCCGATGCCGGTGGTGACGCCGCAACCGAGCAGGCAGACCTCTTCCAGCGGGGCGGCCGGGTCCACCTTGGCGATGGAGATCTCCGGCAGCACCGTGTATTCGCTGAAGGTGGAGGTGCCCATGTAGTGATAGATGGGCTGGCCATCTTTCGAGAAGCGGGTGGTGCCGTCCGGCATCAACCCCTTGCCCTGAGTGGCGCGGATCTTCTGGCACAGGTTGGTCTTGCCGGATTTGCAGAATTTGCACTCTCCGCACTCGGGGGTGTAGAGCGGGATCACGTGATCGCCGACTTTGACGCTGGTGACCCCTTCGCCGACCGATTCGACGATGCCGCCCCCCTCGTGACCGAGTATGCAGGGGAAGACCCCTTCCGGATCCTCACCGGAGAGGGTGAAGGCATCGGTGTGACAGACTCCGGTGGCGACGATGCGCACCCGCACCTCGCCTGCTTGCGGCGGCATGACTTCCACCTCTTCGATGGAGAGGGGCTGACCCGGGCCCCAGGCGATGGCGGCTTTACACTTGATGCTTTGAACCTGTGCCATGAATGACATCCTTCTTGTTGAGCAGGGTGAACAGAGATGAGTTCGGACATTCAGTGTAGTTTCCCGCCGATTTGGTGATAATGAGGGCAAATCTCAAATCACTTTTACACACAGGTAATAATGTTCGGCTGGGAAGGGATCTGTGAATTTGTCAGCGTGGCGGAGCAGGGGGGCTTTACCCCGGCGGCACGCAAGCTGGGAGTGTCGGTGGTGCAAGTGAGTCGTCAGGTGGCGCAGCTGGAAGATCGGCTGCAGGCCAAGCTGCTGCTGCGCACCACCCGTCAGGTGCGGCTCACCGAGCTTGGCGAGATCTACTATCGCCACTGCCGTCAGTTGCTCGATAACCTCTACGAGGCGGAGCTGGCGGTGGGGCGCCATCAGGCGGTACCACAAGGGTCGCTGCGCATCACGGCCCCCGTCTCCTACGGCGAGAGCCGCATCGCTCCGCTGGTGAATGACTTCATGGTGCGTTTCCCCCAGCTGGAGGTGACCCTCAACCTCACCAACCAGCTGCTGGATCTGGTGCACGAGGGCTACGATCTGGCGCTGCGGCTCGGCCATCTCAAGGATTCGACGCTGGTGGCGCGCAAGCTGGCGCAGCGGGTGCCCTATGTCTGCGCCTCGCCGGCTTACACCGCCCGCCACGGCATGCCCAACAGCCTCTCCGAGCTGACCCGCCACACCTGTCTGGTGGGCAACAGCGACGAGTGGCACTTCACCCTGGATGGTCGTTCCCACAGCGTGCGGGTGCGCGGCCTGTTGCAGTGCAACAGTGGCCACTCTCTGCTGGATGCGGCGCTCAAGGGGATTGGCATCATCCAGCTGCCGGACTACTACGTGAGCGACCATCTGGCCCGTGGCGAACTGATCGAGCTGCTGCCCGAACTGCGGGCCCCGGCCGAGGGGATCTGGGCCCTCTATCCCCACAATCGCCACCTCTCTCCCAAGGTGCGGCTGCTGGTGGACTACCTCGCCGAGCGGCTGAGCGACCCGCACCAACCGGCGCTGGTGATGCCGATAGGCTAGGACGTTCCCCGCCCGTTGACTCGCCGGCGGCGGGCGACAGGTGTGATGGCCGGAAAATAAAAGAGCCCTTGATCATCAAGGGCTCTTTTTATTGGCAAGCGCGGCTCAATCGATCACTCGATATTCTGGATCTAATTGTATGACTTAGTATAAATATCTATAAAAATCATGGTCATGATGTCATTTTTCTTATTTTTTTAAGAAAAACTACCCAAAGTACTACCCAGACAATGGTGATAGCCCCTGTTTATGCTGAACCATCCCCACGCAGGCCAAGTGGAGGTGGGAAAAGTGGGAAACCGGGAAACTGGGCCCGGATGTGAGGTGGCAATGGTTGGTGCTTATGTTTTGTCTCTGGCCAGGCTTCATTTCACTTGGTTGACTACAGAGTTAAACGCTGCGCTCTGGTGCTGAGCCCATCCAGAATCGAGTCCGCGATCTGGGTGGGAAATGTATCTGGTAACTGCTGACGGACGGCCGAGATCACTTCATCCAGACTACTGGCCATTTCGTTTAGGATCATTTCCATTTGCCCCTTTTCAAATCCCACCGCTTTGGCTGTATGAAAGAAGTGGCGTGGGAATATCTGCTCTATCGCATATTTCTTGCCCTTGGTCGCGGCCAGGCCCATGGCCAGCTTTGCATCGCGTGGGTGTAGGCCTCGGCCGCCAAACACTGGATAGACAGATAGGATGTCGTAAAAAGGGGTCAGGCGAAAACGCCCTTCCGGTTCAATAAAGACCGAGAAGTTCTTGGCATGGCCATCGGTGGCCGCCAGCAGCCAGAACAGCACCTGAGATTTCATGAACAGGTAGCGATCCTGTTCTGGTGTCGCAGAGCCCAGCAAGGTTTTCATGATGTCAGTGATCCCGGGGCCGCCATGGCTCTCGTATTTCCGTGCTGACGGAACATTCAATACCTGACAGAAATCTTCCTGGGGCAGACGCATGATCCAACTGCGATCGGCGGCGTAACGTCTGTCGAAGCGTTCCACGGCAAGTGCTTTGACCTGGCCAACCTGCATCATGAAGCAGTGAGGTACGGGTAGACCAAACTCCTTGGCAATCAGAGTGCAGAGATATTCGTTTTCTACGCTCTGGGAGAGATCTATCGAGTAGGAGTGGCTTTCAATCTTGCCGATAGGGAGTTTGATAATGTGGGTTGTCGGCGTTGCGTTGAGTGGCAAGTACCAACGGCCATCGAGATAGAGCAGCGCAGTCTTTTCTTGCGCCCCGGCGATAGAGATCCGGAACTCCTCTTGCTCCCTGACCATCCCCAAAGGGATTCCTGATTTGTAGCTGGTCAGGATCTGCTCGAGCTCGTCATCGGAAAGTGCCTTGTAGTCGATTCGCCTGACATCTGGAACATCGTGCCCTTCGGTAACCAGCTGTAATGCCCCTACGCTATCCTGGCCAATGCAACTGAGCAGATCGAAGGGCTGGGTTGATGCCGCTTGATAGCGTGCTACAACCCTGTTCCTCACCTCCATATTATCTGGCAGCAGGTTATCGAAGAAGTTATAGGCTTCATCGCCCCGGTAGGGCTGATGGCGCAATGGCATGGAGAGTGAGATCGGACGGCTGCCCGGTTGTGCTAGCCATGACTCATGGTACTGAAACTGATGGGCGCCGCTGGCAGTTTTGGTGAATGTGCCTACCCGATAGCCGTTCATGTAGACAGCCAGATTGGCCATTACCACTCCTCCTTCCAGCCTGATATAGGGCTGTCGGATGACTCATTGCGGGGTTTGATATCCAGTGACAACTCGAGTGCTGCGAGGATCTTGAACAGGGTCTCCAGCTTGGTGGACTCAGGGTTGAGCTCGAAGCTGGATACAGTGTCTTGCCTAATCCCCACTTTCTCGGCCACTTTGCCTTGAGAGAGCTTTTGCGAAAGCCTGGCATCCTTGATACAGGCGCTCAGCTGCTTGGCGCTGGTTACTTTCATGAGTCGATTACCTGGTCGCGTGCCTTCTTCCAATTTACACGCTGTGGCAGGTATATCAATGTTTACCTGTTGTAGAGGGTAAATATAAATTACACGCCAAAGGCGGTAATTAACATTTATCCCCTATAGCGGGTAAGAGAACAGCAGGCGAGGAGATTACCTATTCAGCGCAACATTAAGGCGTCATTGCCAGACGTATCCTTGGCCAGAAGGCATGCCATCAAGAGCAGCCCCCCATGTTGCTTTATGAGTCTGAAATCAATAAAACCCGGCTGAATTTATGAGAGAATCTTGAGCAATATTGTCCCCCGACCGGAAGAGTGCTCATGGCCGAGATCAACAAAACAACCCTCACCGAAGCCGACATCATCTCGAAATACCTGCTGCCTGCTATCAAGGCGGCGGGGTGGGATGACCTGACCCAGGTTCGCCAAGAGGTGAAGCTGCGGGATGGCAAGGTGGTGGTGCGCGGCCAGATGGCGGCACGCAAGAAGGTCAAATCGGCCGATATCGTGCTCTACCACAAAGAGGGGCTGCCGCTTGCGGTGATTGAGGCCAAAGCCAACAAGCATGAGATTGGCAAGGGGATGCAACAAGGGCTCGATTATGCCCGTTTGCTGGATGTGCCCTTCGTGTTTGCCAGCAATGGCGATGGCTTCGTCTTTCATGACAAGACCAGCCCGGCGAAGCTGGAGTCCGAGATCGCGCTGGAGGATTTCCCCAGCCCAGGCCAGCTGTGGGACAAGTTCTGCAGCTGGAAGGGTTATACCCAAGCCCAGTTGCCGATGATTAGTCAGGATTACTACTCGGATGGCAGCGGCAAATCTCCCCGTTATTACCAGCTGCAGGCCATCAACAAGACCGTAGATGCCATATCGAAAGGTGAGGATCGGGTATTGCTGGTGATGGCCACCGGCACCGGCAAGACCTACACCGCATTCCAGATCATCTGGCGTTTGTGGAAGGCGGGCGCCAAGAAGCGCATCCTGTTTTTGGCCGATCGCAACATTCTGGTGGATCAGACCAAGATCAATGATTTTCAGCCCTTTGGCTCGGCCATGACCAAGGTCACCGGGCGCACGATCGATCCTGCCTATGAGATCCACCTTGCCCTCTATCAGGCGCTCACCGGACCGGAAGAGTCACAGAAAGCCTTCAAGCAGGTCTCACCCGACTTCTTCGATCTCATCGTGGTGGATGAGTGCCATCGGGGCAGCGCCGCCGAAGACAGCGCCTGGCGCGAGATCCTCGAATACTTCTCATCGGCCACCCAGATTGGTCTCACCGCCACGCCCAAAGAGACCGAAACCGTCTCCAGCACCGATTACTTCGGTGACCCTGTTTATACCTACTCCCTCAAAGAGGGGATCGAAGATGGTTTTCTTGCCCCCTACAAGGTGGTGCGGGTCGATATCGATGTTGATCTGCAGGGGTGGCGTCCCACCAAAGGGCAGATGGACAAACAGGGCAACCTGATTGAAGACCGCATCTATAACCAGAAGGATTTCGACCGCACTCTGGTGATCGACGAGCGTACCCAGCTGGTGGCCGAGACCATCACCAACTACCTCAAGAAAACCGACCCGATGGCCAAGACCATCGTGTTTTGCAACGACATCGATCATGCCGACCGGATGCGACGGGCGCTGGTTAACCTCAACCCGGATCAGATGGCCAAGGATGAGCGCTATGTGATGAAAATCACCGGCGATGATGACCTTGGCAAAGCCCAGCTCGACAACTTTATCAACCCGAAAAAGCCCTATCCGGTGATTGCCACTACTTCCGAGCTGATGAGCACCGGCGTCGATGCCAAGACCTGCAAGCTGGTGGTGCTGGATCAAAACATCCAGTCCATGACCAAGTTCAAGCAGATCATCGGCCGTGGCACCCGTATCGACGACAAGTACGGCAAGCTCTGGTTTACCATTCTCGACTTCAAGAAGGCCACCGAGCTGTTTGCCGACCCGCGTTTCGACGGCGAGCCGGAGCGCGTCATGGTGGTCAAACCGATAGACATCAACAAACCGGATGAAGGCCTGGGCGATATCATCGACGGAGCCGATCCACTGCCAGCCGATGAACCCGGCAACAATGACGATCCGTTTGCTCCCGGAGTCGATGAACAACCCGGCAGCTACACAACCGGTAGTGACGGTGGCCACAGTGACGCTGGGAGTCAGGGCGCAGGTGGCCAGGGCGCAGGCCCGCTGGGTGGCCCCGAGCCCGGCGTCAGCAAATATTATGTCAAGGGGGTCGCGGTCAGCGTTATCGCCGAGCGGGTGCAGTACTATGACGCCGATGGCAAGCTGGTGACCGAATCTTTCAAGGACTACACCAAGAAGACCCTGCTCAAGGAGTTTGCCACCCTCGATGCCTTCACCAAACGCTGGCAAGGGGCCGAGCGCAAGCAAGCCATCATGGATGAGTTGGCTCAGGCGGGCGTGCTGTGGGAGGTGTTGGAGCAGGAAGTGGGCAAGGAGCTCGACCCGTTCGACCTTATCTGCCATGTGGTATACGATCAGCCGCCACTGACCCGCCGCGAGCGGGCCAACAACGTCAAAAAGCGCAACTACTTCACCAAGTACAACGACACCGCCCAGCAGGTGCTTACCAGCCTGCTCGACAAGTATGCCGATCAGGGCGTGACCGAGATTGAGACCAAGGATGCGCTAAAAGTCGCCCCCTTTACCGAGTTGGGTCGCCCGCTGGAGTTGGCCAAGAAGGGGTTTGGTGGTCCCAAACAGTTCGAGCAGGCCATCACCGAACTGGAGCAAGAAATCTATCGCCACACTGATCGTGAGCAGCAGAGCGCCTGACGACCTGACTGCTTCTGAACTACCATGCGGCCATTCCAATGATGGCCGCTTGTTTTATCGATACTCCTGACGCATTCGTCGCCATTTTTGTAAAAAGCAGAGAATCCCATGTCATCCATCAGCTCAGTCATCAAATCCATTCAGGACATCATGCGTAAGGACGCCGGTATCGACGGCGATGCCCAGCGCCTTGGCCAGCTCTCCTGGCTGCTGTTTTTGAAAGTGTTCGACGCCCAGGAAGAGGAGCTGGAGTTTGAGCAGGATAACTACCGCTGCCCCATCCCCGAGCGCTTCCTGTGGCGCAACTGGGCGGCCGATAGCGAAGGGCTGACCGGTGATGCCCTGCTCGATTTCGTCAACAACGATCTGTTCGACAGCCTGAAAAACCAGCCTGCCAATATCGATCTCAACCCTCGTGGCTATGTGGTGAAAGAGGCGTTCAGCGATGCCTTCAACTACATGAAAAACGGCACCCTGCTCAAGCAGGTGATCAACAAGCTCAACGAGATCGACTTTACCGACAGCAGCGAACGCCACCTGTTTGGCGATATCTACGAGCAGATCCTGCGCGACCTGCAAAGCGCCGGTAACGCGGGTGAGTTCTACACCCCCCGCGCCGTCACCCGCTTTATGGTCAACCGCATCGATCCCAAACTCGGCGAGCGGATCATGGACCCGGCCTGCGGCACCGGTGGCTTTCTCGCCTGCGCCTTCGATCATGTCAAAGAGCACTATGTCGAGACCGCTGCCGACCACCAGACCCTGCAGCAGCAGATCCTGGGGGTCGAGAAGAAGCAGCTGCCGCACCTCCTTTGCACCACCAATATGCTGCTGCACGGCATCGAGGTGCCGGTGCAGATCCGCCACGGCAACACCCTCGACAAACCGCTGTCGAGCTGGGATAGCGATATCGATGTGATCCTCACCAACCCGCCCTTTGGCGGCACCGAAGAGGATGGCATCGAGCAAAACTTCCCGGCCGATCTGCGCACCCGCGAAACTGCCGACCTGTTCCTGCAGCTGATTATCGAAGTCCTTGCCCCGGCAACAAATGGCAAGGGCGGTCGTGCCGCCGTGGTGCTGCCCGATGGCACCCTGTTTGGCGAAGGGGTCAAAACCAAGATCAAGCAACTGCTCACCAGCGAGTGCAACCTGCACACCATAGTGCGGCTGCCCAACGGCGTGTTTGCCCCCTATACCGGCATCAAGACCAATATCCTCTTCTTCACCAAGGGGCAGCCCACCCAGGATGTCTGGTTCTACGAGCACCCCTATCCGGCCGGGGTGAAGAACTACAGCAAAACCAAGCCGATGAAGTTTGAGGAATTTGAGGCAGAGATCGCTTGGTGGGGTGATGAGGCGGACGGCTTTGCTGCCCGGGTAGAGAACGAGCAAGCCTGGAAGGTCGGCATCGACACCATTATCGAGCGCAACTTTAACCTCGATATTAAAAATCCCCATGTCGGCGAGCAGATAAGCCATGACCCCGACGAGCTGCTGGCGCGCTATGCCACCGAGCAGGCTGAAATCCAGACCCTGCGTGACCAGCTAAAAGCCATTCTGGGCGACGCCTTGGGCAAAAGTGCGGCCAAGCAAGGGGAGCAGGCATAATGGCGGCGCTGAAAATAGAAAATCTGATTACCGACCATCTGGATCTCTGGACCGCGGCGGTGCGCCCGAAAAGCAGTGCCGGACGCGGCAGCAACAGCAAGCTGGAACTGACCGGCATCAAAAAGCTGCGCGAGCTGATCCTGGAGCTGGCCGTGCGCGGTAAACTGGTGCCGCAAGACCCCAGCGATGAACCGGCCTCCGTGCTGCTGGAACGGATTGCAGCCGAAAAGGCGCGGCTGGTCAAAGAGGGCAAAATTAAAAAGCCCAAAGCCTTGCCGGAAATTAGCGAGGAAGAGAAGCCGTTTGAATTGCCGGAGGGGTGGGAGTGGGGATGTTTAGGAAATATTGTAGCCATTATTCGTGGTATTACATTTCCTGCTAGCGAAAAACACCGCGAACCGTCAGAGGGCAAAATAGCTTGCCTACGCACAGCTAATGTCCAAGATAAAATAGAATGGGATGACTTGCTTTATATAAACACCTCATTTGTTAAACGCCAAGAACAGTGTGCCGAAGTTGGTGATATTGTTATGTCTATGGCAAACAGCAAGGAGCTTGTTGGTAAAGTTGCTTACATTTCTGAAATACCATCTGGAAGTGCAACATTTGGTGGTTTTCTTAGTGTAATTAGACCATATGAAATTGATGCGTCTTTTTTGATGGCTGTATTACGAGCACCTCAGACAAGGTCTGTTCTTATCGATAGCTCAAGTCAGACAACAAATATTGCTAATATATCGTTGGAAAAATTAAATCCACTTGTCATTGCCATCCCACCTTTGCCAGAACAACACCGCATCGTTGCCAAAGTGGATGAGCTTATGGCTCTCTGCGACCAGCTGGAGCAGCGCAGCGAATCACAGCTGGCGGCCCATCAGACGCTGGTGGAGACCCTGCTCGCCACGCTGACAGACTCCAGCGATGCTGATGAGCTGGCGCAAAACTGGGCGCGGCTAACCACTCACTTCGATACCCTCTTTACCACCGAGGCCAGTATTGACGCCTTGAAACAGACCGTCCTGCAATTGGCGGTAATGGGCAAGCTGGTGCCGCAAGACCCGAGCGATGAACCCGCCTCAGCCCTGCTGGAACGCATCGCCGCCGAAAAAGCCCAGATGGTCAAAGAGAAGAAAATCAAAAAAGAGAAACCGCTACCTGCGATCAGCGAAGACGAAAAGCCGTTTGAGTTACCGCAGGGATGGGAGTGGGCCAGACTTGGAAATATAGGGATTTGCTCAACGGGGAAAACTCCTAGCACTGGAAACTCTGCCTTTTATGATGGTGAAATTCCTTTTATTGGGCCAGGACAAATAACTCCATCTGGTAAATTATTGGCAGCAGAAAAGTATCTTAGTGACGTAGGCTTGGAGCTCAGCTCTGAAGCAAACGCTGGGGATATCTTGATGGTTTGTATTGGTGGGTCTATAGGTAAGTCCACCATATGTGACAGGCAGATCGGATTTAATCAACAGATAAACTCTATTAGACCAATCTTATGTGATTCATATTTTTTGTTGGCTGCAATGACTACAAAGGCCTTTACAAATCTCTTGTTAGAACGAGCGACTGGTTCTGCGACTCCGATTATCAATAGAAGTAAGTGGGAGGAAATCCCAATTCCGATGTCACCATATCAAGAGCAACTTCGTATCATTTCCAGGGTTCATGAGTTAATGGCTCTCTGCGACCAACTAAAATCCCGCTTGCAAACCAGCCAGCAGACCCAGCTTGCGCTGGCCGAGTCGCTGGTAGAGGGGACGCTAAGCTGATGCCCTACACCAAACCGTGGCTTAGCCATCAGGATCAGCTTGCCCAACTGCAACGGCGCGGTATGACCATCACCGATCAGACCATCGCCCTCGATTATCTCGAACGCATCGGTTACTACCGGCTCAGTGGCTACTGGTATCCGTTTCGTGAACGCTCTGGCGAGGTGATTCTGTTATCTGAGCAGGGCAGAAAGCCGCAGAAAATCAAAACGACCCGTGTCGCGCTGGAACACTTCAAGGCGGGTAGCCGCTTCATCGATGCGGTTGAACTCTATGTGTTCGACAAGCGACTGCGCATGTTGGCGATGGATGCGCTGGAGCGGATCGAAATCGCCATTCGTGTCGATATTTCCCACACCTTGGGGCAGCTTGACCCCTTCGCCTATCTCAAGCCGGAGTGTCTGTTTGCCGGTTTCAGCCAGCAACTTGACGAGAGCAGCGGCGTCAGTAAGCATCACGACTGGTTAGGTAAACACGGCAGATTGATTGGCCGCTCCAAAGAGGAGTTCGTCAAACACAACAAGGTCAAATATGGGCTGCCGCTGCCAATTTGGGTGGCCTGTGAAGTCTGGGATTTTGGCACCATGTCAACGCTCTATGCAGGCATGAGAGAGACGGAACAGGATCAGATCGCGGCAGCCTATGGCGTTGCTAATGGCCGGGTCTTTGCAACCTGGCTGCGCAGTCTCAACTACTTGCGCAATGTGTGTGCTCACCATAGCCGGTTGTGGAATCGCAACATTACGGAACAGCCAAAGCTGCCGCATGCTGCCAATTTGCCTTGGGTTGCGAGCTACACAAACAATCACCATGCGCAGGCTCGCTGCTTCTTGCTGCTACGGATCTGCCGCCACCTGATGGCTTATATCAACCCAAACTCAAGCTGGCCGCAGCGGATGCGCGATCATCTCAACGCTTTCCCGGATCTGGCCCATCTTGGCCTAGACCTGTCAGGCATGGGTGCCCCTGCAAACTGGCAACAGGATTGGTAAAGAAAATCACAGGCAACAAAAAACCCCTGAGCAGTTTTGCTGACTAGCAGCATTACCGACAGGGGCCGTGTTGCGGAAATAGTGCGCCCAGTGGGCGTGTCTGTCAAGATTTTTGGGCTGATCAGGCGGCGATGCTGGATGACCGCGGTGACAACATCCTGCCGTGGACGGCATTTTTCATCGAACATGAACACGAACGGCGCAAGTACAACAAGCGCTGGAAACGGTATGGGAGTTATTGACTGCTAGGGGAGGGAATTAAGCTGGCCGCGCCCTCCGGGAGAGGACGGGGCCGTAACTCCTTCTACGCTGACGCCAAAGGCTGGTAGATGAGATGCGCAAAGTGCAACGGTTACCCCGATGATTAGCAACCGACTGGCTGTATGGCGAAGCCCGTAGGGGTGGTTAGCCAAGCGTAACCATCCGTTTACCGCCAGCCTCCATTTAGCGCCTGTAATGATTCGTTTATCAGGCGGTTATCCAAACGCGTGATCGGGCCAATACGCTACGTTATTCACACCTACGGTGCTGAGTGACCGTCGCTGCCGCTTCTGTCGTCGTCATAAAAAAAGAGCCCTTGATCATCAAGGGCTCTTTTTATTGGCAAGCGCGGTTCAATCGATCACTCGATGTTCTGAATTTGCTCGCGCATCTGCTCGATCAGCACCTTGAGTTCGACGGCGGACTGGGTCACTTCGGCATTGATCGACTTTGAACCGAGGGTGTTCGACTCGCGGTTGAACTCCTGCATCATAAAGTCGAGGCGACGGCCACAGGCACCGCCCTTCTTCATGATCTTGTTGGTTTCGCTGATGTGCATCTCCAGACGATCCAGCTCTTCGGCCACGTCGATCTTCTGGGCCAGCAGCACGATCTCCTGCTCGATGCGGGCCGGATCCAGCTCGACCTTGGCTTCGGCCAGCCGGTCGGTGAGCTTCTGGCGTTGCCACTCGATGATCTGCGGCAGGTGTTCGCGCACCTTCTTCACTTCCACCTGAATACCGGCCAGACGCTGTTCGATCAGCGCCTTGAGGTTGGCCCCTTCGCTGGCGCGGGAGGCAAGGAAATCTTCCATGGTCTGGTCAAACCCGCCGAGCAGCTCGGTGGCGACCGCGTCCATGTCCTGCTCGGCGGCGGCCATGACGCCCGGCCAGCGCAGCACGTCGACCGGATTGAGCTGACCCTGGCCCGCCTCTTTCATTACCCAGTTGGCGCTATCGATGATCAGTTTGGCCAGCTCTTCATTGATATGCAGCTGCTTTGCATCGGCTTGAGCGGCTTCGAAACGCAGGTTGCACTCCACCTTGCCGCGCTGCAGCTTGGCGCGGAAACGCTCACGCAGTACCGGCTCCAGGCTGCGCAGTTGCTCCGGCAGGCGAATGTAGGTTTCCAGATAGCGCTGGTTGACCGAACGAATTTCCCAAACGGCTGTGCCCCAGTCGCCCTTGAATTCCTTGCGGGCGTAGGCGGTCATGCTGTGAATCATTGATTGTTCCGGGCTTGATGAAGTGTGCGGCCAGTATACTCAGCCCGGCCCTGCTCGTCAGCCGATGCCGTGGTTTTAGCGGCTGATATTTGGGGCGGGATCACTTATAATCCCCCGCCAATTTGAGCCAGCCCAGAGGTCCGTTCCATGTCACGTCCCAGCGATCGCAGTGCCGCGCAACTTCGCCCGGTTACCATTACCCGCAATTTCACCAAACATGCAGAAGGCTCAGTGCTGGTGGAGTTCGGTAACACTCGCGTGCTCTGCACCGCCAGCGTCGACACCAGCGTTCCGCGCTTCCTGAAAGGGAAGGGTCAGGGTTGGGTCACTGCCGAATACGGCATGCTGCCGCGTTCCACCCACTCCCGGATGAACCGCGAAGCGGCCTCCGGCAAGCAGAGTGGCCGTACGCTGGAGATCTCCCGGCTGATCGCCCGCTCCCTGCGCGCCGCGGTAGACCTGACTGCGCTGGGCGAGCACTCCATCACCGTTGACTGTGATGTGCTGCAAGCCGATGGCGGCACCCGCACCGCTTCCATTACCGGTGCCTGCGTGGCGCTGGTGGATGCGCTGAACTGGATGGTCGAGAAGGGCATGATCAAGCAGAGCCCGCTCAAGCAGATGATCGCCGCCGTTTCCGTCGGCATGTATCAGGGCGAAGCCATCTGCGATCTGGAGTACATCGAAGACTCCGCCGCCGAGACCGACATGAACGTGGTGATGACCGAAGATGGTCGCATCATCGAGGTGCAGGGCACCGCGGAAGCCGAGCCCTTCACCCATGAGGAGCTGCTGGCGATGCTGGGGCTCGCCAAGGGCGGCATTGACGAGATCATTGCGCTGCAGAAGCAGTCACTCTCCTGATTTTAAAAACGCGGCATTGACCGCGTTTTTTTATACCCCCACACAAGACAACGACAAGCCAAGCAAGGAGCCAGAATGAAAGCCTACCAGCGTCAATTTATCGAGTTCGCCCTGGAGAAACAGGTCCTCAAATTCGGTGAATTTACCCTGAAATCCGGTCGTAAAAGCCCCTACTTCTTCAACGCCGGTCTGTTCAACAGCGGCCGCGATCTGGCCCGTCTCGGCCGCTTCTATGCCGCCGCCCTGATGGATGCCGGTATCGAGTTCGATGTGCTGTTTGGCCCGGCCTACAAGGGGATCCCCATCGCTTCCGCCACTGCGGTGCAGCTGGTGGAGCAGCACGATGTGGACGTGCCCTGGTGCTTCAACCGCAAGGAGGCCAAGGATCACGGCGAGGGCGGCAATCTGGTGGGCAGCCCGCTCAAGGGGCGCATCATGCTGGTGGACGACGTTATCACCGCTGGCACCGCCATCCGTGAATCCATGGATCTGATCCAGGCCAACGGCGCCTCGCTGGCGGGCGTGCTGATCGCGCTGGACCGTCAGGAGAAGGGCAAGGGCGAGCTCTCCGCCATTCAGGAGGTGGAGCGTGACTACAGCGCCCACATCATCGCCATCATCCAGATGAGCGATCTGATTGCCTATCTGGAAGAGAAGCAGGCCGAGCAGCCGGAGCTGGCCGAGCAGCTGGTTGCCATGAAGGCTTACCGCGCCCAGTACGGTATCTGAGCTCCGCTCACACCGCGCAATAGCTGAATGCGGCGCCCGTTTGGTAACTGTTCACCCGCAGGGTATTGACAGGCAAATAATGATACGATCGTCTCTTGATCCACATTTGCTTCTTGTTTGATCCTGCCCATCAGGCAACCTTGTCTTCATGAACAGGAACAACACGCCTCCACCAGGATTGCCGCTCACGCTGGAGCAGGCCAATGAGCTGATTTACAAGCTACTCGACCGTATTGCCGAGCTGGAGGATCGCCTTAATCAACACAGCGGCAATTCATCCAAGCCGCCATCCAGCGATGGCGCAGCGGCCCCACGCTCTGAGCGCAAACGGCCTGCTTCTGGCAAGAAGCGGGGGCACAGCCCGGCCACAAGGGGAGCCGGCGCGAACTGCATCCCCATGATGCCCGGCTGACGACAACGGCTCACTATCCGGCGTCGGAGTGCCTCTGTTGCGGTGGCAACGTCTTGCCTCATGCCAAACCCTACCGCGTGCATCAGGTGTTTGAACTGCCCGAGGTAAGCTACTTCGTCACTGAGCATCGGCTGTTTCGGGGCACCTGCACTCACTGCGTGACCAGTGCCCAGGCTGAGCTGCCCGAGACGATCAGCAGCTGCCAGATGGGCACCCATTTACTCAGTTACATTGCCCTGCAAAGTGGCCAGTTCCATCAGAGCATCAGCCAGATACAGCAGCAGCTTAAACAGCACTTCGGCCTGACCTTCAGTCGCGGTGCCATCAGCGAGGCGCAGGGCCGGGTGAGCGCCATGCTCACCCCCACGCACCAGGCCATCAAGCGGCAGGTGCAGTCGGCAAGCCATATCCATGCCGATGAGACCCGGCACCAGCGCGGTGGCGAGCGGCGCTGGATGTGGTTGGCGCTGAGCAAGATTGCGGTCTGCTTCATGACCGCCTACGGGCGTGGTCAGGATGCCGCCAAGCGGTTGCTGGGTTCTGAACTCGATGGCGTGTTGGTGACAGATCAGTACGCCGGTTACCGCTTCATCGATGCCAGTCAGCGTCAGCTGTGCTGGGCCCATGTGGCGCGCAATGTGGCCGCAATAGCCGATAGCAGTGATGACGTTAATCAGCTAATCGGAGCCCGCCTGGTCCTGCTGGCAGACAGCGTGTTCAGGGCCAGGCACCGATGGGAAAACGGTCTGCTGAGCAAAGAGCGTTATCTGCGAAGGCTCAGGCGATACAGGCAAAACTGGCGCAAGCGGTTGGAATTGGGAGCGTTATGGTGCACCAAGCGTTACCGTGGGCGCTGTGAACTCTTGCTCCGGGATGACGAGATGCTGTGGCGGTTCATGAACGATGATGAGCTCGCCTTGACTAACAACGAGGCGGAGCGAGCCCTGCGCGGTTATGTGCTGTGGCGTAAGGGAAGCTTTGGCGTTTGGTCTCATCGAGGGGAACAATTTCGCCAGCGCATCCTGTCATTGGTGGAGACCGCCAAAAAACTGGGTCGTTGTCCTCAGGAGTGGTTGCGAGCAGTTGTTCGTGCTTGCATCGAGAAAACAGATTACCCCATTCCTGTCGAATTGTGT
Source organism: Aeromonas veronii (assembly GCA_041319085.1). Classification (NCBI taxonomy): domain Bacteria; kingdom Pseudomonadati; phylum Pseudomonadota; class Gammaproteobacteria; order Aeromonadales; family Aeromonadaceae; genus Aeromonas; species Aeromonas veronii. Next base: position 3,946,958 of record CP101033.1, on the reverse strand, counting down.
GTGTCAAGCCCCTGTCGGTGAACGCTTACCCCGTTTGTTCTCTGGCAGCAAACGGGCGCCGTTTTTTTCATCTGCAAAAAGTGGATCATGTGGCTTGAGCTTACCCTTACAGTAAAGGTTAGGGTTTGCCAGTCGGCGTTTTGTGGAGCCGACGGGTTTCGGGGAGGAACAGCATGACGACTCAACAGCAACACCCCATTCATCTGCAATTGCCACTCAGTGGCATGAGCTGCGCCAACTGCGCCAGCCGCATCGCGACCAGCCTCAACAAACTCGACGGGGTATCGGCCACCGTCAATTTCGCGTTGGAGCAGGCTGCTATCGAGCTGGCCAGCCCCGATCGCCTGCCTGCGGTGCTCGACAGCATCAAGAGTCAGGGTTACGACTACGGCAGCGAGACCATCCAGTTCCAGATTACCGGCATGAGTTGCGCAGGTTGTTCGGCTCGACTGAACAAGATGCTGGCAGCGCTGCCCGGCGTTATCTCGGCCGAGGTCAATTTTTCCATCGAACAGGCCCGGATCGTGCTGGTATCCGGGATGCAGACGCCCGCCGCCCTGCGCGAGCAGATCGAAGCGCTCGGCTTTGGCGCCCAGCTGGCACAAGGCTCGGCCAGCGGCCGCCGCCAGCAGTTGCTGGAGCGGGAAGCGCAAGAGGCCGCCACTGCCCGTCAGGCGCAGACCCGGGTCATCGTCTCGGCTTTGCTCACCCTACCGCTGCTGGTAGGGATGCTGGCCATGGCCGGACTGTTCCCCTGGCATCTGCCCGCCTGGCTCGAGCTGCTGCTCGCCACCCCGGTGCAGTTCTGGATCGGGGCCCGTTTCTATCGCGGCGCCTGGCTTGCTCTCAAGAATCGCGCAGCCAATATGGATGTGCTGGTGGCGACTGGCACCAGCGCCGCCTACTTCTACAGCCTCTATCTGCTGCTAACGCTGGGGATGGCCGCCAGCGGCCAGCTCTATTTCGAGGCGAGCGCCATCATCATCACGCTCATTTCGTTGGGCAAACTGCTGGAGGCGAGAGCCCGCCGCAGCACCCAGTCCGCCATTCGCGAACTGATGGCGCTGCGGCCGGAAACTGCCACCGTCTGGCGTGGCGAGAGCTGGCAGAGCGTCGCCATCGACGAGGTGCTGCGCGGCGATCGGCTGCGGGTGCTGGTGGGTGAGCGGGTGCCGGTGGATGGCAAAATCGTGAGCGGCGCCAGCGAGCTGGACGAGTCGATTCTCACCGGTGAGAGCCTGCCGGTGCCGCGCAGTGCGGGCGACAAGGTGCTGGGCGGTGCCATCAACCGCTCCGGCGTACTGGAGATCGAAGCCACTACCGTGGGGGAGGACTCCAGCCTCAGCAAGATCATCGCACTGGTGGAGAGTGCCCAGATGGGTAAGGCGCCGCTGCAACAGCTGGTGGACAAGGTTTCCGCCGTGTTCGTGCCGGTGGTGATGGCCATCGCCCTGTTCACCCTGCTGGTGTGGTACGCCATCAGCAACGACTTCGGTCAGGCGCTGCTGGCAGCGGTGGCGGTGCTGGTGATCGCCTGCCCCTGTGCGCTGGGGCTGGCCACACCGGCGGCCATCGTCACTGGCACCGGGGTGGCGGCGCGCCACGGCATTCTGATCAAAGATGTGGATACCCTGCAGAAGGCCCACGCCATCAAGGCGCTCATCTTCGACAAAACCGGCACGCTCACTCAAGGTAAGCCGGTGCTGGCGAGCTGGAGCGGCACGGGCGAGCAGCTGCGCCTCGCCGCCGCTCTACAGCAGGCGAGCGAACACCCGCTGGCGCTGGCCATGCGCGAGGCCGTCGGCAAAGAGGCGACACTGGCCCAGCCGGAGGCGGTGGAGGTGCGGGTCGGGGCCGGTATTGTCGGTCAGGTGGCGGGTCACACAGTCGCCATCGGTAATGGCTCCCTGCTGGCCCAGCTCGGCATTGACGAGCCGCATCAGGATGAGCAACCCGCCGATGGCGCGACCCGGGTCTGGGTGGCCATCGACGGCACGGTGGCAGGTATCGCCGCACTGGCCGATACCCTGCGCCCCGAGAGTCCTGAAGCCATCGCCACCCTGCGCCAGCGCGGCATCGCCAGCTGGCTGGTGAGCGGCGATGCACCGGTGCCAGTGGCCCATATCGCCGCCAAGCTGGGGCTGGACGGAGCCTTTGACTCCGTGCTGCCAGCTGGCAAGGTGGAGAAGGTCGCGGCGTTGCGGGGACAAACCCGCGGGCTGGTGGCCATGGTAGGGGATGGGGTGAACGACGCCCCGGCGCTGGCGGCGGCGGATGTGGGTATCGCTATGGGCTCCGGCTCCGATGTGGCGATGGAGACCGCCTCCATCACCCTGATGCGATCCGACCCGCGCTTGGTGGCCGATGCCATCGATATCTCGGCGGCCACTTGGCGAACCATCCAGCAGAATCTGTTCTGGGCCTTCGTGTTCAACATCATCGGCATTCCGCTGGCGGCGCTGGGCTACCTCAGCCCCGAGCTGGCGGGGGCGGCTATGGCCCTGAGCAGCATCACCGTATTGAGCAATTCCCTGTTATTGAAACGCTGGCAGCCCAGGGCGGCGCACGGGCCAGCATCACTCAACCAGATCAGTAAGGAGGCATAAATGAACATCAGCAAGGTTGCCAAGGCCACGGGGCTGACCGCCAAGACCATCCGTTACTACGAGAGCATCGGCCTCATCTCGGCGCCGGTGCGCAGTGACAACGGCTATCGCAGCTACACCGAGGGGGCGCTGCGGGAGCTGCGTTTCGTCAAGCGGGCGCGGGAGACCGGCTTCAATCTGGAGGAGTGTCAGGAGTTGTTGGCGCTCTACCGTGACGAGCACAGAACCAGTGCCCAGGTGAAGAAGCTGGCGCAGGAGAAGATCGTCGATCTGCGTGCTCGCATCGCCGGGCTGCAGGCCATGCTTACCTCCCTTGAAGGGTTGGTCTGCAGCTGTCACGGGGACGAAAATCCCGAATGCCCGATCCTCGAAGAGCTGGAGAAGGGGTGAGCAAGAGCACGCCGGCCAGCGCAGGGTAAACCCCAGATGATTGACTAACTTCTTAATAAACGGTGCTTTATTGTTGCTGTTCAGGGGGGGTGGTAGACTGCTCGGCTCTTGTACAGGAGTACTCAGTTGACCCAGAGTGTGACACGCCAGGTGAAGCAGGCCATCATGGCCCAGCTCTATACCCACGCATCGTTCAGTCTCCCCTGTTTGGGCGTGTTGGCATTTGGCTGGAGTCTGCTGTTTCACGACTATCTGCCCGCCACCGAAGCACTCGGTTGGCTGGCCGGGACCTTCCTGTGGCTGCTTGGCTGGGGCTGGCACCTGCGTTGGCGGCGATCCCGCCTGCACCAGACCCAGCTACCGGTGCTGGAGCGGGAGCTCTTTATCGGCGCTACTATCACCTCCATCATCTGGGCCCTCGGGGTGCTGCTCTACATGGACAAGCTTCCCGATACCTATCGGGCTGCCATGATGATGCTCTCCAGCCTCATTCTTACCGGCAGCGCCATCATGCTGTTTGGCAGCCGCCGCACCCTCTATGGTTCCGCCCTGCCGCTGGGCATGGCGATGTTGTTCGAGCTGGGCAGTGGCAACGAGCAGGAGCGGATTGTCTCCTGCATGCTGGCGGGCTATCTGTTGGTCTTTCTGCCGACCCTGCTGTGTCGAATGCGGCGGGATCTGATCACCTCGCTCCATCACCGTTTCTCCAATGCCGAACTGGTGGCCGAACTGAAAGCGGTCTCCGAGCACCTCACGCTCACCTCTCGGCTGGATGGTCTGACCGGCATCGCCAATCGCGCCCATCTGGATTACAGCCTGGAGCGGGCCTGGCGCCGCTGTCATCGCGCCCGGGCGCCGCTGTCGCTGGTGCTGGTGGATGTGGATTACTTCAAGCAATTCAACGATCTCTACGGCCATCAGCTGGGGGATGACTGTTTGCAACAGGTGGCGGTGTTACTGGCCGAAGTGGAGCGGCGCGAGGACGATCTGGCGGCCCGTTACGGGGGCGAGGAGTTCGCCCTGCTGCTGCCCTGCACCGGCATGCAGGGGGCGTTACAGGTGGCGGACAATGTGCGGCAGGCGCTCAAGAAGTTGGCTATCCCGCATCAGAAGTCACTGGTCTCCGGTCGGGTCACATGTAGTTTTGGTGTTGCGACACTGATACCGGATAACAGCATGAAAATCGCCGATTTGATCCAGAAAGCGGATGCGGCACTCTATCAGGCCAAGCATAATGGGCGGGATCGAATCGAAGTAGCCTTGATGGGTAAGGTTGCCTGAGTTTAACGTGACAGATTAAAGAGGTTGTCTATGCAATGTCATCGTATCGAAGAGCTGCTGGAGTTGTTGCAGCCCGCCTGGATCAAGGAACAGGATCTCAGCCTGGTGCAGTTTGTTGCCAAACTGGCGGCGGAAGCTGGCTATGACGGCGCCTTGTCCGAGCTGACCGACGACATGCTGATCTATCACCTCAAGATGCGGGAATCCGACAAGCAGGCGATGATCCCCGGTCTGGCCAAGGATCACGTACCCGATTTCAAAGAGGCGCTGCTGAAGGCCCGCGGAATCAAGTGAATCTTTTGCGGAAGCGCATCACCCTGGGGTGATGCGCTTTTTTGTTGCCGAAAATTGCGATCAAACGCCAATGTTAGATACATCTAATCCACACAATTAGCATGCTGTTTAAGATATAATCCGCTCCATAACAAATAAGGGAGCGATGTCTTGCAATGGCCGACCACGATAAAATCGATATCAAGGACGTCACCGACAAGGACGTAACCGGGACCTTCAACCCCCATACGTTCAAAGCCAGCGACGACAGATTCAACCCGGGCAACCGCATCTATGTGCGGGCCCAAAAAGGGTATTGGCAGCGGGTGCGCAAGGCCATGGGCTGGTTCTTTGTGGCGCTGTTCGTGCTGCTGCCCTGGCTGCGTTACGAGGGGCGACAGGCGGTGCTGTTCGACCTCGGTCACCAGCAGTTCCATATCTTTGGCGCCACCATCTGGCCGCAGGATCTGACCCTGCTCGCCTGGCTCTTCATGATTGCCGCCTTCGCCCTCTTCTTCGTCACCACTTTCCTCGGTCGGGTCTGGTGTGGCTATCTCTGCCCGCAGACGGTCTGGACCTTCATGTTCATCTGGTTTGAAGAGAAGCTGGAAGGGCCCGCCAACAAGCGGCGCAAGCTGGACGAGGCGCCCTGGAGCGGCGAGAAGCTGGCTCGCAAGGGTGCCAAGCATCTGGCCTGGCTGGCGATCTCGCTGGTGACCGGCCTGACGTTCGTCGCCTACTTCCAGGATGTGACTGAACTGGTGCCGGACTTCTTCACCCTGCAGGCGGGTGGCTGGGTGCTGTTCTGGGTGCTCTTCTTCACCATCATTACCTACGGCAATGCGGGCTGGATGCGCGCCATCATGTGTATCCACATGTGCCCCTATGCCCGCTTCCAGTCCGCCATGTTCGACAAAGACACCTTCATCGTCGGCTATGACACCAAGCGTGGCGAGACCCGTGGCGCCCGCTCCCGCAAGGCGGATCCCAAGGCGATGGGGCTGGGCGACTGTATCGACTGCGATCTCTGCGTGCAGGTCTGCCCGACCGGTATCGATATCCGCGACGGCCTGCAGTACGAGTGCATCAACTGCGGCGCCTGCGTCGATGCCTGCGACCAGACCATGGAGCGGATGGGCTACCCGAAAGGGCTCATCAGCTACACCACAGAGCACAAGCTGGCCAACGACTCCACCCATGTGGCGCGGCCCAAGCTGATTGGTTACGGGCTGGTGATGGCGGTGATGCTGGGGGTGTTTGTCTACAACGCCATGTCCATCATGCCGATGGGGCTCGATATCCTGCGGGATCGCAACCAGCTGTTCCGCGAAAACAGCGAGGGGCTTATCGAGAACACCTACACCCTCAAGATCCTCAACAAGACCCTGCAGTCCCAGACCTACCAGCTGGATGTGGAGGGTTTGCCCGAGTATCAGTGGTTCGGCCCCCGTGAAGTGACCCTGAAGGCGGGCGAGATCTACACCCTGCCGGTCAGCTTGGCGGTCGATCCTTACAACCTGAAGCGGCCGGCGCTGGATATCCAGTTCGTGCTGAAACGGGAGGGGGCGGCGCCCGATGACAGCAAGGGCAACCTGCGCCAGGGCAGCAAGTTTATCAGCCGGTTGTAACCGCGTGTGGTGGTGTGCCGGGTGTGACACCCGTCCGGTCACCAGCGAGCACGGCAATATCGGGCAGTAGTGATAGAATGGGGCGCAACGGCGCCCCTTTCTTATGGTGGATGACATGCGTTTCAACTATTCCGACCTCAATCCCGACCTCATCATGGATGCGCTCGATCTCAGTGGCCTGCGGCTCGACTCCGGCCTTATCGAGCTCAACAGTTACGAAAACCGGGTCTATCAGTTTCAGGATGAGGATCGTCGCCGCTATGTGGTGAAGTTCTACCGTCCCGGCCGCTGGAGCCGGGCCCAGATCCTCGAGGAGCACGAGTTTGCCACCCGTCTCGCGGAGGCTGAGATCCCGGTCGCCGCGCCGCTCGCCTTCGCGGGCGAGACCCTGCTGGAGCACGAGGGCTACCCCTTTGCCATCTGGCAGAGTGTCGGTGGCCGCCAGTTCGAGGTGGATAACCTCGATCAGCTGGAGTGGGTGGGGCGTTTCCTCGGTCGCATTCATCAGATCGGCGCCAGCAAGCCGTTTCATCATCGGGTGCGGCTCGATGTGGAGAGCATGCTGCACGAACCGCGTCAGCTGCTGGCGTCTGGCGAGTGGCTGCCGAGCGGGCTGGCGAAGCAATTCTTCGGGGTGCTGGACGAGTTGATCAAACATGTCAGTGACGCCATGACCCTGGATGTGGCGCAGATCTCGCTGCATGGCGACTGCCACCCGGGCAACATCCTGTGGCGCGACGGCCCCATGTTTGTCGACCTCGATGATTGCCGCACCGGCCCTGCGATTCAGGATCTCTGGATGATGCTGAGCGGCGAGCGCCACGAGCAGCAGATCCAGCTCGACACCCTGCTGGCGGGCTACGAGGAGTTTATGGAGTTCGACTCGCGGGAGCTGGCGCTGATCGAGCCGCTGCGGGCGATGCGCATCGTTCACTACATGGCGTGGCTGGCGCGGCGCTGGGAAGATCCCGCCTTCCCCCGTCACTTCCCCTGGTTCAATACCGATCACTACTGGCGCCAGCAGATAGCGACCCTGCACGATCAGCTGGAAGCGCTGAAGGCGCCGCCGCTGACCCTGATGCCGGGGTGGTAACTTATCCGGTGGCCAGCAGATCGCCCCACCAGCGGTACGATCAGCTGGAGGCACTGAAGGCGCCACCGTTGAGTCTGATGCCAGACTGGTGAAATGGAAGGGATCTTGCGCGGCCAGCGGGACTCGATCTCCGGCCCTGACCATTGACGTCAGCATGGCGAAACAATAGGCTTGGCACTGCTTCGGTTCGCCGGGCGTGCCTCACAGTGATCCCTTAACAGGAAACATCATGAAAAAAGTTCTATTTTTCCTTGCTGCCATGCTGATGATCCCCATGGTTCACGCCGCCCCCGAGTTCAAGGAAGGCGTCAACTACGATGTGGTCAAGCAGACTGCGACCGCCAAACCGGAAGTGATGGAGTTCTTCTCCTACTACTGCCCGCATTGCGCTACTTTCGAACCTATTGTTGACCAGCTCAAGGCCGGTTTGCCGGAAGGGGTTCCCTTCAAGAAGAATCCGGTGAACTTCATGGGTGGCGAAATGGGCCCCGAGATGCAGCGTGCCTACGCTGTTGCCAGCCTGCTCAACGCCGAAGCCAAGCTGACTCCGGCCATCTTCACCAAGATCCACACCCAGCGTCAGCCGCCGATGAGCCGTGACGACGTGAAGCAGATCTTCGTGGACAACGGCGTACCGGCCGAAGAGTTCGACGGTGCCGTCGACAGCTTCGCCGTCTCCGGCATGGTCTCCCAGTTCGATCGCAACATGGAGAGCTACAAAATCCGTGGCGTACCGGCCTTCCTGGTGAACGGCAAGTACATGGTGAAGATTGAATCCATCACCTCTCAAGAGCAGTTCAACAAGCTGGTGCAGTTCCTGCTGGCCAAGCAAGACTGATACTTTTTGAGTTGATAAAAAAGCCCGCCGGTGCGAACCGGCGGGCTTTTTGTTTTCTGGCGCTCTCGAAGATCAGACCCCGACGTGGAACGCCTGCTTGAGGTTGCGAATGAAGTCCGCATCCCGGCAGAGGGTCTTGCCCGGGCTGTCGGAGATCTTGGCGACCGGGCCGCCATTGCACTCGATCAGCTTGAAGACGATGTTCATCGGGCTGACACCGGGCAGATCGCAGGTGAGCTTGGTGCCGATGCCGAAGCTGGTATTGATGCGGCCGCGGAAGTGGCGGAACAGCTGCACCGCCTTGTCGAGGTTGAGCCCGTCGGAGAAGACCAGGGTCTTATCGGTGGGGTCGATGCCGAGTCGCTGATAGTGGCTGATCGCCTTCTCGCCCCACACCACGGGATCGCCGGAGTCGTGGCGCAAGCCCTGATAGCTGCTGGCCAGCTCGAAATCGAAGTCCCGCAGGAAGGCATCCATGGTGATGCAGTCGGTCAGGGCGATGCCGAGATGGTCGGTGAACTCATCCAGCCAGCTGGTGAGGGCGGCGCGCTGGCTGTGCTCCAGCGGGAAGCCGAGCTGCTGGTGCGCCTGGAACCACTCGTGGGCCTGGGTGCCGACCGCGGGCAGCTGGTACTTCTGGGCCAGCATGTAGTTACTGGTGCCGCGAAACGCCGGCAGCCGCTCCTTGAGACGACCCACTACCGCATCCTGCACTGCGTGGGAGAAGCGGCGGCGGGTGCCGAAGTCGATGAGGTTGAACTCGCTCATCTCGTCGCTGCTCAGCTCCTTCTCCAGCTTGTCGATCTTCTGATCGAGCCGCTCCAGCGCATGGCTGACGCCAAACTGGGGGTAGCGGAAGCGGTTGCGCATCTCGCTGATGATGGCGAGCACCGGGATCTCCCACAGGATCACATCCTGCCAGGGGCCCTCGACCCGCACATTGATGCGGCCATCCTGCTCGAACACCTTGAGCAGGGAGGCATCGAGCGGCTTGCGGCGCAGGTGGTCGAGATAATCAGGGGTGAAGAAGGGGCGTTCGGCCAGAAAATCGAGCTCGGGCTTGGTCAGTCGCAGGGATCCGGCGAGGCGCAGTTGCTCCTCGATCTGCCCCATCATGGGTAGCAGATCCTCTTCATTGCGGCTGTGAAACTCGGCCACCACTTCGGCATCCGGATAGCGATGGAATACCGCTTGCTGCATGTGCAGTTTGTAGGCGTCGGTATCGAGCAGGCTGGTGAGGATTGGAGGCATATCAGGCTCCTCGCAGACTGGTGAGCATGATGGTGCTCCGCTGCTGCATGTGTAACGTGCAGGCGTCGGTATCGAGCAGGCTGGTAAGAATCGGTGGCATATCAGGCTCCCCGCAGGCGGGCGAACGCCAGTTGCATAGGTAAATTGCAGGCGCCGGTATCGGGTTGGCGGGTGAGGATTGGGGGCATATCAGGCGTCCAGCAGGCGTTGTACATCGATCAGGGTCTGGGCCAGCTCGGCGCCAGCCTCGATCATCTGGGTGTGGGCGCTGGCAACTGTCGCGGGCGCGATGCCACGGCAGGCATCGAGATGGACGATCACCCGGAAACCGGCGCGACGCAGTTGCAGCACGCTGGTTTTGACACAGTAGTCGGTGGCGAGGCCGCCGACCAGCACGGTATCGACCTTGCGGGCTTGCAGGAATTCAATGAGCCCGGTGCTGCGCCGTTCGGCCAGGTCGTGGAAGCAGGTGCCGTAGGGATGCAGATCCGGCTCGACCCCCTTCCAGACGAAGAAGTCATAGTCGATGGGGGCGGGCAGGCCGTCGAGCAGCTCGAAGCCCTTGCTGCCCGGCACGCAGTGCACCGGCCAGGTGAGATCGGCGTTGGGCAGATCCAGCGGTTGCAACATGGCGGCAGGCTCGCTGGCTACCCAGACTGCATTGGCGGGGTGGGCATCCTTGCTGCCGACTCGCAGCGTGGCGAGGGCAGCCTGCGCGTTGAGCGCAGCCACAATATCAGCCCCGCCCGCAACGGGCAGCTCGTTTGGGCAGAGGGGGGTAAAGCCCTTCTGCGCATCTATATCCAGGCTGGCGATGGTTCCCATGGGTGGCTCCTGCACATAATATTCCTGTGATATTATCTACCAAACATTAATGGAAGGCGAGCAGGGCGATCGGCATGCTGAGAATGAGTCTGGATATGGTGGTGTTGCGATTGAACGAGGAGCGGCTCGAGTTACTCCTCGAGACCCGTGATCGCCCCCCCTTTGCCCACTGCTGGCAACTGCCGGCGCTGCGCATCGACGAGACCCGGGATCGGGATCTGGATGCTGCCCAGCGCCGCCTGCTGGCGGAGTGGGGACTCGGTCACTGCTACAGCGAGCAAGTCTGCACCCTCGGTAATCTGGAGCGGGATCCTCGCGGCTGGTCCACGACCCTGGTCTATCTCTGCCTGGTCGATCCGGAAGTGGAGCCGATCCACGGTTGCTGGCATCCGCTCTCCACCCTGCCGGGGCTCAGTCTTGCCTTTGACCATGTCCAGCTCATCGCCAGGGGGCTGGAGCGGCTGCGGATCAAGAGCCGCTACAGCACCCTGCCATTGCAACTGCTGGGGCCCGAGTTCACCCTCTCCGAGGTGCAGCGCGCCTTCGAAATCATCCTGCAAACCCCCATGAATACGGCGGCATTTCGCAAGCGGATCCATCGCGCCGACATCCTGCTAGATACCGGCCGCAAGCGCACCGGCAAACAGCGCCCCGCCATCCTATACCGGCTGGAGAGCCCCTGCTGCGTGATGTTCGATCAGGTGATGCATGGAGCGGAAGCGTGAGTGCGAATCCCGTTCGTGTGTTGGTGAGCGCCTGTCTGCTGGGTCCATGTTCGTTGCGCTACGATGGCCCAGGTTTTAGCCAGTGGGGGAGCAAAGCATGAGTGAGACCAGCGTGCACAAGGTGCTGGTGAGTGCCTGCTTGCTGGGTCAGCCGGTGCGTTACGACGGCCAGAGCAAGGGGATTGTCAGCGACTGGCTGAGTGCGCTGGGCGCCGACGGGCGAGCGCTGGCTTTCTGCCCCGAAGTGGCGGGCGGTTTGCCGACCCCGCGTCCTCCTGCCGAGCGGCAGGGCGAGCTCGTGGTGACGGCGAGCGGGCTGGATGTGACGGAAGAGTTTGATCGTGGCGCCGAACTGGCGCTGGAAATCTGCCTGGCGCAGGGCATTCGCTTCGCCCTGCTGAAAGAGGGGAGCCCCTCATGTGGCAGCGGCCGTATCTATAACGGCCGCTTCGAAGGTGTTTCTGTGGCGGGCGAGGGCAAGACCACTGCCCTGCTGCGCCGCCACGGGATTGTGGTCTTTTCCGAAGATCAGTTGGCCGAGTTGGCCTCGGCACTCTCTTTGGATTCATCCCCGGATTTGGCGGCAACTGGCAGCGGTGACTGACCGCTCTGCCACCCCTCCAGCACATCGTCCTTCTCCTGCCAGCGCTGGTTTAGCCACTCCTGAAAACCGCGCTTGAACTGCTTGTCGTTGAAGTAATCCCCCACCAACTGCTCATTCACCGGCAGCTCCTCAATCCGCACCTGAATGCGTTTTACCCGCCCCATCAGGAAGTCCTTGAACGGGGTCTCGGCATTGTCCGGATAGCGGATGGTGACGTTGATCAGGCTGTCGAACTGCTCGCCCATGGCTGCCAGCGTAAAGGCCAGCCCCGCCGCTTTGGGCGGCATCAGGTGACGATAGCGGGAGTGGGCCGCATCCCGTTTCTGCTCGGTGAAGCGGGTCCCTTCCACGAAGTTGATGACAGTGGTGGGGATGTGGCGAAACTTCTCGCAGGCATTGCGGGTGGTCTCGATATCCTTGCCGCGCAGGTGCGGATTTCTTAACAGAAACTCTCTCGAATAACGGCGCATAAAGGGCATGTCGAGCCCCCAGCAGGCGAGCCCCAGCAGCGGGATGTAGATGAGCTCGTGCTTCATAAAGAACTTGGGCACCGGCAGTCGATCCCGGAACAGATGACCCAGCACCACGATATCGGTCCAGCTCATGTGGTTGCTGATGATGAGATACCAGCCATCCTTGCGCAGCCGGGTGTCGTCCTCCACCTGCCAGTCGATGCGGGTGGTGAGACGGATCACCAGCGCATTGCAGGCCAGCCACAGACGCATGAAGCGGTTGTTGAGGCGGCTGCAGGCGCGACCAAAGGCCGGAATTGGCAGCAGCAGTTTGGCCAGCGACACCAGCAGGATCAGGCTGGCGCACAAGGCGGTGAACAGTATGGTCAGGCCCGCGCTGATGATCAGTACCAGCGGGCCGGGAAGCAGAGATAGCATGGATGTCTACTGCGCCTTGGTTGCCAGCAGTTGGCTCAGGGTCTGGTCCTTCTCGTGCCAGATCCCGTTCAACCACTGTTGAAACTCTTGTTGGAACTCGGGGTCATTGAAGTAATCCCCCACCAGCTTGTGGTCGATCGGCAAATAGCGGACCTGAACCTTGATTTGTCCGACCCGGCCGCACATGAAGTCCCAGTAGCTGGGGATGCCGTCCGGATAGGCGATGGTGACATCTACCAGTTGATGCAACTGGTCACCCATGGCCGCCAGGGTGAAGGCGATGCCGCCAGCCCGCGGGTGGAGCAGGTGATGATAGGGCGATCCCTGCTTCTGATGTTTGCCCTTGGTGAAGCGGGTGCCCTCGACGAAGTTCATCACACTGACCGGAATATGGCTGAACCTGGCACAGGCTTTACGGGTTGTTTCTATGTCTTTTCCCTTCAGATGGGGATATTTTTCCAGAAATTTCTTGGAGTATCGCCGCATGAAGGGGAAATCGAGTGCCCACCAGGCCAGCCCGAGAAAAGGTACCCAAATCAGCTCTTTCTTCAGAAAAAACTTCAGGAAGGGAATTTTTTGATTAAAAATCCGCTGCAGTACCAGTATGTCGACCCAGGATTGATGATTGGCAATCACCATATACCACTCATTCCGGCGCCCTTTGTCCACTCCGACCACCTCGAAAGGGGTTCTGATGATGGTTTTCTGGATCAGATTGTTGAAACCGATCCAGCAGCTGGCACAGCCATCCAGCAGGGCGTTGCAGAGGGTTCGCCACCCCTCTAAGGGGAGCAGGAGTTTGAGCAGACCCAGCGAGAAGATGGGAACAAACCAGAAGAGGGTGTTGAAAAAATAGAGCAGGGTGGAGAGGCTGCCGCGCAGTCGCTCTATCAGCTTGTTGGGCATGAGTTCGGGTCCGTCTTGCTGTCGATAAAGGGCCATCAAGTGGTCAGATCTGTGGCCATAATATCAGCCGATGGCGTGCTAGACCATGCAGAGGGCCATCTGTGGTATGGCGATCTCCCATTCCTCTCATTCAGCCGCTGCGCAACCGCGACAGCAGCCGATCCATGGCGCGATAACCGAGCGCCTCGATAAGATGCTCCTTGCCGATGGCGGGCTGTCCCACCAGATCGGCGATGGTGCGTGACACCCGCAAAATGCGGTGCCAGGCCCGGATGCTGAGCCCCAGCTTCTGGATGGCGTTCTCCAAAAATTCGGCATCTTGCGCTGATAATCGGCAAATTTCTTCGATTTCACGGCTATCCAACAGGTTGTTGAGCTTGCCGTTGCGGCTCAGCATGCGCTCCCGTGCCGCCAGCACCCGCTCGCGGATCTGCTGGCTCGACTCGCCCCGATCCGCCTTGCCGGTCAGGCTCCCCTTGGGTAGCAGCGGCACCTCCACCGTCAGGTCGAAGCGGTCGAGAAAGGGGCCGGAGAGCTTGCCGAGGTAGCGCAGGATCTGATCCGGGCTGGAGCGGGTCTGGCCGTCGCCATAGTGGCCGCAGGGGCTGGGATTCATTGCGCCGATCAGCTGGAAGCGGGCGGGAAAATCCACCTGACGGGCGGCCCGGCTGATGGTGATGTGGCCGGTCTCTAGCGGCTCGCGCAGGGAGTCGAGCACCTTGCGCTCGAATTCGGGCAATTCATCCAGAAACAGCACCCCGTTGTGGGCCAGCGAAATTTCGCCGGGTCTTGGGTGGCTGCCGCCGCCCACCAGCGCCACCGACGAGGCGCTGTGGTGGGGTGTGCGATAGGGTCTGTGATGCCAGTGACCGGCGCGCGGGGTGAGCCCGCCGATGGAGTGGATGGCGGCTGTCTGCTGCGCCTCCTGCTCGCTCAGCGGTGGCAGAATGCCGGGCAATCGGCTGGCCAGCATGCTCTTGCCGGTGCCGGGCGGGCCGATGAACAGCAGGTTGTGGCTGCCGGCGGCGGCAATCTCCAGTGCCCGCTTGGCCTGTGACTGGCCGATCACATCCTGCAGATCCGGTACATCGGGCAGGCTCTCCGCGCTTTGTGGGTCCGGCAGTGGCAGCGCGTACTGGCCCGCCAGCCAGGCGGTGACGGCCAGCAACTGGTGGGCGGTGCGCACCTCGGCATCTTGAATGAGCGAGGCTTCCGGGCCGTTCTCTCGCGGCACCAGCAGGGTGCGTCCGGCATCGCGGCAGGCCAATACGGCGGGCAGCACCCCGAGCACGGGCCGGATCTCGCCGGTCAGGGCCAACTCCCCTAAAAATTCATGATTGAGCAGGTATTTTGCCGGTATTTGCTTGGAAGCAGCGAGAATGCCGATGGCAATGGCCAGATCGAAACGGCCGCCCTCCTTGGGTAGATCGGCGGGGGCCAGATTGACGGTGATGTGTTTGCTCGGGAACTCGAAATTGCCGTTGAGCAGGGCGCTGCGCACCCGATCCCGCGACTCCTTCACCGAGGTTTCCGGCAGGCCCACCATGTTGAAGGCGGGCAGGCCGTTGGAGAGGTGAACTTCCACTGTAACTTGCGGGGCAGCGATCCCGAGGCTGGCACGGCTATAAACCACAGCTAATGACATAAATCCCGTCCTTGAGTTGATATATGTTCTGACTAACTGCTTGTCGTTGGTTTTTTTATTCCAGAATTCCGGCTGGGGAACAGCCAAAATCAGTTGGCTGTCACAAAAAAAAAGGCTTGCCCAGCAACAATCATTGTGCTAGTTCTAATAGCCATTCGCGGTACACACCGCCCCCATTTGACAGGATTTCCGGTTGTAACTATGAACATGGCCTCCCGTTTCGTCAGCATTATTATGGTCCTAGTGGTGATTATTATCTCACCGCTCGGGGCTCGTTTAGCTGCACGGAACAAGGGATAGACCCACCACCGGACAGAACGAAACAAGCGACCCCCGAGCCTCACCGCTCGGGGGTTTTTTTTCGACCAAAGGACAGGATTTTCCAGATGAACGGCGCGCAGTTTTTGGTACAGGCTCTCAAGAAACAGGGTGTGACCCAGGTGTTTGGTTACCCGGGCGGGGCCATCATGCCGGTCTACGATGCCCTGTATGACGGCGGTCTGGCCCATCAGCTCTGCCGCCACGAGCAGGGTGCCGCCATGGCGGCGGTGGGGTATGCCCGCGCCTCCGGGCAGGTGGGGGTCTGCATCGCTACCTCCGGCCCCGGCGCGACTAACCTGGTGACCGGGCTGGCGGAGGCGCTGCTCGATTCGGTGCCGCTGGTGGCCATCAGCGGTCAGGTGCCCTGTTCCGTCATCGGTACCGATGCGTTTCAGGAGGTCGACGTGCTCGGCATGTCTCTCTCCTGCACCAAACACTCCTTCATGGTGACCGATGTGGCCGATCTGCCGCAGGTCATCGCCGAAGCCTTCGCCATTGCCAGTGAAGGGCGCCCAGGCCCGGTGCTGATCGACCTGCCCAAAGATGTGCAGCTGGCCAATATTCAACTGGCCAATGCGCCGATCCAGAGCCCGCTGTTTGCGGTGGCAGAGCCCGAGCATCTGAGCCAGGCCGAACTGACGGCCGCCCGTACCCTGCTGGCTGCCGCCGAGCGACCGGTGCTCTACGTCGGTGGCGGGGTGGGCATGGCCAATGCCGAGCAGCAGTTGCGCGACTTTGCTGCCGCAACCGGCATGCCTGCGGTCACCACCCTCAAGGGGATTGGCGCGCTCGACCCCGATAGCCCCGTTTACCTCGGCATGCTCGGCATGCACGGCACCAAGGCGGCCAACTACGCGGTGCAGCAGTGCGATCTGCTGCTGGTGGTGGGTGCCCGTTTCGATGATCGGGTGACCGGCAAGCTGGAGGAGTTCGCTCCCGAGGCCAAGGTGATCCACCTGGATGTGGACGCCGCCGAGTTCGGCAAGCGCCGCGCCGCCGAGGTGGGGATCACCCAGGATCTCAAACAGGTGTTGCCCGCCCTTGCCATGACCCTCTCCATCGATCCCTGGCGTGAACACTGCGCCGCCATGGCCCGCGCATATACCTTTCGCTACGACCATCCGGGGCAGGCCATCTATGCGCCGGCATTGCTCAAGCAGCTTTCTGCCAAGTTGCCGGAGAGCAGCGTGGTGGCCTGCGACGTGGGTCAGCACCAGATGTGGGTGGCCCAGCATATGCGCTTCACCAGCCCGCGCAACCACCTCTCCAGCGCCGGTCTCGGCACTATGGGCTTCGGTCTGCCCGCCGCCATCGGCGCCAAGATGTCGCGCCCGCAGGATGAAGTGGTGCTGGTAAGCGGTGACGGCTCTTTCATGATGAACGTGCAGGAGCTCGGCACCATCCGCCGCGCCCAGCTCAAGGTGAAGATGGTGCTGCTGGATAACCAGCGCCTCGGCATGGTGCGCCAGTGGCAAGAGCTGTTCTTCGATGGCCGCTACAGCGAGACCATCCTCACCGACAACCCCGATTTTGTCGCCCTGGCCGCCGCTTTCGGCATTCCAGGCGAAACCATCACATGCAAGGAGCAGATAGCCGGTGCCCTCGATCGCCTGCTGAAGAGTGAAGGCGCCTATCTGCTGCATGTGGCCACTTCAGAGGAAGAAAACGTCTGGCCCCTGGTTCCGCCGGGAGTCGCCAACCACAAGATGATGGAGCAACGCCCATGAATCCGTACACCCTTGCCCAGCCAGCATTTGCACAACACACCCTGCATATCCACGCCCAGCCCAGACCTGAAGTGATGGAGCGGGTGCTGCGGGTGGTGCGTCACCGCGGCTTCGCTCTCTGCGCTCTGAACATGGAGCAGGATTGCCAACAGCTGCGGATCACGGTTACTGTCGAGTCGGCGCGTCCCATCCAGCAGTTGTGGAGCCAGCTGGTGAAGCTGGTGGACGTCTCCCGGGTCGATGCACTGGAACAGCAACCCCGGATCAGCGCTTAAGGAGCCAAGCCAATGTCACAGCCTTCCCAATCCGCCACTCACCCGCAATACATCTGGTTCAACGGCAAACTGGTGCCCTGGCAGGATGCCCAGGTACACGTGATGAGCCACGCCCTGCACTACGGCTCCTCGGTGTTCGAGGGTGTGCGCGCCTACGATACCCCCAAGGGCACCTGCATCTTCCGTCTGCAGGAGCACACCCGCCGCCTGTTCGACTCCGCCAAGATCTACTGGATGGACGTTCCCTACAGCGAGGCCGACGTGAATGAAGCCTGCCGCACCGTGGTGCGCGAGAACGGCCTGAAGAGCGGCTATCTGCGCCCGCTGGCCTTTGTCGGCAACGTGGGGCTGGGGCTGCATCCGCCGTTGGATGCCAAGGCGGATCTCATTGTTGCAGCCCTGCCGTGGGGCGCCTATCTGGGGGAAGAGGGGCTAAAAAACGGGGTGGATGTCTGCGTCACCTCCTGGAGCCGGCTCGCCCCCAACACCATCCCCACCGGCGCCAAGGCGGGCGGTAACTACCTCTCTTCCCAACTGATCAGCCGCGAGGCCAAGCGCAACGGCTTTGCCGAGGGGTTGGCGCTGGATGTGAACGGCTATCTGAGCGAAGGGGCGGGGGAGAACCTGTTTCTGGTGAAGAACGGCGTACTGTTCACCCCGCCCGCTACCGCCGCCATCCTGCCCGGCATCACCCGCGACACCATCATGACGCTGGCGCGGGATCTCGGTTACGAGGTGCGCGAGCAGGCGCTGCCCCGCGAGGCGCTCTATGTGGCGGACGAGATCTTCATGACCGGTACCGCCGCCGAAGTGACCCCGGTGCGCTCCGTCGACCGGATGAAGGTGGGCGCTGGCAGCCGTGGCCCGGTGACCGAGCAACTGCAAAACGCCTTCTTTGGCCTGTTCAACGGCCAGACCGAGGACAAGTGGGGCTGGCTGACGCCAGTCAACGACTGATTGCAGAGGGGGGGCCATGCCTCCCCGAGTCGCTTCCGGTCAGGGCACTGCGCGGTGCCCTCACCAGGATCGATTCCCGATCCGAGAGTCACTTTTTCATTTCCAAAGATAATGAGCCCGTTGGGCATTCAGGGAGTAGAGACAATGCCGAAGTTGAGATCCGCCACCACCACCCACGGGCGTAACATGGCCGGGGCTCGCGCCCTGTGGCGTGCTACCGGAATGACCGATCAGGATTTCGGCAAACCCATCATCGCCGTGGTCAACTCCTTCACCCAGTTCGTGCCGGGCCACGTCCATCTCAAGGATCTGGGCCAGCTGGTGGCGCGCGAGATCGAAGCCGCGGGCGGCGTTGCCAAGGAGTTCAACACCATAGCTGTCGATGACGGCATCGCCATGGGCCACAGCGGCATGCTCTACTCCCTGCCATCGCGTGAATTGATCGCCGATTCGGTGGAGTACATGGTTAACGCCCATTGTGCCGACGCCATGGTCTGCATCTCCAACTGCGACAAGATCACCCCGGGGATGCTGATGGCCGCTCTGCGCATCAACATCCCGGTGATCTTCGTCTCCGGCGGCCCGATGGAAGCGGGCAAGACCAAGCTCTCCGACCAGATCATCAAGCTGGATCTGGTAGACGCCATGATCCAGGGCGCCGATCCCAAGGTATCGGACGCTCAGAGTGAACAGGTGGAGCGCAGCGCCTGCCCCACCTGCGGCTCCTGCTCCGGCATGTTTACCGCCAACTCCATGAACTGTCTGACCGAAGCACTTGGCCTCTCCCAGCCGGGCAACGGTTCGATGCTGGCGACCCACAGCGACCGCGAGCAGCTGTTCAAGCTGGCGGGCCAGCGCATCGTGACGCTGGCCAAACGCTGGTATGAGCAGGATGACGAGAGCGCCCTGCCGCGCAATATCGCCACCAAGGCGGCGTTCGAGAACGCCATGGCGCTCGACATCGCCATGGGCGGCTCCACCAATACCGTGCTGCACCTGCTGGCGGCGGCGCAGGAGGCGGGGGTCGACTTCACCATGGCCGATATCGACCGCATGTCGCGCAAGGTGCCGCAACTGTGCAAGGTGGCGCCCTCCACCCAGAAGTACCATATGGAAGACGTGCATCGCGCCGGCGGTGTGGTAGCGATTCTGGGACAGCTGGAAAAAGCGGGTCTGGTGCATGGCGATACCCGTACCGTGCTGGGTTGCTCCCTCGTCGAACAGCTCAATGAATATGACGTCAGCCGCCAGCCGAGTCAGGAGGTGGTGGATTTCTACCGCGCTGGCCCGGCCGGTATCCGCACCACCAAGGCGTTCAGTCAGGATTGTCGCTGGCCGGAGCTGGATCTGGACAGAGCAGAAGGCTGCATCCGCTCGCTGGATAACGCCTATAGCCAAGAGGGCGGCCTCGCCGTGCTCTCCGGCAACCTGGCGGTCAACGGCGCCATCGTCAAGACCGCCGGGGTGGATGAGGAGAACCTCACCTTCCGTGGCCCGGCCCGGGTGTTCGAGAGTCAGGAGAGCGCGGTGAACGGTATCCTCGACGGCACAGTGAAAGCGGGCGAGGTGGTGGTGATCCGCTACGAAGGGCCGAAAGGGGGCCCCGGCATGCAGGAGATGCTCTACCCCACCACCTATCTGAAATCCATGGGATTGGGCAAGGCGTGTGCGCTGATCACCGACGGCCGCTTCTCCGGCGGTACTTCGGGTCTCTCCATCGGTCACGTCTCGCCGGAGGCCGCTTCAGGCGGCACTATCGGTCTGGTGGAGGATGGCGACATCATCAATATCGACATCCCGGCCCGCAGCATGGTGCTGGAGGTGGCCGACAGCGTGCTGGCCGCGCGCCGTGTCGCCGTGGAAGCTCGTGGCTGGAAGCCGCTCGATCGCCAGCGTCAGGTCTCTTTTGCCCTGCGCGCCTATGCCATGTTCGCCACCAGCGCCGATAAAGGTGCGGTGCGTGATCGCACCCTGCTGGGGGAATAAGTCATGGTCTCTGCGGCTGATTATCTACGCAAGGTGTTGCTCTCTCCCGTCTACGAGGCGGCGCGCGTCACTCCCTTGCAGACCCTTAAAAAATTATCCGAGCGGCTCGGCAACCACGTCAGTCTGAAGCGGGAGGATCTGCAACCGGTTCACTCCTTCAAGCTGCGCGGTGCCTACCACAAGATCGCCACCCTGACCCAGGAGCAGAAGGATCACGGCGTTATCGCTGCCTCTGCCGGCAACCACGCACAGGGGGTCGCCCTGTCTGCCGCCAAGCTGGGTATCAAGGCGATCATCGTGATGCCCAAGACCACGCCGGACATCAAGATCGATGCGGTGCGCCGTCAGGGCGGCAACGTCATGCTGTTTGGCAACAGCTTCGATGAGGCTTATGGCGAGAGCCGCCGCCTCGCCGAACTGGAGGGCTACACCCTGATCCCGCCGTTTGACGACGTCGAGGTGATCGCCGGGCAGGGCACCATCGGCAAGGAGCTGCTGGAGCAGGATACTCACCTCACCCACGTGTTTGTGCCGGTGGGCGGCGGCGGTCTGGCTGCCGGGGTGGCGGTCTACATCAAGCAGCTGCTGCCGGATGTGAAGGTGATCGGGGTGGAAGCGGAGGGTTCCGCCTGCCTCAAGGCGGCCATGGCCGCGGGCGAGCCGGTCAATCTGGAGCGAGTCTCGCTGTTTGCTGACGGGGTGGCGGTCAAGCGCATCGGCGAGGAGAGCTTCCGCCTCTGCAACCAGTATCTGGACGAGGTGGTGACCGTCTCCAACGACCAGATCTGCGCCGCGCTCAAAGACATCTTCGACGACTGCCGCGCCATCGCCGAGCCATCGGGGGCATTGTCGCTGGCGGGTCTGAAAACCTACAGCGAGCGGGAGCAGGTCAAGGGGGGGCGGATGGCGGCCATTCTGTCCGGCGCCAACGTCAACTTCCACAGCCTGCGCTATGTGTCGGAGCGCTGCGAGATTGGCGAGAAGCGCGAGGGCATGCTGGCGGTGACCATCCCTGAGCGCAAGGGGGCCTTCCTCGACTTTTGCCGT
The DNA here is from genome assembly GCA_041319085.1 of Aeromonas veronii. Taxonomy (NCBI): domain Bacteria; kingdom Pseudomonadati; phylum Pseudomonadota; class Gammaproteobacteria; order Aeromonadales; family Aeromonadaceae; genus Aeromonas; species Aeromonas veronii. The sequence continues at coordinate 3,925,690 of CP101033.1, read as the reverse complement.
CAGCTGGGGCCCCGCATGGTGACCGAGTTCAACTACCGCTACTCGGATGCGGAGCAGGCATCGCTGTTCGTCTCGGTGCGCCTCACCGGTGGTGACGAGGAGCTGGGCCAGATCATCGATCAGCTCGGTGGCAACGGCTATCCGGTGGTCAACATGACCGAGAGCGAGCTGGCCAAGAACCACGTGCGCTACATGATTGGCGGCCGCCCGGCCCGGCCCCTCGGTGAGCGTCTCTATAGCTTCAAGTTCCCGGAGCAGCCGGGCGCTTTGATGCGCTTTCTCGAGACCCTCGGCTGTCGCTGGAACATCAGCCTGTTCCACTACCGTAACCACGGTGCCGACTACGGCCGCGTGCTGTGCGCCTTCGAGCTGCCGGACGAGGACGTGGCCGCCTTCCACGACTACCTGCACGAGATTGGCTACGGCTGGAAAGAGGTGAGTGACGACCCCGCCTACCGACTGTTCCTGGCCAGTTGAGCAAGGGGGCTTCAACAACTCATCAGGAGGGAGGCGTTATGCCTCCCTTTTCTATTGCTGCGTGTGGATAGGTCCACTCCGTACGACGCAAGGTCATGGTTTAACTGGCAAAACGGTATGAGTAGGTACACCGGTGATTTTTACACCGGATATTGCTGGCAAGCTCACACTCCTGACCTGCTGGTCATTTGAGGCTGCCTGCGGATGGGGTACTCTGGAATGCGGGAAGCTGCCTGACGGCTTCACACAGGGAGAGTGCGCACTCAGGCGCCCTAACGACTTATTGCAGAGGCGAACATATGAATAAATCCATGCTTGCGGTATTGGTCAGTGGTTTGCTGGCGGCCGGGGCCGTGCAGGCCGCCGCTCAGGACAATACCTGGTATGTCGGTGGCAAGGCCGGTTGGTCGAACTATTACGGCGTTGATCACAACCAGTATGCCGAGTCGATTGCCCAATCTCTGGGCAATACCAGCGAGAACACGGATGATCTGGGGCTGGGCCTGTTCGCCGGTTATCAGCTCAACCCCAATCTGGGCTTCGAGCTGGGTTATGACTGGCTTGGCAAATACGACACCACTTCGGGCACAGGCACCAAGGCCCTCAATACCGAAGCCAAGAGCCAGATGATTCAGGCCACCATGAAGATCAGCTTCCCGGCAACGAATGTGCTCGATCTTTATGGCCGACTGGGCGGCGCCTATGCCTGGACGGATAGCGAGATCAGCTTCGCCAATACCAGCGAGACCGGCAAGAAGCATGGCGCCGCCTTCGTTGGGGCGCTGGGTGCCGAATATGCCATCGATCGTGACTGGGCTGCCCGTCTGGAGTACCAGTACACCACGCCGCTGGGAGATGCCTCGCTCGATCGCTCCGGCATCGAGCTGGATAACGGTCTGATTTCGTTCGGCATGCTCTATCGCTTCGGTCAGCAGGGTGGCGAGGTCGTTGCACCGGCGCCCGCTCCGGCCGCCGAACCGGCACCTGTAGCCGTGGTTGAGCCCAAGACCTTCAGTCTGAGTTCCGATGTGCTGTTCGAGTTCAACAAGGCGACCCTGAAACCGGCTGCCAATCAGGCGCTCGATGCCCTGTTCAGCCAGATTGTGGCGGCCAATCCGAAAGATGGCGTCGCGACCGTGGTCGGTTATACCGACCGCATCGGTTCCGACAACTACAACCTGGCGCTATCCGAGAAACGGGCCCAGAGTGTGGCCAGCTATCTGGTATCCAAAGGCTTGTATGCCGACAAGGTGCGGGTCGAGGGGCGTGGCAAGGCCAATCCGGTCACAGGCAACCGCTGCGCCAGCCGCTCCAAGCAGGAGCTGATCGCCTGTCTGGCACCGGATCGCCGGGTGGAAATCCATCTGGAAGGGGTCTCCCAACCCGCCCAATAAGCCGAGCGACGGGATCGATAAATGCAAAAACGGGAGGCTTGGCCTCCCGTTTCTTGTGGGGTGTTTATGATGTCGTGCCTCAGAGCCCGAACAGCGGGCGCAGGCGAATGCCGATCAGGCTACCTGCGAGGGCCATCAACATCCAGACCCAGCCGTGCAGGCTGCCGGAGGCGGTGCCATCAAAGAAACCGCCGAGGTTGCAGGCGGCGTACATGGCCCCCATCCCCATCAACAGGCCGCCAATGATGGATGCCAGACTGTTGCCGAGTCGCATCGGGGCGAAGTTGCCGCCACCGCTCAGGCAGCGCGCCAGCATGGCCCCCAGAATGCCGAGCCAGAACATGCCGACCATGGGGTTGATAAAGAGCGGCTGGGCCAGTTTCGGGTTGCCCTCGAACAGGCCGAACAGGGAGGCACCGCGCAGCGCCATGTCATAGACGGCGCCGGTGATGGTCCAGGCCGAGCCGTGCAGGGCGACCACGGACGAGTTGAGCAGGGCGATGATGATGCCGCCGGTCAGCACGGTGAAGCGGCCATCGCGCCAGAACAGGTTGCCGCCGCTGAAGAGGGGCTTGAGCTCGCCGGTGCGCTTGAGTTCGCTGTTGCGAAACAGCATGAACAGCACGGCGACCAGCGCCAGATTGAGCAGCATGCCGCTCCAGATATTACCGGTCAGATCCCGGGCCAATACCACATGGCTGGAGAAGGTGGCCTCCAGTTCGGGGCGGAACTGGTTGCTGATGAGGGTGCCGATGCCGTAGCAGATCAGCACCAGCCAGAAGCGGGGTTGTCCCTCGCCGCAGCAATAGAGCGTGCCGGTGGCGCAGACGCCCGCCAGCTGCATGCCGATGCCGAACAGGAAGGCACCGACGATGAAAGGAATGCCGATAGCCATCACGTTGCCCACCATGGCTCCGCCAAACAGGGCGTGGCTAAAGGAGAGGAAGCAGGTGAACAGCAGAATTTCGATGGCGATGGTGAGCAGGTGAACCCGCACATAGTAGCTGTTGCGCTTGGTCAGCATTTCGCGCCAACCGAATACGATGCCGAAGCGGCTGAAGGAGAGGGTGAAGCCGAAGCCGAATCCGATCAGGGCCATCAGAGCCCATTTCATACCAAAGGTGTTGCCTAGCCAGAGTAACGCTCCCCCCGCGAGTGCCACGATGGGGAGCGACCATTTTCGATTCATAACCGTTAATCCTTATAGCTGGATGAAAAATAGGGAGTGCGGATCCTATTCCCACATTGAGTCCAAGACTACCGGTTTAACAGGTCAGGAGGCGAGAAAACGGCATATCGCTTCTGACGATTTTGTTATCTACTGACTTGATTCTGAATGCTTTATATTGCGCGTCGCAGCGGAGCTCTTGCCATTGCGCAGACCATCCAGACTGAACAGCACCAGCGCGCTCCAGATGCAGGCGAAGGTGAGCAGTTTGTCCATCGCCAGCACCTCGCCATAGAGGGTGACCGCAAGGATGAACATCATGCTGGGGCCAATGTACTGGAAGAAGCCCAGGGTGGAGAGTTTGAGCCGGGTCGCGGCAGCAGTGAAGCAGAGCAGAGGGGCCGTGGTGACGGCGCCTGCGGCGATCAGCAGCAGGTTGAGATGCCAGTCGTTCTGGGTGAGATGGCTGGTGGGGCTGTCGGCAAAGCCCCACAGATAGATGGCGGCCGGTGGCAGCATGATCATGGTTTCGATCAGCAGACCGGTGAGGGCATCGAGGGCCAGTTTTTTGCGCACCAGCCCATAGATGGCGAAGCTCGACGCCAGCACCAGCGCAATCCAGGGCAAAGAGCCAAAGGCGATGAGCTGGATCGCCACCCCGGCAAAGGCCAGCGCGACCGCCCACCACTGCAGGCGGCGCAGCTTCTCGCTCAAAAACACCATCCCCAGCAGTACGTTGAACAGCGGATTGATGTAGTAGCCGAGGCTGGCATCCAGCATGTGACCGTTGTTGATGGCCCAGATGAACAGCAGCCAGTTGCCGCCGACGGTGACCGAGGTAAACGCCAAGGTGAGCAACACTTTTGGCTGACGCAACACCGCCTGCACCTTGTGCCACTGACGGCCTGCCAGGGTGAGCACCATCAACAGCACGCAGGACCAGATCATCCGGTGGGTCAGGATCTCGGCGGCCGGAACGGCAGAGATGGTCTTGAAATAGATGGGGGCTATGCCCCAAAGGGTATAGGCGCACAGGGCGTAGATGACGCCCTGACGCTGGATCTGTTGCTGCATGCGGATGACCTTTACTGAAGCGTTGGATGCGGGAAAACATCGCAAAAAATCAGTGTAGCGATCCTTTTGCGGGGACAGAAGCGAATAAACGAAGTTTAAGGGGAAGGAAGCGGTTGGCCGGTCAGTAAGCGTTCACCGACAGGGGCTTGACACACACAATTCGACAGGAATGGGGTAATCTGTTTTCTCGATGCAAGCACGAACAACTGCTCGCAACCACTCCTGAGGACAACGACCCAGTTTTTTGGCGGTCTCCACCAATGACAGGATGCGCTGGCGAAATTGTTCCCCTCGATGAGACCAAACGCCAAAGCTTCCCTTACGCCACAGCACATAACCGCGCAGGGCTCGCTCCGCCTCGTTGTTAGTCAAGGCGAGCTCATCATCGTTCATGAACCGCCACAGCATCTCGTCATCCCGGAGCAAGAGTTCACAGCGCCCACGGTAACGCTTGGTGCACCATAACGCTCCCAATTCCAACCGCTTGCGCCAGTTTTGCCTGTATCGCCTGAGCCTTCGCAGATAACGCTCTTTGCTCAGCAGACCGTTTTCCCATCGGTGCCTGGCCCTGAACACGCTGTCTGCCAGCAGGACCAGGCGGGCTCCGATTAGCTGATTAACGTCATCACTGCTATCGGCTATTGCGGCCACATTGCGCGCCACATGGGCCCAGCACAGCTGACGCTGACTGGCATCGATGAAGCGGTAACCGGCGTACTGATCTGTCACCAACACGCCATCGAGTTCAGAACCCAGCAACCGCTTGGCGGCATCCTGACCACGCCCGTAGGCGGTCATGAAGCAGACCGCAATCTTGCTCAGCGCCAACCACATCCAGCGCCGCTCGCCACCGCGCTGGTGCCGGGTCTCATCGGCATGGATATGGCTTGCCGACTGCACCTGCCGCTTGATGGCCTGGTGCGTGGGGGTGAGCATGGCGCTCACCCGGCCCTGCGCCTCGCTGATGGCACCGCGACTGAAGGTCAGGCCGAAGTGCTGTTTAAGCTGCTGCTGTATCTGGCTGATGCTCTGATGGAACTGGCCACTTTGCAGGGCAATGTAACTGAGTAAATGGGTGCCCATCTGGCAGCTGCTGATCGTCTCGGGCAGCTCAGCCTGGGCACTGGTCACGCAGTGAGTGCAGGTGCCCCGAAACAGCCGATGCTCAGTGACGAAGTAGCTTACCTCGGGCAGTTCAAACACCTGATGCACGCGGTAGGGTTTGGCATGAGGCAAGACGTTGCCACCGCAACAGAGGCACTCCGACGCCGGATAGTGAGCCGTTGTCGTCAGCCGGGCATCATGGGGATGCAGTTCGCGCCGGCTCCCCTTGTGGCCGGGCTGTGCCCCCGCTTCTTGCCAGAAGCAGGCCGTTTGCGCTCAGAGCGTGGGGCCGCTGCGCCATCGCTGGATGGCGGCTTGGATGAATTGCCGCTGTGTTGATTAAGGCGATCCTCCAGCTCGGCAATACGGTCGAGTAGCTTGTAAATCAGCTCATTGGCCTGCTCCAGCGTGAGCGGCAATCCTGGTGGAGGCGTGTTGTTCCTGTTCATGAAGACAAGGTTGCCTGATGGGCAGGATCAAACAAGAAGCAAATGTGGATCAAGAGACGATCGTATCATTATTTGCCTGTCAATACCCTGCGGGTGAACAGTTACGCCGGTCAGCCTTTACCGCGGCGGATCTTGTCGACGTCCATCAACAGCCACAGCATCAGGGCGATAGCGGAGATCCAGGGACCCCAGGTCACGTAGGCCTCGCCGTGCCCCAGCACGAAGAACAGCAGGGGCAACCCGATCACCAGAAAAAGTACGCTTCCCAGAAAAAATAGCATTTTTATCTTTATATTTAACATGTTGGCTTTTTTATCATTATAAGGATTGAGATCGTTGATGGAAGGCCAAAAATCCAAAAGGGGGATTTCTCCTGTCTCTTGATCACAACTATTGGTGCTCAAGAGACTGCGCCAGTTCGTAGCCTTCCAGGAGGGTCTGGAGTCGAAACCAGCCCTCCCATAATGCCGCTATTGAAGCCCGCCCCGTTCGTTTAGTGTCCTTCCAGCCCCCAGCTTGGCCAGGCTCCGGTACGCCCATCTCATATCCGGCACCTTGGTTGGCAACGGCGTTTTCTCTACCTTTCGCCAAAGCAGCTTCCACCCCGTCGGGCCTATCACCGTTTCGCAGCTTTGATTCTGTGCCGATGACTCCTCGTTGATAAACCTCAATTGCAACAGACGCACCGCGATAAACGACAAGATGACGCACATCCGCTTCAGGTTATCCATGCTCTGCATCCTTAAGGTTTCTACCCGAGTGCCGGCACTCTTCCAGACCTTGTGATAATCCTCGATAAGCCAGCGCCGCTCGTAATAGCCGATAACCTTGCGGGCCTGTGCATCGTCGGTCACGGCTTCACTAGTCAGCAGGTGCCACTCCAGCCGGTCAGAGGCATCGCCCTGCTCAATGCATCCCACGTAGTAGAGCGGGATATCCGGCTCGTTACGCTTGTTGGCCGGAGCCTTTAGGGTGACTTTGGTAAACTTGATGTCGAGCACGGCCTCTCTGGCTTTTCTGCCGCCCCGCTGCGGTATTTTGACGACCTTGGTGCCGGCAGAGTGGCACTGCCGGGCATAGTCGTAGAGCTTGTGGTCATGCTCTTCGATACAGCGACTTTGCATCGAGCGCACCACAAAGCGTTGTTGGTTGCTCTGCTTGTAATGCAGATATTCGTAGATATCCGCTTCCCGGTCACAGACCGAGATAACGTTGGCCATCTGAGTGCCGAGACGGGCGGCAAAGGCCACGGATGCCTCCTCCCACTTGCGACTCTCTTTCTCCTTGTAAGGCCGGGTGGCATGCCGGTGGCTCTCTCCCCGCTTGCTGACATCACGGGTCCAGATACGCTGTGCAATCATGCCGACCACCTGCGATTTATGCGGAGCAAACAACAAGACGGAGTGAGCCAGCAGAGCGCGACTACTGCCTTGATTGGTGTGCCCCAGCTCATCATGGACGCTGGCATGGTTGAAGGTCAGGGCCGTGGTATCTTCTAGTGCCAGCAACAGGTCGTAGTCCCTGGCTAGGGCTGCGGTGGTGGCAAAGCCTGCATCAGCAATGGCATCGGCATTGACATGGTGGTTGCGAATAAAGCGATATGAGCCTTCCATGTCGGCGGGTGAGAGGGGAAGTTGTGACACGCAATCTCCGGGTTGTTGAGCAAGGGCGGTGGCGAGTTTGACGAGACGTTCAGTGCGTCTGGGGTCCTTGAGATTGGCATGGCCAAACTGGTCGAATGCCCATTGTTCGAGTTGGGTGAGATGCATATTAGAGCCGTGATAAGGGATGGCAAAAGAGTCAGATCACGGAGAAGGGAAAAGGTTCAAAAAAATCCCCAAGCGATGCTTGGGGATTTGTGTATAAGAGACAGGATTTCTCCCCCTTTTGGATCCGATAGTGCTGCTTTGTCGTGTTATTCCAGCTGAATCCAGGTGCTTTTCAGCTCGGTGTACTTCTCCAGTGCGTGAAGCGACTTGTCGCGGCCGTTGCCGGACTGCTTGAAGCCGCCAAATGGCATGGTCATGTCGCCACCGTCCCAGTTGTTGACGAACACGGTGCCGGCGCGCAGGGCGCGGGAACCCTTCACCGCCTTGTTGAGATCCGCTGTCCAGATCGCCGCCGCCAGCCCGTAGTCGGTGTCGTTGCCCAGCGCAATGGCCTCTTCCAGCGTATCGAAGCCGGTCACAGCCAGCACCGGGCCGAATATCTCCTCGCGGAAGATGCGCATCTGCGGAGTCACGCCGTCGAAGATGGTGGGCTCGATATAGAAGCCGCCACTCTCCATATTGGTGCGGTTGCCGCCCAGCAGCAGTTTGGCCCCCTCCTGCTTGCCAATCTCGATATAGCGCAGCACCTGCTCCATCTGGATGTGATCCACCATGGCGCCGATGCGGGTAGCGGGATCGAGCGGGTTGGCCGAGATCCACTCGCGGGCATGGGCCAGCAGTCGCTCCATAAACTGCGGCTTGATGCTGTTTTGCACCAGCAGCCGGGAGGCGGCGGTGCACACCTCGCCCTGGTTGTAGAAGATGGCGCCAGCGGCGCTCTTGGCCGCGGCGTCCAGATCCGGCGCATCAGCCAGTATGATGTTGGGGCTCTTGCCGCCGCACTCCATAAAGGCGCGCTTGAGGTTGGACTTGCCGGAGCACTCCACCAGATGCTTGCCGATTTTGGTGGAGCCGGTGAAGGTGATGCAATCCACATCCATGTGCATGGCCAGCGCCTCGCCCACGGTATGGCCAAAGCCCGGCAGCACGTTGAATACGCCGTCCGGAATGCCCGCCTCCTTGGCCAGACCCGCGATGCGCAGGGCGGTCAGGGGGGACTTCTCGGAAGGCTTGAGAATGACCGAGTTGCCGGTGGCGAGCGCCGGGCCCAGCTTCCAGCAGGCCATCACCAGCGGGAAGTTCCACGGCACGATGGCGGCCACTACCCCGAGCGCTTCGCGGGTCACCAGCGCCAGCGCTGACTCCTCCACCGGGGCGACCTGATCGTAGATCTTGTCGATGGCCTCGGCGTTCCAGGCGATGCAGTTGGCGGCAGCGGGGGCGTCATAGCCCATGGCATCGCCGATGGGTTTGCCCATGTCGAGCGACTCCAGCAGTGCCAGCTCCACCTTGTTGAGGCGCATCAGTTCGGCGAAACGCTGCATGATCTGCTTGCGCTGTTTCGGGGCCAGCCCGCACCAGCGTTTGTCCTCGAAAGCGGCACGCGCGGCCTGCACCGCCAGTTCGGCATCGGCGGCATCGCAGGCCGCCACCTTGGCCAGGAGTTTGCCGTTGGCCGGGTTGATGCAATCGAAGGTAGCGCCGTTGATGGCGTCCCGGTAGCTACCGTTGATAAAGGCTTGCGAGGGCAGGGTCAGGTGGGCGGCCTTGTGTTGCCACTGGGCCAGGGTCAGGTCACTCATGTTCACTCCTTGAACCGGCAAAAGTCAGTTTCCGCGTATCAATATGCTAAACATTCTGCCGCTTGTAAATCCACTTTGTAACAATTCATTAAACATTGCCCCTCTGCCGACACGCATCTGAATGTTAGAAACTGGCGGGGGTATTGGCCGAAATCAGCACGCACTCCTGCTCGCCGCTATTGCGAAAACGGTGAGGGGTGCGGCTGTCGAAGTAGTAGCCATCCCCGGCGCCCAGCAGGTAGATCTGCTCGCCGACGGTCATTTCAACTTCGCCCTTGATGACGATGCCGCACTCTTCACCCTCGTGGCTCAGCATGTCGTCGCCGGTGTCGGCACCTGGTGGCAACACCTCCTGCAACATGCCGATGGCGCGGTTGGCCCGGCTGTGCCCGACCAGCCGGTAGCTGATGGGGTGGGTGCCGAGATCCGGCATATCGGCGGCGCGGAAGATCACTTCGCTGCCCATTTCGGTCTCTTCGGTGAAGAAGCTGGCCAGCGACATGGGGATGCCTTCCAGCACCTTGCGCAGGGAGGCAACAGAGGGGCTCACCTGATTTTTCTCGATCTGGGAGATAAATCCGTTGGTCACACCGGAGCGCTTGGCCAGCTCGCGCTGGGAGAGGGCTGCCTTGGTGCGAACCGCCTTGAGGCGGTGACCGATATCCATCTATAGACACTCCTTGACTGTTTACTATTATTAAAATTGTGTTAAATATCTTATACCACCCTGCTGATGCGTCTAGCTAGGGGTGGCAACAGACAGGGCGATAACGGGCCCTTTTTTATGGATTCAGGTGTTTAATTTAATAGGCATTGGCCGACAGTTGCTAAACACCTTAAGGATGAGGTGACCATGAAACCGATCAGCGACATCAATACGCCCTCCGACATGTCTGCGTTCTGGATGCCGTTCACCGCCAACCAGCAGTTCAAGGCGGCGCCGCGTATCCTGAAGTCGGCAGAGGGGATGTATTATCACTCAGAGGATGGCCGCAAGATACTGGATGGCACAGCCGGGCTCTGGTGTTGCAACGCGGGCCATGGTCGGCGCGAGATTGCCGAGGCGGTCTCCCAGCAGATTTCCCACCTCGATTTTGCCCCCACATTCCAGATGGGCCACCCCCTGCCGTTCGAACTGGCCAACCGGTTGGTGGAGATTGCACCCAAGGGCTTTGGCCACGTCTTCTATACCAACTCCGGTTCCGAGTCGGTCGATACCGCGCTGAAAATCGCGTTGGCCTGGCAGCGGGCTCGCGGTCAGGGCACCCGCACCCGGCTGATTGGCCGAGAGCGTGGCTATCACGGCGTCGGCTTTGGCGGCATCTCGGTGGGGGGGATTCCCGGCAACCGCAAGTGGTTCGGCTCCCTGCTGACCGGGGTGGATCATCTGCCGCATACCCTTAATATCGCCAAGAACGCCTTCACCAAAGGGTTGCCCGAGGAGGATGTGGCGCTGGCCGACGAGCTGGAGAAGATCGTCTTTCTGCACGATGCCAGCAATATCGCGGCGGTGATCGTCGAGCCCATCGCCGGCAGCACTGGTGTGCTGATGCCGCCCAAAGGCTACCTCAAGCGGCTGCGGGAGATCTGTACCAAACACGGCATCCTGCTGATTTTTGACGAGGTGATCACCGGTTTCGGTCGTCTCGGTTCCCCCTTTGCCGCGCAGGAGTTCGATGTCATCCCCGACATGATCACCTGCGCCAAGGGGCTCACCAACGGCGCCATCCCCATGGGGGCGGTGCTGGTGCAGAAGCACATTTATGACGACATGATGGCGGCAGGCAAGGGGGCCATCGAGCTGTTCCACGGCTACACCTACTCCGGCCATCCGGTGGCGGCGGCTGCGGGTCTGGCGACCCTCGAGATCTATCGCAATGAGAACCTGCTCAGCCGCGCCGCCGATCTGGCGGGCTACTGGGAGGAGGCGGCCCATTCGCTGAAGGGCTGCAAGCATGTGAAGGATGTGCGCAACTACGGGCTGGTGGCGGGCATCGAGCTGGAGTCCATGCCGGATGCGCCGGGCAAGCGCGCCTATGAGGTGTTCGTGCGCTGCTTCGAGAAGGGGGCACTGATCCGGGTGACCGGCGACATCATCGCCCTGTCGCCACCGCTCATTATTGAGCGCAGTCAGATCGACGATCTCTTCACCCTGCTGCAGGATGTCCTGCAGGCACAACCTTAACCCATTTGATGGCCCCGCACTGGCGGGGCCTTGCGTTGATTTGCTCAGCGCATTTACCGCATCAGTGATCACGGAGGATACATGACATACAGGGTCAGCAACTTCATCAACGGCCAGCTGCAGGAGAGTCGCAGCGAGCGCCAGGGTGCCATCTTCAATCCCGCCTGCGGCAAGCAGCAGGGGAGCGTGGGGCTGTCGAGCGCCGCCGAGTGTCAGGAGGCGATCGCCATCGCCGAGCGCGCCTTTGCCGACTGGTCGCAAACCCCGCCGCTGGTGCGGGCCCGGGTCTTTTTCCGCTTCAAGGCGTTGATGGAGCAGCACAGGGACGAGCTGGCCCAGCTCATCAGTCGCGAGCATGGCAAGGTCTTCTCCGATGCGCAGGGTGAGTTGACCCGTGGGCTGGAGGTGGTGGAGTTTGCCTGCGGCATTCCCCATCTGCTCAAGGGGGAGCACTCCCTCAACGTCGGCCGCGGGGTGGACAGCTACTCCATGATGCAGCCGGTCGGGGTTTGCGCCGGTATCACCCCGTTCAACTTCCCGGCCATGGTGCCGCTCTGGATGTTCCCGGTCGCCATCGCCTGCGGCAACACCTTTATCCTCAAACCCTCCGAGAAGGATCCCTCCCTCTCGCTACGGATGGCCGAGCTGCTCAAGGAGGCCGGTCTGCCGGACGGGGTGCTCAACGTGGTGAACGGTGACAAGGAGGTGGTGGATGTGCTGCTGACCGATCCACGGGTCGGTGCCGTGTCGTTTGTCGGCTCTACCCCCATCGCCCAGTACATCTACGCCACCGCCTCGGCGCACGGCAAGCGGGTGCAGGCGTTGGGCGGCGCCAAGAATCATATGGTGGTGATGCCGGATGCGGATCTCGATCAGGCAGTCTCCGCCCTGATGGGGGCAGCCTATGGGGCGGCGGGCGAGCGCTGCATGGCCATTTCGGTGGCGGTGGTGGTGGGTGACGAGACCGCCGATGCGCTGGTGGCCAAGCTGACACCGCTGGTGGAAAAACTGCGGGTGGGCCCGGGGCTGGGCCAGAGCCCGGAGAACGAGATGGGGCCGCTCATCAGCAAGGAGCATCTGGCCAAGGTGCGCGGCTACGTGGATCAGGGGGTGGCCGAAGGGGCCGCGCTGCGGGTCGATGGCCGCACGCTGAGCCACGATGAGGGTTACTTCATCGGGGGCTGCCTGTTTGACGAGGTGACGCCAGAGATGCGCATCTACCGCGAGGAGATCTTTGGCCCTGTGCTCTCCATCGTGCGGGTGCCGGATTACGAGACGGCGCTGCGCCTCATCAACGAACACGAGTACGGCAACGGCACCGCCATCTTTACCTGTGACGGCGACACCGCGCGGGACTTCACGGCGCGGGTGCAGGTCGGTATGGTAGGGGTGAACGTTCCCATTCCGGTGCCGATGGCGTTTCACAGCTTTGGCGGCTGGAAGCGCTCCATCTTCGGGCCGCTCAACATGCACGGGCCGGATGGGGTTCGCTTCTATACCCGGATGAAGACGGTCACGGCGCGCTGGCCCCAGAGCCTGCGCAGTGGTGCCGAGTTCTCCATGCCGACCATGAAGTGACGCGCTGGCGTGTGCTCATGGCCTAACCTCTTGCCCCCGCCGGTCGTTGATTGGCGGGGGCGAACTCTGTAAAGGAACAACAGATGCGATTGGGAATTCTCGATTGTGACCGGCTCGATCCCGATCTGGCGGATCGTTTTGGCCCCGTTTACTCCGAGATGTTTATCAGGGGCTTTGCAGCCCTGGCCCCCGAACTGGAATTTCGGGTCTGGTCGGCTCTCGATGGAGAACTGCCGGAGGATCTGCACGAGTGCGATGCCTGGCTTATCACCGGCTCGCGCCACGATGCTTACAGCGATATCCCCTGGATACAGGCGTTGCGAGCCTGGATCCGCCAGGCGCACGATGCCGACGTCAAGCTGGCCGGTGTCTGCTTCGGCCATCAGGTGATCGCCCAGGCGCTGGGTGGCGAGGTGGTGAAGTCCACCAAGGGGTGGGGGCTGGGGGTAGCGGTTCATCCCATGCTGGCGGATGCCCCCTGGATGGCGCCGGCGCGGGATCAGATCCGCATTCTGGCCAGCCATCAGGATCAGGTGGCGCTGCTGCCGCCGGGGGCGACCCGACTGGCGGGCAACGATTTTTGTCCCAACTTCATGTTTTTGCAGGGTGATCACATCGTCGCCATTCAGGGGCATCCGGAGTTCTCGGTGGAGTACAACCGGGCGCTGATCGAGCGGCGCCGTGGCCTGTTGCCCGACGAGCGCTACCAGAGCAGCCTCTCCTCGTTGGAGGGGGAGGTGGATTCGGCGACCATGATGCAGTGGCTGCTGCAGTTTCTGGGGATCCTGCCGCTGCGGGCTGGCGCGGCCTGAGCCCGGTTTGTCAGCCACCCCTTCGGATGCTAGATTTTGTAGCAAAATGAAGGATCAAGCGCTGAGATGTCGGGATCGGATGGTACACTGGCCGCCCATGTGGCGGCCTGTTTGTATGGCTTGATTGCCGTCCCGGCCTGAGCCAAAGCTGTCTGAGCCAAACCAGTGTGAGAGTGTGACGCCTTGAAACTACAGCAATTGAAGTATTTGATCGCGATCCGGGACCACAACCTCAATGTGTCCGTGGCTTCTGATGCGCTCTTCACCAGTCAGCCGGGGGTCAGCAAACAGATTGGCCTGCTGGAGAGCGAGCTGGGGGTGCGGATTTTCGAGCGCCGTGGCAAGCACCTGCACCGCATTACGCCGGTGGGGGAAGAGATCATCAAGTGTGCCGAGGCGATGCTCAATATCGAGAGCAAGATTAAGGCGATCTCCCGCGAGTATCTGGACCCGACCGTGGGCACCCTCAATATTCACACCACCCACACCATCGCCCGCTACCTGCTGCCCAAGTCGGTCACCTACTTCACCAAGAAGTACCCCAAGATCTCGTTCCACCTCCATCCGGTGATGTCGGCGAGCAAGGAGCAGATCAGCAAGGGTTACTCCGATTTCTCCATCGTTGCCCACGAAATTGGCTTCGACAAGGAGCTGATCGCGCTGCCCGCCTACCTCTGGACTCTCTCGCTGGTGGTGCCACAGGATCACCCGCTGGCCAAGGTGAAGAAGCCGACCCTGGAGCAGCTCTGCCACTATCCGATCCTCAGCTACGAGAGTGGTGCCACCGGCCGTCAGGTGCAGGACGAGGTATTCCATGCCGCTGGTCTCACCCCGAGCTACTACATGACGGTGATGGACGCAGGGGTGATCAAGCGCTACGTGGAGCTGGGCTTTGGCATCGGCATCATCTCCTCGCTGGTGGCCAACGACAATGACACCCCCGGGCTGGTCTCCATCAATCTGGAGCACCTGTTCAAGCCCTGCCCGGCGCAGATCTGTTTCAGTAAGAGCATCCTGCTGCAGAACTACATGTATGACTTCATCAGCTCCTTCTCGCCCCACCTCACCAAGGAGGTGATCCAGAGCGTGATGCAGCAGCCGAGTCAGGCGCGCATCGACGAGCTGCTGGCCGGGGTGGAGCTGCCCATCTATTGATCCCGATCGGATTCCCGATCGCTGCCGGTTGTCTCTTCTGTCAGGCTGGGCTCTACTCGGGGTTCAGCCTGTCTGTTCTGGGCTATCTCCATCGTCCGAGGTCTCTATGTCCCGCATTTTGCTGCTTGCCAATCTCAACTGTGATCATGTGCTCTCGCTCTCCGAACCGCTGGTGGCAGGGGCCCGGCTGCAATATGTGGATCAGGGGCGCAGGCTGGGAGGCGGCGCGGCCAACACCGGCATCGGGTTGGTGTGGGCGGGCCACGAGGTGACCATCGCCTCTCGCATCGGGCTGGATGAGACCGGTGACTGGCTGCTGGAGCAAGCGGCCGGTTACGGGCTGGATTGCAGCCATGTGGAACGCTTTGGCGGCGAGACCGGCGAGCTGCTGATCCTGGTGGACTCCACCGGCGAGCGCACCATACTGCGCCGCCCGCGGCGTCCCGATCAGCCCGGCGATCTGCCGCTGGAGGGGGTGGATTGTCTCTATGTGAACTATCCCGGCACCGCCATCATCAGCTACATGCGCCAGATGCTCGGCAAGAGTTTCGTGGTGGCCCAGTATCCCAAAGGAGGGCAGGCGCGCCGCCCGTGCCATGTGCTGGTGGCCTCCCGTTCAGATCTCGGCGAGGTGAGTGACCCCTGGCAGCATGCCCGCCAGCTGGCGGGGGAGCAGCTCGAATGGCTGGTGCTGACCGAGGGCAAGGCGGGGGCCGTGGCCATCCACGGTGACGAGCAGATCCGGGTCGCCGCCCGGCCCGTCTCGGTAGTCGATACCACGGGGGCGGGAGATGCTTTCGCTGGCGGATTGATCCACGGACTGGCGCGGGGCATGGCGATCAAGGATGCGCTACAGTGCGCGGTGGACTGGGGTGCGTTTGCCGTCGCCTCCGAGAGCTCCATTCCCTCGGTCGCCCTGAAAAACTGGCTGAAACAGCCCCATTGAACCACCTCTTTGACGGTCGATTGAGGGTCGGATCGCGGGCCATATGGCGGCTTGTCGCAGGGGTTTGGCGAGGGGGTGGGTCAGGAGATTTACCCGCTATAAAGCGGGTAAATGCCGGGCTAACCCGGCAAGTTTGCGATCAATCAAAGAAAGTGTCGATTTATGTGCATCTTTATCGACACCCGGTGGTGCTGCTCTTAACCTGTCACTCCGCAACTCGGATTAAGAGACAGGCCCTCTCTGGCAAACAGAGGGGCAAACAGAGGCAAGCCGGTTGTCTCCTGCCTCTTAGCTCAATGTTGTCGTCCTGATTCCTGGCTTGTAGTAAGAGGCAAGTGCGACCATGCAATTGACACGATTTACCGACTACGCCCTGCGTACCCTGACCTTCCTGGCGGTTCAGCCGGGCGATCGTTTGTCGACCATTACCGAAGTGGCCGATACCTTCGGCATCTCTCGCAACCATGTGGTCAAAATTGTGCACCAGCTTGGCATCAAGGGGTACATCGAGACGGTACGCGGCAAGCACGGCGGCATCCGCCTCGGTCGCTCTGCGGTCTCCATCAATTTGCGGGATGTGGTGATGGACATGGAGCATGTGCTCTGTCCGGTCGACTGCAAACGCGAGAACTGCCGTCTCTCCGGCGGCTGCCGCATTCAGGGCATCCTGCGCCGCGCCATGAACGCCTTCCTCGAAGTGCTGGGCGAGTACACGCTAGCCGATGCGGTGCGCGATCCCAACCGTCTCTGCCACCTGCTGGGTATCGAGCAAGAGACTATTGTGACCATGGCCTGACAAGGCGCGGAATACCGAACAAGATGTGAAAGGGGCCTGATGGCTGTCTCTTATACACAAATCCCCAAGCATCGCTTGGGGATTTTTTTGAACCTTTTCCCTTCTCCGTGATCTGACTCTTTTGCCATCCCTTATCACGGCTCTAATATGCATCTCACCCAACTCGAACAATGGGCATTCGACCAGTTTGGCCATGCCAATCTCAAGGACCCCAGACGCACTGAACGTCTCGTCAAACTCGCCACCGCCCTTGCTCAACAACCCGGAGATTGCGTGTCACAACTTCCCCTCTCACCCGCCGACATGGAAGGCTCATATCGCTTTATTCGCAACCACCATGTCAATGCCGATGCCATTGCTGATGCAGGCTTTGCCACCACCGCAGCCCTAGCCAGGGACTACGACCTGTTGCTGGCACTGGAAGATACCACGGCCCTGACCTTCAACCATGCCAGCGTCCATGATGAGCTGGGGCACACCAATCAAGGCAGTAGTCGCGCTCTGCTGGCTCACTCCGTCTTGTTGTTTGCTCCGCATAAATCGCAGGTGGTCGGCATGATTGCACAGCGTATCTGGACCCGTGATGTCAGCAAGCGGGGAGAGAGCCACCGGCATGCCACCCGGCCTTACAAGGAGAAAGAGAGTCGCAAGTGGGAGGAGGCATCCGTGGCCTTTGCCGCCCGTCTCGGCACTCAGATGGCCAACGTTATCTCGGTCTGTGACCGGGAAGCGGATATCTACGAATATCTGCATTACAAGCAGAGCAACCAACAACGCTTTGTGGTGCGCTCGATGCAAAGTCGCTGTATCGAAGAGCATGACCACAAGCTCTACGACTATGCCCGGCAGTGCCACTCTGCCGGCACCAAGGTCGTCAAAATACCGCAGCGGGGCGGCAGAAAAGCCAGAGAGGCCGTGCTCGACATCAAGTTTACCAAAGTCACCCTAAAGGCTCCGGCCAACAAGCGTAACGAGCCGGATATCCCGCTCTACTACGTGGGATGCATTGAGCAGGGCGATGCCTCTGACCGGCTGGAGTGGCACCTGCTGACTAGTGAAGCCGTGACCGACGATGCACAGGCCCGCAAGGTTATCGGCTATTACGAGCGGCGCTGGCTTATCGAGGATTATCACAAGGTCTGGAAGAGTGCCGGCACTCGGGTAGAAACCTTAAGGATGCAGAGCATGGATAACCTGAAGCGGATGTGCGTCATCTTGTCGTTTATCGCGGTGCGTCTGTTGCAATTGAGGTTTATCAACGAGGAGTCATCGGCACAGAATCAAAGCTGCGAAACGGTGATAGGCCCGACGGGGTGGAAGCTGCTTTGGCGAAAGGTAGGGAAAACGCCGTTGCCAACCAAGGTGCCGGATATGAGATGGGCGTACCGGAGCCTGGCCAAGCTGGGGGGCTGGAAGGACACTAAACGAACGGGGCGGGCTTCAATAGCGGCATTATGGGAGGGCTGGTTTCGACTCCAGACCCTCCTGGAAGGCTACGAACTGGCGCAGTCTCTTGAGCACCAATAGTTGTGATCAAGAGACAGCCTGATGGCCCCTTTTGCTTTTGTACGCAGCTGGTTTTTAACGACTGCCAGGCTGGCGGATCAGGGTGATGGCGCCGTGCAGGCAGGCGAGGCCGCAGGCACCGCAGCCATTGCAGGCATCCATATTGACGTTGATGCCGTCGGCGGTGGCCTTGATCGCCTGCTGCGGGCAGGCATCTTCACAGAGCAGGCAGTAGAAGCCCTGCCGTGCCTGACAGCTCTCCTCGATCTGGACCCGGGTCTGCACCTGCCGACCCAGTTGCAGGTCGAGGGCGCCGGTGGGACAGGCTCTGGCACAACTGCCGCAGTAGCTGCACTGGCCGCAGGCGAGATCGAGTACCGGGGTGCCGGCGATGGGGCTCCCCTCGTACTCCTCCAGGGTGGCCGGTTTGAGCAGACCGCGCGGGCAGGCTTTGAAGCACTCGCCACAGCGGCTGCAGAGGGAGAGGTACTGGGACTCCTCGATGGCCCACGGCGGGCGCGCTTCATGGCAAACCACGGCGGGTTTGCGGGAAGCTTGCCAACCTTGTGTCAGCCAACGGAGGAAATAGTGAGTCATGCTCGCCCCTGATACCTATTAGGGGTTAATTTTATCGAAGTTTCGGCAAGCAGGCCAGAGAATAGCGGCCGTCAGGATCGCAAGCGCAGTTGCCCTTGTGTAAGCTAGGCGGGTCTTTTTACGTGGTTGAATGAAAACATATGTGGCTATTTCTCTGGCGTGCGTCCCTGCTCTATGTCTTTCCCCTGCTGATGTGGGCCTACTGCCGCATCAAGGATATCGAGTTCGCCGAGCTCGATACCGGCGTCAACACCCACAAGTGGGTGGTGTTGGCCGCCTACCTCATCTACGTGGTGATCTGGATTCTGGTTAACCGCTATCTCGAACTGTTCCTGCGTCAGCGGAGCCGCAAATGATCGACCCCGGGCTCTGGGGGATCTTGCTGCCCGCCGCCGTGCTGGCCCTCGGACTTGGCTGGTTGATTGGGCGGCGGGCGACCACGGCGCAAGCTCAAGAGCTGATGCTGGCGCAGGAGCGGCATCAGGCGCTGCAGGATCGCTTCGACGAGTTGCAGGATGAGCGGATGCAAGGCCAGCAGAAGCTGGATCAGCAGCAGACCCTGCTAATCAAGCTCACCGCCCGCCTCAAGGATGCGGAGGCGACCCTGCGCAGCGAGCGGCTGGCCGCCGTCGAGAAGCTGCAACTGCAACAGCAGGCGGAGCAGCGCCTCAGCCAGCAGTTCGAGAACCTCGCCAACCGGATTTTCGAGCAAAACTCCGGTAACTTCCGCGAATTGAACCAGAACAGCCTCGATCTGCTGCTCACGCCGTTCAAGGAGCAGCTCGAGGGCTTCCGCCGTCAGGTGGGGGAGACCCACGCCCAGGAGACGGCCCAGCGCCACAGTCTCAAGTTCGAGCTGGAGCGCCTCGCCGAGCTCAATGCCCGCATGACCGAGGAGGCGGCGGCGCTGACCCGCGCCCTCAAGGGCGACAGCAAGCAGCAGGGCAACTGGGGGGAAGTGGTGCTGGCACGGATCCTCAGCGAGTGCGGCCTGCGCGAGGGCCACGAGTACCACACCCAGGTCAATATCGAGGTGGAGAAGGGCAAGCGCTACCAGCCCGACGTGATCGTCCACCTGCCGCAGGAGAAAGACATCATCATCGACGCCAAGGTGTCGCTGACCGCCTACGAGCGCTGGTACAACGCCGAGGACGAGCTGGAGAAGGCGGTGGCGCTGAAAGAGCACGTCGCCTCGGTGCGCAACCATATCCGCGAGCTGGGCCGCAAGGATTACCAGCAGCTGCCCGGGGTGCGTACCCTCGACTATGTGCTGATGTTCGTGGCGGTGGAGCCCGCCTTCCTCACCGCGATGGAGGCCGATCCCTCGCTGGTGCGTTACGGCCTCGACCATAACATCCTGCTGGTTAGTCCCACCAACCTGATGGTGGCGCTGCGCACCATCGAGAATCTGTGGCGCTACGAGCGGCAGAACCAGAATGCCCGCCAGATTGCCGAGCGGGCCGGTCGCCTCTACGAGAAGTTGCGGCTGTTTGTCGAGGAGATGCAGCAGATGGGCGGCAGCCTGCACAAGGCGCAGGAGAGCTACGACAAGGCGATGGGACGGCTGGTCAACGGCCGTGGCAACCTGATTGCGCAGGTCGAGCGTTTCCGCGAACTGGGGGTAGAGGTGACCAAGAGCCTGCCCGAGCCGCTGGTGGAGCGGGCGCTGGAGCGTGACCAGGAGCGGGAGTAGTTTTCCCCGGTACTGCCATCAGCCAAGGCCCAAACCCTGTTTGGGCCTTTTGCTATCTGCCAGCTGGCCGAGTGCTTACCCATCATCAGAAATCCGCAAAGCAAACGGCCCACCGAAGTGGGCCGTTGTTATTTGCAGTGCCGGTGTGGCTCAGCGGCTGGCGGCACGGGCGCTCAGCTCGGCCTTCTCGCTATCGCTCAGGAAGGCCAGGGTCAGGCCGTTCTGCTGGGCGGTGCGGATCTCGCTGGCGGTCATGCCGGCGGCCGGAGCGGCCACCTCATATTCGTGGGGCAGGTCGATCCCTTCCACCGCCGGATCGTCGGTGTTGAGGCAGGCCAGCACACCGGCGGCCAGGAACTGGCGGATCGGATGTTCGGTCAGGCTCGCTACCGTGGTGGTCTGGATGTTGGAGGTGAGGCAGGATTCGATGCCGATGCGGTGTTCGGCCAGATAGGCCATCAGGGCCGGATCCTGAATCGCTTTGACGCCGTGGCCGACACGCTCGGCGCCCAGCTCGCGAATGGCCTGCCACATGCTCTCGGGGCCAGCGGCTTCACCGGCGTGCACCGTGACGCGCAGGCCCGCATCGCGCACCTTGCGGAAGTGGTCGACAAAGAGTTCGCCCGGGAAGCCCAGCTCGTCACCGGCCAGATCGATGGCCACCAGCTTGTCGCGGTGAGCCAGACAGGCGGCCAGTTCCTGATTGCACTGCTCGGTGCCGAAGGTGCGGCTCATGATGCCGATCAGGTTGGTCTTGATGCCGAAGTCGCGGCTGCCAGCGGCTACGCCGTCGATGATGGCTTCCACCACGCCCTGCGGGTGCAGCTTGTGAGCCATCGCCATATAGGCCGGGCTGAAACGCAGCTCGGCATAATCGATCCCGGCGCGTAGCAGATCTTCCACGTTCTCGTAGGCGACCCGGCGGCAGGCATCGTAGTCGGCCAGCACCGCCACACCCCAGTCCAGCTTCTTCAGGAAAGCAACCAGACTTGGCTCGTTTTCGACGATCTGTACGTGGGGGCGCAGCGCCTCCAGCTCGAAGGCGGGCAGCGCGATATTGTGTTGGCGACCCAGCTCGAGGATGGTTTGCGGGCGGATGTTGCCGTCCAGATGGCGGTGCAGGTCGGTCAGGGGGAGAGATCTGTCAATCATGGGGGCGCCCTCGTCGAGTCAGGTTTGAAAGCCTGCCATTCTAGGCGGGGCTTTCAAAAAAGATACCCCGTTTACAGCTAAACGGGGTGCTTGCGGGTGGTGATTTTTCAGGGCGTGATGGGAATCGTTTTTCCCGGGGACTCAGGATAGATCGAGTTCCTTCAGCTTGCGGGTCAGGGTGTTGCGACCCCAACCGAGCAGGCGCGCTGCCTCCTGCTTGTGGCCGTGGGTGTGCTCCAGCGCGGTTTCCAGCATGATCCGCTCGAACTGGGGCATGGCATCGGCCAGGATATCGATCTCGCCCAGCGCCAACTTGCTGGCCACCCACTCCTGCAACTGCTGCTGCCAGCAGCCAGGCATCGCCGGTTGACCGGGTTCGGCACTGTTGGTGATGGGGGTGAGCAGCTCGGCAGGCAGGTCGCCGACCAGCACCTCTTGCCCCGAAGCCATCACGGTGAGCCAGCGGCAGACGTTCTCCAGCTGGCGCACGTTGCCCGGCCAGGGCAGGCGGCTGATATAGGCCTGGGTATCAGGGTGCAGGCTCTTTGCCTCGACGTTCAGCTCCTTGGCGGCGCGCAGCAGGAAGTGGCGGGCCAGCTGGGGGATATCCTCACGACGTTCCTTGAGGGCGGGGATGTGGATGCGGATGACGTTGAGGCGGTGGAACAGATCTTCGCGAAACTCGCCATCGGCCACTCTTTTCTCCAGATTCTGGTGGGTGGCGGCGATGATTCGTACATCCACCTGCACCGGCTGGTGGCCGCCGACCCGGTAGAATTGGCCATCGGCCAGCACCCGCAACAGCCGGGTCTGCACATCCAGCGGCATGTCGCCGATCTCGTCGAGAAACAGGGTGCCGCCGTCGGCCTGCTCGAAGCGGCCATGGCGGATGTTGTTGGCGCCAGTGAAAGCCCCCTTCTCGTGACCGAACAGCTCGGATTCGATGAGATCTTTCGGGATGGCCGCCATGTTGAGGGCGATGAAGTTCTTGTGGGCGCGCGGGCTGTGCTTGTGCAGCGCATGGGCGACCAGCTCCTTGCCGGTACCGCTCTGACCGTTGATCAGCACCGAGATGCTGGAGCGCGACAGGCGGCCGATGGCGCGGAACACCTCCTGCATCGCCGGTGCCTCACCGATGATCTCGGGCGTGGCGGTGGCCTCTTGCTGGCGAGACTTGCGCTTGGTGCGCTGCTCCTTGAGGTGATTCTCGGCGCGGCGCACCAGGGTCACCGCCTCGTCGATATCGAACGGCTTGGGCAGGTACTCGAAGGCGCCGCGCTGGTAGGCGTTGACCGCGCTGTCGAGATCCGAGTGGGCGGTCATGATGATGATGGGCAGATCGGCCTGACGGCGGTGGATCTGCTCCAGCAGGCTCAGGCCGTCGATGCCCGGCATCCGGATATCGGAGAGGATCACATCGGGCGAGCGCAGCTCAAGGGCGTGCAGCAGCGCTTCGCCATCGGCAAAGCTCTCGCAGTTGAAACCTTCGCTGCCGAGAGTGCGCTCCAGCACCCAGCGGATAGAACTGTCGTCATCGACGATCCACACTTTGGCGGTCATGGGGTTCCCTTACTTGCGAAGCGGTAGAAAAATGGTGAATTCGGTGTGACCCGGCCAGCTGATGCAGTCAATCCGCCCCTTGTGCTGGTCGATCAGGTTCTGGGCGATGGAGAGGCCGAGCCCGGTCCCCCCCTCCTTGCCGGTGATCATCGGGTAGAACAGGGTGTCGCGGATGGCATCGGGAATGCCGGGGCCGTTGTCGATAATCTTGATCTCCGCTGCCAGCCGGTAACGCTGGCCGTGGATGGTGATCTGGAACGCGGTGCGAGTCTTGATGCGGATAAGCCCGGTCTGCTCGCCCAGCGCTTCGGCGGCATTGCGCACTATGTTGAGAAACGCCTGCTGCAGCTGATCCGGCTCCATCTCAAATTCGGGAATGCTGGGATCGTAATCCCGCTCAATGCGAACCGAGGGCGGCAGCTCCAGCTCCACCAGTCGGCGTACCTGTTCCAGCACCGAATGGACATTGTGCATCTGGTGGCGGCCGGGGCGCTGGGGGCCGAGCAGCCGATCGACCAGTACCCGCAGCCGGTCGGCCTGCTCGATGATGATGCCGGTATATTCGCGCAGCGCCGGGTCCGGCAGCTCTTTTTGCAGCAGCTGGGCCGCGCCGCGCAGTCCGCCGAGGGGATTCTTGATCTCGTGGGCAAGGCCGCGCACCAGCTCCTTGGCTGCCAACTGCTGGGCATGTTGCTGCTGCTCTTGGCTGATCTTCTTCTGTTGGTCGATCTTGCGCAGCTCCACCACCAGCAGGCGCTGTTCGTGGTCGGCCATCGGGGTGGCGCTCAGTTCCACCAGTCGCGGTTCTCCTTCCACCACCAGGGTCACTTCGCTGTCGGTAAAGCCTTGGCCTGACACGAGGCACTGCTTGAGCCGCTGCAGATCGAGGGAGATATGTTCCAGCAGATGGGGCAGTTCGATGCCGATCAGCCGGCGTTCACTGAGGGAGAGCAGCTGTTCAGCTGCCGGGTTGACGAACTGGATGCAGAGCCGCTCATCCATCAGGATCACGGCGGTCAGCAAATTATCCAAGAGTGTTTTGGCGTTGTCCGAGCGGGTTGGCACAGGTTTCTCCCTAAAACGGTGCTACACACCTGTTATGCACCGATATGGTGCATAGAGTTTACCCGCATCGGTGCGCTATATCACCCCTAGTCGGCTTTGGGGGTGGGTTTGGGAGCCGGCGTCACGCTCGCTCTATGCAGGTAAAAGGTGACTGCACTGGATTTAGCAAGGATCGTACCGTCTTTGGCGAGCAGCTCGAGCTGCGCCTCGTGGGCGCCGCGATCAACGTTTTCGACGCGGATCGACAGGCTGTTGTTGACGATGGGGGCGGCCTTGCCATCCAGGATCAGGCGCACATCATACTGGGTCGGTGGTTTCGGACTGATATTGCCCTGAAAGACGATGTTGCCGGTGTTGTCGCGCAGGGTGCTGCCCTGTTCCGGGGAGAGCAGTTCGATGGCCAGCTTGGCGGCTTCTTTTTCCTTCTTGGCATCGGCGCCGGTCAGGCTGTTGAAGTTATCCACCTGCACCGATCTGGGCGCACTGCTGCCCAGCAGCGGGGCGACCCGCAGATCGACCTCTTTGGCGTTTTTGCCGGGTGGTGGTGCATCCGAGTAGTGGGTGATGCCATTGCCATCGACCCAGGAGTAGACCTTGGCCGCATCCGCACCGAACGAGGTCAGCAACAGGAGGGTGAGCACCCCTATACCACGCTTGTTGTTCATCCATCTCTCCTTGACAGTATTTTGCTTAATCCTATCAGAGAAAAAACCCGCCAGATGGCGGGTTTTGTCACGATTAAGCAAGATGACCGGATTTAAACGGACAGTCTGCTGCGACTTAGACGGAGTAGTACAGTTCGAACTCCAGCGGGTGCGGGGTCATGCGCACACGGTCAACATCCTGCTGTTTCAGTTCCAGATAGGAGTTGATGAAGTCATCGCTGAACACTCCACCACGGGTCAGGAACTCGCGATCGCTATCCAGAGCGGACAGTGCTTCGTCCAGAGAACCGGCAACGGTCGGGACTTCTGCGGCTTCTTCCGGCGGCAGGTCATACAAGTTCTTGTCCATGGCATCGCCCGGATGGATCTTGTTGATGATACCGTCCAGACCGGCCATCAGCTGGGCTGCGAAGGCCAGGTACGGGTTGGCAGCCGGATCCGGGAAGCGCACTTCGATACGACGGGCTTTCGGGCTCGGTACCACCGGGATACGGATGGAGGCAGAGCGGTTGCGGGCAGAGTAAGCCAGCATGACCGGTGCTTCATAACCCGGAACCAGACGCTTGTAGGAGTTGGTGGTCGGGTTGGCGAAGGCGTTGATGGCCTTGGCGTGCTTGATGATACCGCCGATGTAGTGCAGAGCCATCT
This sequence comes from Aeromonas veronii, assembly GCA_041319085.1. Taxonomy (NCBI): domain Bacteria; kingdom Pseudomonadati; phylum Pseudomonadota; class Gammaproteobacteria; order Aeromonadales; family Aeromonadaceae; genus Aeromonas; species Aeromonas veronii. Next base: position 3,900,254 of record CP101033.1, on the reverse strand, counting down.
CGGACAGGCCGCCATACAGGTCGCCTGCGAACAGGTTGACGCCGTTCTTGGCCAGAGACTGGTGGCAGTGCATGCCGGAGCCGTTATCACCGAACATGGGTTTCGGCATGAAGGTGACGGTCTTGTTGTAGGCATGGGCCACGTTGTGGATCACGTACTTCAGCACCTGCACTTCATCCGCTTTCAGGGTGAGGGTGTTGAAACGGGTGGCGATCTCGTTCTGACCAGCAGTGGCCACTTCGTGGTGGTGAGCTTCAACGACCTGGCCCATCTCTTCCAGCACCAGGCACATGGCGGCGCGGATATCCTGAGAGGAGTCGACCGGCGCAACCGGGAAGTAACCGCCTTTCACGAACGGACGGTGACCCTTGTTGCCATGCTCATAGGCAGTGCCGGAGTTCCATGCGGCTTCTTCAGATTCGATTTTCACGAAGCTGTGACCCATGGTGTTGGAGAAAGTGATGTTGTCGAACATGAAGAATTCCGGCTCCGGCCCGAACAGCACGGTGTCAGCGATGCCGCTGGATTTCAGGAAATCTTCTGCACGCTTGGCGATGGAGCGCGGATCGCGGTCGTAGCCCTGCATGGTGGCAGGCTCCAGCACGTCACAAACGATGTTCAGCGTGGTCTCTTCGGTGAACGGGTCCAGCTTGGCGGAGGCAGCGTCCGGCATCAGTACCATGTCGGATTCGTTGATGCCTTTCCAGCCGCCGATGGAGGAACCATCGAACATCTTGCCGTCTTCGAAGAAATCTTCATCAACCTGGTGAGCAGGGATGGATACATGCTGCTCTTTACCCTTGGTGTCGGTAAAGCGCAGATCAACAAACTTGACTTCGTGTTCCTGGATCAGGGCCAAAACGTTCTGGGCTGACATGCTAAGTAACCTCCGGTGTTAAAACTCTCTGGGTGAATGCGTCGTCGTATTCACATAAGCCAGTATCGTGCCAAGTTTGTGACAGCTTGATTTCAGGGCAATCCCGCTGAAGAGGCTCCCCAAAATCAGGCGATCTCGACTCGTATTGCATCAATTTAGTGCAACCATGGATCGTTTTGGTGCACTGTGATGGTGCGCGAAATACGGTCACCGTCCATCTAAGCAGGGTTTGTCGGGGAGGTCTATGATCCAGATCCGTTGTTATGCGCGAATGTACTGCAATTCTGCTAGGCAGATCACAAAGGCAAGAGTACAATTAGCGCCCAATTTTACCCGGTGATTTGAGGCGAGAATGTTAGAGAATTTACGCAATATTGCGATTATTGCGCACGTTGACCACGGCAAAACGACTCTGGTTGATAAGCTGCTGCAGCAATCCGGTACTCTGGATCGCACCAGCGAAGGTCAGGAACGGATCATGGACTCCAATGATCTGGAACGGGAACGTGGCATCACCATTCTCGCCAAGAACACTGCGATCCGCTGGAACGACTACCGCATCAACATCGTTGATACCCCGGGTCACGCCGACTTCGGTGGTGAAGTTGAGCGCGTACTGTCCATGGTTGACTCCGTGCTGCTGCTGGTTGACGCCGTAGATGGCCCGATGCCGCAAACCCGTTTCGTGACCCAGAAAGCGTTCGCTCAGGGTCTGAAGCCGATCGTGGTCATCAACAAGATCGACCGTCCGGGTGCTCGTCCTGACTGGGTAATGGATCAGGTATTCGACCTGTTCGACAACCTGGGCGCGACTGACGAACAGCTGGATTTCAAAGTTGTTTACGCCTCTGCACTGAACGGTTGGGCCACCATGGATCAGGACGTCGAGTCCGAGAACATGGAGCCGCTGTTCCAGGCTATCGTTGACAACGTAGAAGCCCCGGCGGCGGATGCCGACGGTGGTTTCCAGATGCAGATCTCCCAGCTGGACTACAACTCCTACGTCGGTGTTATCGGTATCGGCCGTATCACCCGTGGTCGCGTCAAGACCAACCAGCAAGTCACCATCGTTGGTGCTGACGGCAAAACCCGTAACGGTAAAGTCGGCCAGGTGCTGGGTTACCTGGGCCTGTCCCGTACTGAAGTGACCGACGCGCAAGCGGGTGACATCATCGCCATCACCGGTCTGGGCGAGCTGAAAATCTCCGACACCATCTGTGACAACGGTGCTGTTGAAGCCCTGCCGCCGCTCTCCGTTGACGAGCCGACCGTGAACATGACCTTCCAGGTCAACACCTCACCGTTCGCCGGTAAAGAAGGCAAGTTCGTGACCTCCCGTAACATTCTGGAGCGTCTGAACCAGGAGCTGGTCCACAACGTGGCCCTGCGCGTGGAAGAGACGGATGATCCGGACAAGTTCCGCGTATCCGGTCGTGGTGAGCTGCACCTCTCCATCCTGATCGAAAACATGCGTCGCGAAGGTTACGAACTGGCTGTGTCCCGCCCGGAAGTCATCCTGCGTACCGTTGATGGCGTTCTGCAAGAACCGTTCGAAACCGTAACTGTGGACGTTGAAGAAGCGCACCAGGGTTCCGTGATGGAGCAACTGGGTCTGCGTAAGGGCGAAATGACCAACATGACGCCGGATGGCAAGGGTCGTGTCCGCCTGGACTTCATGATCCCGAGCCGTGGTCTGATCGGCTTCCAGACCGAGTTCATGACTATGACCTCCGGTACTGGTCTGCTGTACCACACCTTCGACCACTACGGTCCGCACAAGGGTGGCAGCATCGGCGAGCGTCAGAACGGCGTGCTGATCTCCAACGCTACCGGTAAGGCCCTGACCTACGCCCTGTTCGGTCTGCAAGACCGCGGTCGTCTGTTCATCGGTCACGCGACCGAAGTCTACGAAGGCCAGGTGATCGGTATTCACTCCCGTTCCAACGACCTGACTGTTAACTGCCTGAAAGGCAAGCAGCTGACCAACATGCGCGCCTCCGGTACCGACGAAGCTCAGGTTCTGACTCCGCCGATCCGCATGACTCTGGAGCAGGCTCTCGAGTTCATCGACAACGACGAACTGGTAGAAGTGACTCCGAAGAACATCCGTATCCGCAAGAAATTGCTGACTGAGCTGGATCGTAAGCGCTCTGGCCGTGGTTAATACCATGTGTTGAGTCTCGGCAGCCCTTGCGGCCGCTGACGGTTCACTGATAAACGGACCCAAACCTCTGGTTTGGGTCCGTTTTTTTAGGTTCTTCGCGGAAGCGTGGGGAAGAGTAAGTTGACAGACAGGGTTCGGGTAAACTGGTAGTCGCCAAACAACCGGACTCCCTTACCCTGCTGTCGCTATGCATCATATTGATTTTGCCTCGTTCTGGCCAGGTTACGACGTTTCTGTCCATCGCCGCTCTGCCACACAAATCACATTGGCTCTTGAGCCTCTCGCCAATCATCTACCGCTCTGTGGTCAGTGCCATCAACCCTGTCCACTCATCCATGACCGCCGAATGCGCACAGTTCGTGACCGTGACCTCCTTGAACTTCGCGTACATCTGCAAGTCCCCGTCCGTCGGGTTGACTGCCTGCGTTGTGGTCGGGTTTCTGAGCATATCGATTGGTTACCCCCAGCTCCCGGCTGACACAGCGATTGCTGCGCTGGGTAGAGGCCTTGCTTGAGTTGATGCCTATCAGTCATATCAGCCAGCTCACCGGACTGCACTGGCATACCATCAAGGCCATCGACAAGCGTCGGCTACAGGCCAGTGTTGGCACCTTTGAGCCCGGCTCGGTGCGGCGCCTGGTGATGGATGAATTCGCCCTGCATAAAGGCCACCGCTATGCCACAGTGATCATGGATGCTGAACGGACTCGCGTTTTGTGGGTGGTGCATGGCAACAGCCGAGAGGCTATTCGCCCCTTTTTCGAGCTGATGGGCGAACGATGCCAACAGATTGAAGCGGTGGCCATGGACATGAACTCCGCCTTCGATCTGGAAGTGAAACAGCACTGTCCACAGGCGGAGGTGGTGTATGACTTGTTCCATGTGGTGGCCGGTTATGGCCGCAAAGTGCTCGACCGAATTCGGGTGGATCAAGCCAATGCATTAAAGCATGACAAGCCGGCTCGCAAGGTCGTCAAGCTGGCGCGTTGGTTACTCCTGCGCAATCGAGAAAATCTCAAGGAAGACCAGGCGGTGAAATTACAAGAGCTATTGGAAGCCAATAAGCCCTTGGCGACAGCATATGTTCTCAAGGAGGCCCTGAAGGAAATCTGGTACGCCCCGAGTGTCAGGGAAGGTGTAAGCGTTCACCGACAGGGGCTTGACACACACAATTCGACAGGAATGGGGTAATCTGTTTTCTCGATGCAAGCACGAACAACTGCTCGCAACCACTCCTGAGGACAACGACCCAGTTTTTTGGCGGTCTCCACCAATGACAGGATGCGCTGGCGAAATTGTTCCCCTCGATGAGACCAAACGCCAAAGCTTCCCTTACGCCACAGCACATAACCGCGCAGGGCTCGCTCCGCCTCGTTGTTAGTCAAGGCGAGCTCATCATCGTTCATGAACCGCCACAGCATCTCGTCATCCCGGAGCAAGAGTTCACAGCGCCCACGGTAACGCTTGGTGCACCATAACGCTCCCAATTCCAACCGCTTGCGCCAGTTTTGCCTGTATCGCCTGAGCCTTCGCAGATAACGCTCTTTGCTCAGCAGACCGTTTTCCCATCGGTGCCTGGCCCTGAACACGCTGTCTGCCAGCAGGACCAGGCGGGCTCCGATTAGCTGATTAACGTCATCACTGCTATCGGCTATTGCGGCCACATTGCGCGCCACATGGGCCCAGCACAGCTGACGCTGACTGGCATCGATGAAGCGGTAACCGGCGTACTGATCTGTCACCAACACGCCATCGAGTTCAGAACCCAGCAACCGCTTGGCGGCATCCTGACCACGCCCGTAGGCGGTCATGAAGCAGACCGCAATCTTGCTCAGCGCCAACCACATCCAGCGCCGCTCGCCACCGCGCTGGTGCCGGGTCTCATCGGCATGGATATGGCTTGCCGACTGCACCTGCCGCTTGATGGCCTGGTGCGTGGGGGTGAGCATGGCGCTCACCCGGCCCTGCGCCTCGCTGATGGCACCGCGACTGAAGGTCAGGCCGAAGTGCTGTTTAAGCTGCTGCTGTATCTGGCTGATGCTCTGATGGAACTGGCCACTTTGCAGGGCAATGTAACTGAGTAAATGGGTGCCCATCTGGCAGCTGCTGATCGTCTCGGGCAGCTCAGCCTGGGCACTGGTCACGCAGTGAGTGCAGGTGCCCCGAAACAGCCGATGCTCAGTGACGAAGTAGCTTACCTCGGGCAGTTCAAACACCTGATGCACGCGGTAGGGTTTGGCATGAGGCAAGACGTTGCCACCGCAACAGAGGCACTCCGACGCCGGATAGTGAGCCGTTGTCGTCAGCCGGGCATCATGGGGATGCAGTTCGCGCCGGCTCCCCTTGTGGCCGGGCTGTGCCCCCGCTTCTTGCCAGAAGCAGGCCGTTTGCGCTCAGAGCGTGGGGCCGCTGCGCCATCGCTGGATGGCGGCTTGGATGAATTGCCGCTGTGTTGATTAAGGCGATCCTCCAGCTCGGCAATACGGTCGAGTAGCTTGTAAATCAGCTCATTGGCCTGCTCCAGCGTGAGCGGCAATCCTGGTGGAGGCGTGTTGTTCCTGTTCATGAAGACAAGGTTGCCTGATGGGCAGGATCAAACAAGAAGCAAATGTGGATCAAGAGACGATCGTATCATTATTTGCCTGTCAATACCCTGCGGGTGAACAGTTACGGGAAGGTTGGCGACGATGGAAGGCCTGGATGCGACAAGCGAAGGAAAGTGGCCTGGAGCCCTTAGAGCGTTTTGCCAAAAACCTTCGCCGTTACACCCGGGGGATTTTGGCCAGCGCAATCTTTCCCATGCACACCAGCCTGCTGGAGGGCGTGAATAATCGGATCAAGGTGATCAAACGCATGGCTTATGGATTTCGGGACTCAGAATACTTTTTCCTGAAAATCAAGGCCGCCTTCCCCGGAAAGACGCGATGAACCTTTTTTTATGCTTGTGATCCGCTCTGGCCATCCTGATGAGCTCGTTCAGGCCATCAGCAATGGATGATGAGTGGGCTGATAAGCGGCGAACGAAAGTTGTGGGGATGAGTGAGATAAAAAAGCCGCAGCGGGTGAACGCTGCGGCTTTTTGCTGGCATGCAGTAAGGGGTTACTGGCGCCAGAAGGAGGGGAAGAAGAGCACTGCGACCGTCAGGATCTCCAGTCGTCCCAGCAGCATGCCGAATGACAGCAGCCATTTGGCCGATTCCGGCAGGCTGGCAAAGTTGGTGCTGGGGCCGACCACCGGGCCCATGCCCGGGCCGACGTTGGCCACGGCGGTGATGGAGCTGGATATGGCCGTCAGGGGGTCAAGCCCGATGGCGCCCAGCAGTGCGGCTATCACCAGAATGATGGCGAAGTAGGCCAGTACGAAGGAGATCATCGAGCGGATGATGGCGTCATTGACCGTCCGGCCGTTGTACTTCTGGGGAAATACGGCAGAAGGGTGCATCAGCTGGCGCATCTGCTTTCTGAACAGGGCAAACGCCACCTGTACCCGGAAGATCTTGAGGCCGCCCGCAGTGGAGCCTGAGCAGGCCCCAAGAGCCAGCAGTACGATGAAGACGATGCTGGCGAGCGGCCCCCAGGTGCCGAAGTCACCAAGGCCGTAGCCGGTGGTGGTGAGCACCGAGACGATGTTGAAGCAGCTGATGCGCAGGGCATCCCAGAAGCCGAACAGGTCTCTCTCCCACAGATAGAAGGTCATGATGACGGTGACCCACACCACCAGCCAGAAGAAGCCGCGCACCTGGGCATCCTTGAAAAGGCTGTTGTCCCTGTGGTTGAGGCTTTGCACATAGAGCAAGAAGGGCAGGCCGCCGAGGAACATGAACAGGGTGCCAATCCAGTGGGCCGAGTTGGAGAAGTGGGACATGGATTGATCGGAGGTGGAGTAGCCGCCGGTACTGAGAGTGGTCATGGCGTGGTTGATCGCCTCGAACATGTTCATGCCGCTGGCCCAGTAGGCCATGAAACAGAGCATGGAGAGCACCAGATAGACCACGACGATGTTGTTGGCCACCGTCTTGGCTCGTGGCGCGCTTTTGTCTGACCAGTCCGAGCTCTCGGTCTGGAACAGCTTCATGCCGCCGACGTTGAGGTAGGGCAGCACCGCCACCGCCATCACGATAAAGCCGACCCCGCCCAGCCACTGCAGGATGGATCGCCACAACAGGATGCTGTGGGCCATGTTGTCGAGGCCGGAGAGCACGGTCGATCCCGTGGTGGTCACCCCAGACATGGTCTCGAAATAGGCATCGGTGAAGTTGATGTGGGTGATGAAAACAAAAGGCAGCGCACCGAAGGCGCAGGCCACCACCCAGACCGAGGTGGTGAGCAGGAACATCTCCCGCACCCCCAGATGAAATACTGCCTTGCGGCCATAGTGGAGGCAGAGCAGGGCGGCGCCGTGGGTGATCAGCACGGACTTGAGAAATGCGACAAAGCCCTCTGACCCGGTCAGTAGTGCCAGCAAGGTGGGCAGCCACATGAAGAGCGCCAGCTTGGAGAGCACCAGCCCGAGGGTGAAGATAATGGGACGCAGCTTGATCATGTTCGATAACCTGGTCGTTGATTAACAAAAGACCCGACCCCTCCCCTTGGGGGAGCTGAGCCGGGTCTGGTTTGACAGCCTGTGCGCATGAAGACGTTACAGGAAGAAGGGGCTTGGTTGGAACAGCCGCTCCACTTCCGGGATGTACTTCTTGTCCACCAGGAACATGACCACGTGGTCATCCTGCTGGATCTTGGTGCGATCGTGGGCGATCAGCACCTCATCCCCGCGCACCACGGCGCCGATGGTGGTGCCCGGCGGCAGCTTGAGCTCGCCCACCGTCTTGCCGACCACCTTGGAGGTGTTCTCGTCGCCGTGGGCGATCGCCTCGATCGCCTCGGCCGCACCGCGGCGCAGGCTGTAGACGTTGGCGATATCGGCCCGACGCACGTGGGTCAACAGCGCCGAGATGGTGGCCTGCTGCGGCGAGATGGCGATATCGATAGAACCACCCTGCACCAGATCCACGTAGGCGCCGCGCTGGATCAGCACCATGGTCTTCTTGGCGCCCATCTTCTTGGCGAGCAGCGCCGACATGATGTTGGCCTCGTCCTCGTTGGTCACGGCGATGAAGACGTCGATCTGATCGATGTGCTCCTCGGCCAGCAACTCCTGATCCGCCGCATCGCCGCAGAAGACGATGGTGTTCTCCAGCAGTTCGGAGAGCTGCTCCGCCCGCTTCTGGTTGCGCTCGATAAGCTTGACGCTGTAGCGCTTCTCCAGCTGGCGGGCGAGGCCGGCGCCGATGTTGCCGCCACCGACGATCATGATGCGGCGATAGGGGCTCTCGAGGCGCTGCAGCTCAGACATCACGGCGCGAATATGACCCGCGGCGGCGACGAAGAAGACCTCGTCATCCGCTTCGATGATGGTGGTGCCTTGCGGACGGATCGGACGGCCCTGACGGAAGATGGCCGCAACCCGGGTTTCGATGTTGGGCATGTGCTCGCGCAGAGTGGAGAGGGCATTGCCTACCAGCGGGCCACCGTAGTAGGCCTTGACCGCGACCAGACCGACACGACCACCTGCAAAATCAACTACCTGCAGGGCGCCCGGATATTCGATCAAACGACGCACATAGTCGGTCACCAGCTGCTCCGGCGCGATCAGGTGATCCACCGGCACCGATTCCGGCAGGAACAGGCGATCCCGCTCGGTCAGATAGGCGGGCGAGCGGATCCGCGCCACCTTGTTCGGGGTGTTGAACAGGGAGTAGGCGACCTGACAGGCGATCATGTTGGTCTCGTCACTGTTGGTGACGGCGACCAGCATGTCGGCATCCTGGGCCCCCGCTTCGCGCAGCACCCTGGGGTGGGCGCCGTGACCATTGACCACCCGCAGGTCAAACTTGTCCTGCAGCTCGCGCAGCCGTTCGCTGTCGGTATCGACGATGGTGATGTCGTTGTTCTCCCCGGCCAGGTTCTCGGCCAGGGTGCCGCCGACCTGGCCGGCTCCCAAAATGATGATCTTCATAGGGAACGTCTACTCACGTTGATGCAGTAAAGGGGCGTGCCGCCAGCATGGCGGCTACCCCGGGAGAAGCTGGCCAGACTCACAGCTTGACCAGTTTGGCGTAGTAGAAGCCATCCATCTCGGCTTCACCCGGCAGGAACTGGCGACCCGGGCAGTCCGGGGTGTCCTGTTCGTGCAATGGCACCAATTTGGCATCTTTGGTCGCCGCAAGGAAGGCGCGGATCTGCTCGCGGTTCTCTTCCGGCAATACGGAGCAGGTGGCGTAGAGCAGGGTGCCGCCGCTTTTCAGCTTGCCCCAGAGGGCATTGAGAATGCGACGCTGCAGCTCGGCCAGCTCGCGAATGTCCTGATCACGGCGCAGCCACTTGATGTCGGGATGGCGGCGGATCACGCCGGTGGCGGAGCAGGGGGCATCCAGCAGGATGCGATCGAACTGACCCTCCGGCCACCACTGTTCCGGTGCCGCCGCATCGCCGTGGATCACCTTGGCGATCAGGCCGATGCGGTCCAGGTTCTCCTGCACCCGCTTGAGGCGGTTTTCGTCAGCATCGACGGCGACCACGCCAGCCAGCTTGGGCTGACGTTCCAGCAGGTGGGCGGTCTTGCCGCCGGGGGCCGCGCAGGCATCCAGCACCCATTCACCCGGTTGTGGGTCGAGCAGCGCCGCAGCCTGTTGTGCTGCACCATCCTGTACCGAGCAGTCACCGACCTCGAAGCCGGGCAGCTTGGTTACATCGCAAGGACGCTCCAGCAGGATGCAATCCTCGCCCTCTTCACCGGCCACGGCATTGATGCCAACGTCGGCCATGCGAGCCAGCATGGCATCGCGGCTCTGGCGCTGGCTGTTGTTGCGGATCCACATGGGGGGACGCTGGTTGTTCGCCTCCATGATGAATTCCCACTCATCCGGATAGGCCTGACGCAGGCGCTTGGTGAGCCACTCCGGATGACCGAGGCGAATGCTGGGAACGCGGTCGATACGCAGCAGAATCACTTCGGCGCTGCGCTGGAAGTTGCGCAGCACGCCGTTGATGAGGCCACGCAGGGAGGTGCCCTTGAGCAGTTTGACGGCGTTGACGGTCTCGGCCACCGCGGCGTGAGCCGGAATGCGGGTGTAGATGAGCTGATAGAGACCGACCAAAATCAGATAGTGGAAAATGCGGCTCTTGTTCTTGAGCGGCTTGTCCATCATCTCGTTGACTGCCGCATCGAGGCGGGGCAGCCAGCGCAGGGTGCCATAGCAGAGTTCTTGCAGGAGAGCGCGATCGCGGGGCGCAACCTTCTCCTGGGCAGCAGGCAGAACAGCGGAGAGGGATTGACCCTGATCCAGCACCTGTTGAATAACGAGAGCGGCCTGTGCACGTGTTTTCATAGCGTTACCTTAGATGCGCAAGTCGGGGCCTGGGCCCCGCTTGTGTCAATTCAATCCAGTTCAATTCAATTGCGTGCCGGGTTCAAACCAGTCGCGGCGAGAGTTGAGCAGATCCGTCACGGACATCGCCTTCTTGCCAGGCGGTTGCAGGGTCAGCAGGCGCAGTACCCCTTTGCCGGTAGCGATGTCGATCCCCTGTTTGTCGGCCTTGAGCAGGGTGCCGGCGGGTTGGCCGTGGTCACTGTCCACCACTGCGGCTTGCCATACCTTGATGGTCTGGTCAGCCACGTCAAACCAGCTGATGGGCCAGGGGTTGAATGAGCGGATGCAGCGTTCGATGGCAACAGCCTCCATCGACCAGTCGATGCGGGCCTCTTCCTTGGAGAGCTTTTCGGCATAGTTTGCCTGCGCATCATCTTGCGCCTCGGCAGCGGTTTCTCCGGCGGCCATGGCTTTGATGGTGTCGACCAGTGCCTGCGGGCCCAGCTCGGCCAGCTTGTCATAGAGGCTGGCGGAGGTGTCGTCGGCGGCGATGGGACAGCTCACCTTGCGGATCATGGCGCCGGTATCCAGCCCCACATCCATCTGCATGATGGTGACGCCGGTTTCGCTATCGCCTGCCCAGATGGCGCGCTGGATCGGCGCTGCGCCGCGCCAGCGGGGCAGCAGGGAGCCGTGGACGTTGATACAACCCAGACGCGGGGTATCGAGCACCACCTTGGGCAGGATCAGGCCATAGGCCACCACGACCATCAGGTCGGCGCCAAGGGCGGCCAGTTCGGCCTGCGCCTCTTCCTTGCGCAGGGAGGCGGGCTGGTAAACCGGCAGATTGTGGCTCAGGGCCAGCTCTTTGACCGGGCTGGCAGTGAGCTTCTGACCACGACCGGCGGGCTTGTCCGGCTGGGTATAAACGGCAACGACCTCGTGGTCGGAAGACAACAACGCCGCCAGGTGACGGGCGGCGAAGTCGGGAGTACCGGCAAAAATCAGTTTCAGCTTATTCAATGGGGCAGATCCTCAGAGGACTTTGCGATCTTCACGGGCCATCTTTTCCAGCTTCTGGCGAATGCGCTGGCGCTTGAGCGGGGACAGGTAATCCACAAACAGCTTGCCGACCAGATGATCCATCTCATGCTGGATGCAGATGGCGAGCAGATCGTCGGCTTCCAGCTCGAACGGCTTGCCGTTACGATCCAGCGCGCGGATTTTGACCTGTTCGGCGCGCGGCACCAGAGCACGACTGCCGGGCACGGAGAGGCAACCCTCTTCGATGCCGGTGCTGCCGCACTGCTCGATGATCTCCGGATTGATCAATACCAGAGGATCTTCACGGTTTTCAGAGACATCGATCACTATGATGCGCTGGTGAATGTCGACCTGAGTTGCGGCGAGGCCAATGCCTTCCTCCGCGTACATGGTTTCGAACATATCATCTACAATATGTTGTAACTCGGGTGTAAAGGTCTCGACAGGGGCTGCAACGGTGCGCAGACGTTCATCGGGAAAACGCAATACATCTAGAATGGCCATAGTTTTTTCTTTAGTTTCGTATAAATGCAGTCAATATTGGCGTAATTCTAGTCATTTACGCCGACAAAAAACAGCAACACTTTGCGTGCAGAAGTAACAGGGAGTGTTATGCATCTGAAGCAAACCATCCTCGCCTGCCTGCTGGTGACCGTGAGCCACTCCGCTCTGGCCGACCAGCTAAGGCTGAAAGCGGGTTATCCTGAAAGTTATGTGGTGCAAAAAGGCGACACCTTGTGGGATATCTCCGGCAAATATCTGGCAGAGCCTTGGCTGTGGCCCCGGCTCTGGAACATCAATCCACAGATTGCCAATCCTCACTGGATCTACCCCGGTGATGTGCTGCATCTGAGCTGGGTCAATGGGGAACCTCGACTCGGCAAGGCGATGCAGGGGGGCAAGCAAGTCATCCGTCTCGGCCCAAAAACCCGTTACGAGAACAAGGCCAACCCCATTCCGACCCTGCCTATCAGCGAGATCGGGCCCTTCTTGCAAACCGACCATATTCTGGCTGACAGTCAGCAGCAGAAAACCCTGCCTTATCTGCTGGGTTCGGATCAGAAACATATCGGCATGCTGGAGGGGGACACCCTCTATGTACAGGGCTCCCTGACGCCGGGCCAGATGTATGGCATCTATCATCCCGGAGTGGTCTACAAGGATCGTGAAACCGGTGAACAGCTGGGCCAGGAGGCGATCTTTGCCGGTGTGGTACGGGCCGTGGCACGTCTTGATGGCGATCGGACCGAAGTCACACTGACTCACAACCAGCGGGAGGTGCTGCAGGGCGACAAGGTGATGCCGCTGCCCGCTCAGGAGAACATGCCCGCCGTCTTCACACCGAAGGCGGCACCTGCTATCACGCCGGGCTATATCATCGATTTGCCAAACAAGACCCGGGGCGGTGGCAAGTTTGATGTGGTGCTGCTCAACCGGGGTGGCCGTGATCAACTGGTCGCCGGGGATGTGCTGGATGTCAGGCGGCCCGGTGCTGCCTTGGTGACCAAAAATGGCGATGTGCAGTACAAGGAGCTCTCATCGGTCTACAACAGGGTGTTTTACAGCAGCAACAAGAAGGCACCACTGCCCTCTGAAGCGATTGCCCGTGTCATGTTGTTCAAGGTGTATGACAAGGTGAGTTACGGTCTCATCATGCAGAGTAACGACATGGTGAGCTCGGGTTATCAGGTCACTCACTTCTGACGTGAACTACCCCGACGCGCGTTTGGCGCTCTGGCTAACCCTTGATGCGGTCACCGGTATTGGTCCGGTGACCGCATCGCGTTTGTTGGCGCGAGTCGGGGGAAGTATTGAAGCTCTGTTCCAGAGCGATGAAACGCAACTGCATGGTATGGGGCTGTCGTCAGAGCAGATAAGGCAACTGCGCTGGCCCTCGCCGGTGGTTGAGCAGAGCCTGGCTTGGGCCGCTTTACCTGGCAACGTCCTTATTACGCAAGATCACCCTGTTTACCCCTCTTTGCTGCGGGAGATCCCCGCGGCCCCCTTGTTGCTTTACTGCCGTGGCGATCTTGCCGCCTTGTCATTGCCCCAGCTGGCAATGGTAGGGACACGCCATCCCACCTATGCCGGCAAAGACAATGCCTCTCGCCTCAGTGCTGAACTGGTTGCCTGTGGGTTGGCTATTACCTCGGGCCTTGCGCTTGGCATCGATGGTGTTTGCCATCTGCAGGCGTTGGCTGCTGGCGGCATTACTCTCGCCGTGCTGGGATCGGGGCTCGATAGTCTCTACCCCAAGCGCCATCAGGGGCTGGCTGGCCAGATTCTGGAAAAGGGTGGGTTGCTTATATCCGAGTTGGCGCCGGATAAAGGGCCGCTGGCTGAACATTTTCCTCGTCGCAACCGTATTATCAGTGGTCTGTCGCTGGGAACGCTGGTGGTGGAGGCGACCGAGCAGAGCGGTTCGCTGATCACCGCTCGCTATGCGCTTGAACAGGGACGCGAAGTGTTTGCGGTACCCGGCGCCCCGCAAAATGCCCAAGCGATAGGGTGCAACAGATTAATTCAGCAGGGGGCCAAACTTGTGCTGAGTGCGGCCGATATAGTGGACGAGCTGCCAGAGTGGGTCGTACGGCCACATCCGTCGGTCACACCATCTGAGCAACCGCATATTAGCGAATTGCCTTATGCCGATTTGTTGGATAACGTAGATTATGAGACCACGAGCGTGGATACCGTTGCCGAGCGGGCCCAGCTTCCTGTCGAAGTAGTATTGGGCAGGTTGGTAGAGCTGGAGCTGGCCGGTGCAGTGATGGCGGTAGCCGGTGGATACGTCAGAGCGAGGAGGGCGAATCATGTTTGATGTATTGATGTACCTTTTCGAGACCTACATCCACAGCGATGCAGATGTGATGGTCGAGCAGGATGAGCTCACCGACGAGTTGAGCCGGGCCGGTTTCAATAAAGAAGAGATCGACAAGGCGCTCGACTGGCTGGAGCGACTGGCCAATCTGCACGATAGCGAGCGGGAGGTCTATGTCACCGCCAGCGCGCAAGGCTCGATGCGTATCTATGCCCCGCAAGAGCTGGCTCGTCTGAGTACTGAGTGCCGCGGCTTCCTGCTGTTTCTGGAACAGGCCCAGGTGCTGAATGCAGAAACCCGCGAGATCTGTATCGAGCGTCTGCTCGAGCTGGACAAGCCGGATATCGAGCTGGATGACCTGAAGTGGGTCGTCATGATGGTGCTGTTCAACGTACCGGGCAGTGAAAATGCCTACCAGCAGATGGAAGAGCTGGTGTTTGATGAGTCAGACGGCGTCATTCACTGACAGTCCGGTGCCGCGCTGGTAGAATTCAGACCATCTGGATTTCAAGGCGCGGCCCATGTCAAAGATCGATCATCATCTCTTTTCAGCCCACGAACATGCCTTCGAGCGCGAGCCGTGCCCGCAGTGCGGGGCCGAGCTGGTGATCCGCCAGGGCAAACATGGTCCCTTTCTCGGCTGTTCTGCCTATCCCGCCTGTGATTACATCCGTTCCCTGACGCCATCCGGTCGCGACATCGAAAAGGTGCTCGAAGGCTCTGCCTGTCCCGATTGCGGACAGCCGCTGGCGATCAAGAAGGGGCGTTACGGTCTGTTTGTCGGTTGTACCCAGTATCCGGCCTGCCAGCACATCGAATCTCTGCAGGAGAGCGACGATACCCAGATCCTCTGTCCCGAGTGTGGCAAGGGCCATCTGGTGAGCCGTACCTCTCGCTACGGCAAACAGTTTTACTCTTGTGATGGCTATCCCCATTGCAAATATGTGGTGAACGACAAACCGATCCCCATGCCTTGTCCCGCGTGTGGCTGGGGCATCATGGTCGAGAAAAAAGTGAGGGGAACGCTGCGTTGGGTTTGTCCGCAAAAGAAATGCGGCCACCAAAGTGAGCAGGTATAATCCCGCCGCCGCAACCGGATTGAAACGTTTTCGGTGAACTTCAACCCCCCACTTGGAGTAAGGAAATTCCCACCATGAATAAACCCTTTGTTGCCGTATTGATGGGCTCTGATTCTGATTTCCCCGTGATGCAGACCACCCTCGAGGTGCTCAAGTCATTTGATATCGCAGTGGAAGTCAAAGTCACCTCCGCGCACCGCACGCCGGCTGCGACCCATCAGTATGTGACCGATGCCGAGGCCCGTGGCTGCAAGGTCTTTATCTGTGCTGCCGGTCTGGCGGCGCATCTGGCGGGTGCCGTAGCTGGTATCACGACTCGTCCCGTGATCGGGGTGCCTATCGATGGTGGCCCGCTCAAGGGGCTGGATGCGCTGCTCTCCACCGTGCAGATGCCCGGTGGTGTACCGGTAGCGACCGTGGCGATCGGCAAGGCCGGTGCCAAGAACGCAGGTTATCTGGCAGCCCAGATGCTGGCAGTAGCCGATGATGAACTGGCAGCCAAGGTTCGGGCCGAACGCCAGAAGAATGCCGAAGAGGTGATGGCCAAGGATGCCGCCCTGCAGGCTCAACTCAAGTAAGTGAACGGGTGGTGATCCGGACGTGTCGTATTTTCTGTGCTACAGCAACACGTCACTTCGCCATGATCGCCGCCATATCGGTTCAACTTGCTTCTAAGTGACGAGGCGGCAGCCTGGCTGCCGCATTTTTCCTATGCCAAATGAATTTGAACAGGCGGTTGCCGCCCTCCGGCAGGAAGGGGTGATCGCTTATGCAACCGAGGCCGTGTTTGGTCTGGGTTGTGATCCCGACTCTGAAGTTGCGGTGCAGCGACTGCTGGCCATCAAGCAGCGTCCGGTGGAGAAGGGGTTGATCCTGATTGCTGCCGACGTAGAGCAATTGCAGGATTACATCGACCTGAGCCAGCTTGGCAGTGAGCAACTGGCTCGGGTTGAAGCCAGCTGGCCCGGCCCCTTTACCTGGATCATGCCTGCCAAGCCTGATACTCCCTCATGGCTGACCGGGCAGTTCGAGACCCTGGCGGTGCGCGTGACGGCCCATCCTCAGGTGCAGGCGTTGTGCCGCGCCTTTGGCAAGCCGCTGGTCTCTACCAGCGCCAACCTGACCGGTGAGGAGCCTGCCCGTCGGGTGGCTGATATCGGTGAGCGGTTGGCAAGCAAGCTGGCCTATATCCTGCCCGGTGAAGTGGGTGGGCAAGCCAACCCATCCGAGATCAAGGACGCCCGTACCGGCGCCATTATTCGCCCCTCCTGAGCGGGCGGATATATCATGATTTGCCATCAACCCGCTGAGTGGTGAGCTCACCGGATTGATTTAACTATAAAAATGGACAGGGCGTTCACGATCCTGCCTGACTGGAGACAAGATGAGCAAACCGGATGTGGCCCAGGTCAAGGCCTTCCTGTTGCAGTTGCAGGACGAGATCTGCCGTGGTCTGGAGCAGGCAGACGGCAGTGGACACTTTGTGGAAGATGCCTGGAGCCGTGAAGGCGGCGGCGGTGGTCGCACCCGCGTATTGCGCCACGGCGCGGTGATTGAGCAGGGCGGTGTCAATTTCTCCCATGTCTATGGCGATGCCATGCCTGCCTCTGCGACGGCCCATCGGCCCGAGTTGGCGGGTCGCCAGTTCGAGGCGATGGGCGTGTCGCTGGTGATCCATCCGCACAACCCCTATGCGCCGACCAGCCACGCCAACGTCCGTTTCTTCATCGCCGAGAAAGAGGGTGAAGATCCAATCTGGTGGTTTGGCGGTGGCTTCGATTTGACGCCCTTCTACCCGTTTGCCGAGGATGTGCAGCACTGGCATCAGGTCTCCCGTGATCTCTGCCAGCCATTTGGTGATGAGATCTACCCCGAGTTCAAATCCTGGTGCGATCGCTACTTCTTCCTCAAGCACCGCAACGAGACGCGAGGGGTGGGCGGTCTCTTCTTCGACGATCTGAATCGCTGGCCCTTTGCCGACTGCTTTGCCTTTATGCAGGCGGTGGGTCGGGGTTATCTCGATGCCTACCTGCCGATCATCGAACGACGCAAAGTACTGGCCTATGGCGAGCGGGAGCGGGAGTTCCAGCTCTATCGTCGCGGTCGTTATGTGGAGTTCAATCTGGTGTATGACCGGGGCACCCTGTTCGGGTTGCAGACCGGTGGACGTACCGAGTCGATCCTGATGTCGATGCCACCGCTGGCACGCTGGGAGTATGACTGGCAGCCGGAGGCGGGCACTCCTGAGGCCTTGCTCTACACCGACTACCTCACGCCGCGAGAGTGGTTGTGACCCGAGGGGCCATGATGGCCCCTCTTTACTGGCCGATATTCGGCTTGTCCCCGAGTGCGAAAACCCGTTAAATCGGAATATTGCCCTCTGATGGAACTCTTTGATGGATCGTTATCTGGTTTTTGGCCACCCGGTGCGCCACAGCAAGTCCCCCTTCATTCACACCCTGTTTGCCAGACAGACCCAGCAAGAGCTGGAGTATGGACTGGCTGAACCCGCCGTCGACGAGTTTGCCCAAACTCTGCGTGCCTTCTTTGCCCAAGGGGGCAAGGGATGCAATATCACAGTTCCCTTCAAGGAGCAGGCATTCACTCTGGTCGATCGCTTGAGCCCAAGGGCCAAGCGGGCTGGCGCGGTCAACACCATCAAGCTGACCGATGATGGCGTGTTGCTGGGGGATAATACCGATGGTGCCGGGCTGGTAGCCGATCTCAAGTCCCATGGTGTGACGCTGGCGGATAGCCGGATCCTGCTGCTGGGTGCCGGTGGCGCGGCTCGTGGTGCATTGGCGCCGCTGCTGGCTGAGCTGCCGAGCGAGCTGGTGATTGCCAACCGCACGCACGCCAAAGCGCAGCAGCTGGCTGCCGAATTCCACGATCTGGGGCCCGTGACCGCCCAGACCTATGAGCAGCTGGCTGGGCCGTTCGATCTCGTCATCAATTCGACTTCTGCCAGCCTGCAAGGGGAGCTGCCGCCGTTGTCACCCGCTCTGATCCACGCCGATATTGCCATCTACGACATGATGTATGGCGCCACGGATACGGCGTTTATCGGTTGGGCCAAACAGCATGGGGCCCGGCAGACCATGGATGGACTCGGCATGCTGGTGGAACAGGCTGCCGAAGCGTTTGCCGTGTGGCGCGGAATTCGTCCCGGGACTAAACAGGTATTGAGAGAGTTGAAGCGTAACTTGGGGGTGATATGAACCAGGGTATTCTGTTTCCCGACCTGATGGAGTGGCAGGCTGACGAACAGCGGGTGCGCTTTCCCGCTCAGCAGATGGGGGCGCTGATTGATTGTTACATCAGCCAGCTGCGACTGGAGAGAATGACCGGCCTGGCGCTGACGAGGGAGGATGACATCGTCAGAGCCTTTGAAAGCGTGCGCTTTGACATAGAAGATCTGGCTGAAAAACTCATTGAAGAACAAGAGTTTGCTGAGGATGGTGCTATCTACCTCTGATTTTTTTAAGTTTTTTTGTTTTGTAGCGGAACTATTTTGAAATAGCGCTGACTAACCATGTAGTTGAGGAAGTGCTAGCTAGTCACCTTTATAACTCCCCGGTATTCGTACTGGGGATTTTTTTATCTGTATGAAAATAAAAGATTTTTTCTTAATCTGTAAGTGCTGAAACTAAATTACATAAATTACTTTCACTTTCTGCTGCTTTGCTGTACAGTTGTCTGCGTAGGGTACAGAGGTAAGATGTTCTATCTTTCAGACCTTTTATTTCACGTAATTGAATGTGGCTGAATAGCTGCCCCGATGAGGTTCTCGTCGGGGTGTTTTTTTATGTGTGCCATTTAGAGTAAATGCTTTAAATTGGCGATGCATTTGATAGAATGAGGCTGCTTCTTGAGGAATACCTGTCGTCTGGTACTCAAGATTCAGCTTCTTCCCAATTTTTTGAACTTATTCTTTCTGGCTGGATGGCATCACTGTCGTCCGGCCTCATTTTTATCCCTTCCGGTTAGGCTCTGTAATTAAATTTCATTTTTGTCTCTTTTTGTAATTCTGGTTCGTTTTGAAAGAACGGATTTGAAAACGCTATCAACATCTTCTCAAGTTAATTGTTAGTGTGAATTAATGGCCTATCTATATGAACTGTAAGCGGTAATGGATATAGCAGGGGAGCCGAATGCGGGGTGTTTGTCGTGAGGTAGGTGAAAGCGGCAATCTGAAACCCTTTCAATCAGCGGAGGAGTGCTCCGCCAATTGCAAGGAGAGCGAGGAGTGGGTTACTCCTCGACAGGTTGCTGTTCGTCAGCGTCCAGCAGGTCGGTATCGTCACCACTGACGTACCATTCGGTCAGGGTTTGCGCCAGCTTCTCCACCCCGATATGGGTGAGGGAGGAGAACGCTTCAACCTGGATCTGGGAACCAAGGTTGGCAACGGCCTGGCGCACCTTGATCACCTGGTTGTTGCGCGGGCCCGGACTCAGTTTATCCGCCTTGGTCAGCAATAACATGACGGGCAACTGACGGTGTGAGCTCCACTCCAGCATGTTCATGTCGGTATCTTTGAGCGGGTGACGGATGTCCATCAGGATCACCAGACCTTTCAATGACTCACGGCGCTGTAGATACTCTGCCAGTGACTTTTGCCACTTGAGCTTCATTTCCAGCGGAACTTGCGCATAACCATAACCCGGCAAGTCGACCAGACGCTTGCCTGGTTCCAGTTCAAACAGGTTGATCAGCTGGGTACGACCGGGTGTCTTACTGGTGCGCGCCAGGTTCTTGTGTTTGGTTAAGGTGTTCAATGCAGATGACTTACCGGCGTTGGAACGGCCGGCAAACGCGATCTCGACACCCCCATCATTTGGCAGGTGACGGATGTCGGGTGCGCTGGTCACAAAATGCACCTTATTGAAATTCAGAGTTTGTGTATCCAACGTAAATTCCCCATGGAGATAGAGGGTTATAGAGTTACTTTTTTGTAAAATGGTGTAAAATAGCGTCGCTTAAACGCGTTTATTTTAACATGCCTTCAGCGGCATGGGATCTGGAAGCCTAATAACGAAAAGTTGGAACGCCATGAAGAACCTAGTCATTACTCTTGCTCTGATGGTTGGCGTAACGGGGATGGCACAAGCCAAGGGCGATGCCGCTGCGGGACAGACCAAGGCTGCCGTGTGTGCGGCTTGTCATGGACCGGACGGAAACAGCCTGGTTGATATGTACCCCAAGATTGCTGGTCAGCACGCATCATATATCAAAAAGCAGTTAGTTGAACTGAAGGCTGCCGCTTCTGGTCAAATTGGCCGGGTTGCGCCAGTGATGGGGCCGATGGCGTTACCTTTGTCGGAACAGGACATGGATGACCTGGCGGCTTATTTCTCCGGCCTGAAGGTTAGCCCGATCGCGGTCCCTGACGACGTAGTCGAAGCGGGCAAGGCCCTCTATATGGGCGGTGACATGAGTCGCGGTCTGGCCGCCTGTACGGCTTGTCATGGTCCCCGTGGCTCGGGTGTCGAACAGGCGAAGTATCCAAGCCTGTCCGGCCAGCATCCTGCCTATATCAAGGCTCAGCTCACCGCATTCCGTGCCGGGACGCGTGACAACGATCCGAATGGCATGATGCGGGACGTTGCCAAGAAACTGACTGATCAGGATATCGAAGCCCTCTCCAAATATGTGGCGGGTCTGCACTGATATAGTCGATACGGTCGATTCGAGTTGAAACGGGGAGCTTGGGCTCCCCGTTGTTTTTATGGCTTTCAGATAATTCTCGGTTTAATCCCTCCGTTCTGTAAGAGATTTTCCATTCTCAAGGCAGGTCAAGGCTTATGTAATTGCAAAAAATATGAAATTATCATTATTTATCAATTGTTTACTTTGGTTTTGATGCTTTTGGATATGTTGAGAATGTTTTGGGTGGATTGAGCCGATTCATAGAGTTGATACAGTTGGCTTAATGGATTCACCCACGGCTTGGGTGGCGGTTTCACGCCGACAGGGTGTTGTGAGCAGAGGATGGCTGGCGTGGCGGGATGCCATGGGCTCGGATGAGCTGGCAAAGGATTGAAGGATCAGGATGGTGACCATCTCCGGAGCGGGATGGGGTTGCGGGATGCAAACTCCCCGGCACGATGGCAGGATGCGGTCGCGACGGGTCAAACAGGCACACGCAGATTCAGGAACGACCAATATAAGGTCAGGATGACCACACAACGATATGCTGCGGCGACAAGTTGTCACGGAGAGGACGAAACAGATTGTTTTGCCATTCAGGATGGCACCCGCATGAACATATCAAGGCAGCTTCGGCTGCCTTTTTTCTTTTGGGTCATTAACCCGATTAGCCATTCTGTGTCAAAATACCAGCAACATGCCCAGAGGATACCGATCCTGCGGTGTTCAGTGGCCTGATTAGGCCGGATTGGTGCGGATCCTGCTCTTGTTCCAGCCTTACTGTTCCTCGCATCGTATCCCACCGGGTGAGATCATCCCGGGTACGGGTCAAACCAGTTATTTTTCGGAGTTAGCCATTCATGTCTGCCAAACAACCCACTCGCAAGCCTACTGGCAAGCGCAAAGAATCTGATGTCAGTGCTCAGGAAGGTCGTGAGCGTAAACGGGCTGCCAAGCGCAAGGGCCTGAAGGCTGGTTCTCGTCAGCAAGTTGAACAATCGAACAACAAGTCTGGCAACAGCCAGTCCAAAGATCCGCGTATCGGTTCCCGCAAGCCGGTGGTACTGGTGGTGGATGACAAACAGAAGAAGCCGGCAGCACCCAAGGTGGTGAAAGAGAAGAAGCTGGTGATGACGCCCGAGCAGGAGCTGGCTTCCATCGAAAACGATGACCGTTTGAATGATTTGCTGGATCGTCTGGATGCCGGTGAAACCCTGGAAGCGGCCGAGCAGGCCTGGGTTGATCAGCGCGTCGACCGTTATCAGGAGCTGATGGATGAGCTGGGCATCATCGACAACGACGATGATGAAGATGACGAGCTGCCGTTTGATGATGGCGATGACGCCGAGTTCGACGAGCAGAAACCAGCCTCCGAAGAGGAGTTGTGGGACCGTTTCAACCAGGTCGATTTCAAGCCGGAACCCAAGCCTGAGCCGAAGAAAAAGTGATGAGTGGATGGATGCTGGCCGCCCTGTTGGGCGGCCTGATTTTGTCAGGATTGGCCATCTACGCAGGCATGCTGCTGGCCAGACTGAGGCGACAGCAAGCGATGCAGTGGCAATCGATAACCGCTCGCAACGAGCGGATTCTCGATAGCGTGCGGGTCATTGCCCATGCGGTGCAGGAGGGGCAGTGCGATTACTCCGAAGGTGCCATTCGGCTGACCAACCTGCTGGATGCGTTGCAGATCAAGGGTGGGCGGGCGTTCGTTGCCGAGTTCCCGGGTCTGTACGGGCTGTATGAGAAGGTGAA
>CP101033.1:3677500-3872500 GCA_041319085.1 Aeromonas veronii | reverse complement strand
TGACTGACCGATAGTGAACCAGTACCGTGAGGGAAAGGCGAAAAGAACCCCTGTGAGGGGAGTGAAATAGAACCTGAAACCGTGTACGTACAAGCAGTGGGAGCCCTTCGGGGTGACTGCGTACCTTTTGTATAATGGGTCAGCGACTTACATTTTGTAGCGAGGTTAACCGTATAGGGGAGCCGTAGGGAAACCGAGTCTTAACTGGGCGTCTAGTTGCAAGGTGTAGACCCGAAACCGGGTGATCTAGCCATGGGCAGGTTGAAGGTTGAGTAACATCAACTGGAGGACCGAACCCACTAACGTTGCAAAGTTAGGGGATGACCTGTGGCTGGGGGTGAAAGGCCAATCAAACTCGGAGATAGCTGGTTCTCCCCGAAAGCTATTTAGGTAGCGCCTCGGACGAATACTACTGGGGGTAGAGCACTGTTTGGGCTAGGGGGTCATCCCGACTTACCAACCCCATGCAAACTCCGAATACCAGTAAGTACTATCCGGGAGACACACGGCGGGTGCTAACGTCCGTCGTGAAGAGGGAAACAACCCAGACCGCCGGCTAAGGTCCCAAAGTTCTGGTTAAGTGGGAAACGATGTGGGAAGGCTCAGACAGCTAGGATGTTGGCTTAGAAGCAGCCATCATTTAAAGAAAGCGTAATAGCTCACTAGTCGAGTCGGCCTGCGCGGAAGATGTAACGGGGCTCAAACCAGGCACCGAAGCCGCGGATTCACACTTATGTGTGAGTGGTAGGGGAGCGTTCTGTAAGTCTGCGAAGGTGTATCGAGAGGTATGCTGGAGATATCAGAAGTGCGAATGCTGACGTAAGTAACGATAAAGGGGGTGAAAAGCCTCCTCGCCGGAAGACCAAGGGTTCCTGTCCAACGTTAATCGGGGCAGGGTGAGTCGACCCCTAAGGTGAGGCCGAAAGGCGTAATCGATGGGAAGCAGGTTAATATTCCTGCACGACTTGTAATTGCGATGGGGGGACGGAGAAGGCTAGGTGGGCCAGGCGACGGTTGTCCTGGTGAAAGTGCGTAGGTGGTGTTTCTAGGCAAATCCGGAGACACAACACTGAGACACGAGACGAACGCACTACGGTGCGGAAGCCATTGATGCCCTGCTTCCAGGAAAAGCCTCTAAGCTTCAGATTACAAGTCATCGTACCCCAAACCGACACAGGTGGTCGGGTAGAGAATACCAAGGCGCTTGAGAGAACTCGGGTGAAGGAACTAGGCAAAATAGAACCGTAACTTCGGGAGAAGGTTCGCTCTTGACAGTGAAGTCCCTTGCGGATGGAGCAGTTGGGAGTCGCAGTGACCAGATGGCTGGGACTGTTTATCAAAAACACAGCACTCTGCAAACACGAAAGTGGACGTATAGGGTGTGACACCTGCCCGGTGCCGGAAGGTTAATTGATGGGGTTAGCGCAAGCGAAGCTCTTGATCGAAGCCCCGGTAAACGGCGGCCGTAACTATAACGGTCCTAAGGTAGCGAAATTCCTTGTCGGGTAAGTTCCGACCTGCACGAATGGTGTAACCATGGCCATGCTGTCTCCACCCGAGACTCAGTGAAATCGAATTCGCCGTGAAGATGCGGTGTACCCGCGGCTAGACGGAAAGACCCCGTGAACCTTTACTACAGCTTGGCACTGAACATTGAACCTACATGTGTAGGATAGGTGGGAGGCTTTGAAGGCGTGACGCCAGTTGCGCTGGAGCCGACCTTGAAATACCACCCTTGTATGTTTGATGTTCTAACGCAGGCCCATAATCTGGGTCGCGGACAGTGCCTGGTGGGTAGTTTGACTGGGGCGGTCTCCTCCCAAAGAGTAACGGAGGAGCACGAAGGTTGGCTAATCCTGGTCGGACATCAGGAGGTTAGTGCAATGGCATAAGCCAGCTTAACTGCGAGACGGACAGGTCGAGCAGGTACGAAAGTAGGTCATAGTGATCCGGTGGTTCTGAATGGAAGGGCCATCGCTCAACGGATAAAAGGTACTCCGGGGATAACAGGCTGATACCGCCCAAGAGTTCATATCGACGGCGGTGTTTGGCACCTCGATGTCGGCTCATCACATCCTGGGGCTGAAGTCGGTCCCAAGGGTATGGCTGTTCGCCATTTAAAGTGGTACGCGAGCTGGGTTCAGAACGTCGTGAGACAGTTCGGTCCCTATCTGCCGTGGGCGTTGGATGATTGAAGGGAGTTGCTCCTAGTACGAGAGGACCGGAGTGAACGAACCTCTGGTGTTCGGGTTGTCACGCCAGTGGCACTGCCCGGTAGCTAAGTTCGGAATCGATAACCGCTGAAAGCATCTAAGCGGGAAGCGAGCCCTGAGATGAGTCATCCCTGACCCCTTGAGGGTCCTAAAGGGCCGTTGGAGACCACAACGTTGATAGGTGGGGTGTGTAAGCGCGGCGACGTGTTGAGCTAACCCATACTAATTACCCGTGAGGCTTAACCATACAACACCCAAGAAGTGTTCTGGGCCTTGTAGCAAGTGAACGAACTACTTACCTAATTCAGTGATAGTGACAAGCCAAGCGCAACATCACTACTCACGTCAGCTTTCTGGATTGAAGAATTTGCCTGGCGGCCATAGCGCCGTGGAACCACCTGATCCCATGCCGAACTCAGAAGTGAAACGCGGTAGCGCCGATGGTAGTGTGGCATTCGCCATGCGAGAGTAGGACACTGCCAGGCACCCAATTAAACAGCATTGTGAAATATCACGGTGTTGGCCGAGAGGATGACACCTCGTTGAAACGGCAGACAATTTAGCGCAAGCTAACCGAATGCGGAGCGGTAGTTCAGTCGGTTAGAATACCGGCCTGTCACGCCGGGGGTCGCGGGTTCGAGTCCCGTCCGCTCCGCCACTAATTTGAAAGGCCTTCCCGATTGGGAAGGCCTTTTTGCTATCTGGCTTTTATCACTTGTTGGGACGCCGGGGCGTCAGCGCAGTCGCGTTCAAGCCAAGGCTATGCCTTATCACCACTAATCCCCGGCTTGCCTGTAATTCGATGTTCAATTCAGCTACTTGAGCTGATGTGCAGGGTTTGCCGGTTACTCTCCTGATAAATGCGCTCGGCCACAGCCGGCTCTCTGCCTGCGTGGTCAGCGGCAACTGCAGGCAAAACTCCTCGCCACCGATGCGGACCAGCAGAGCGCCTTCTGGCAACAGTCTGGCCCATGCGGATAGAGGGACTACTTACAGCGGCAGGCTGATTTTTGCCTCCAATCCGCCTTCAGGCCGGTTGAGCAGGGTCAGCTCGCCGCCGTGTTGATGGACCAGAGTGCGAGCGATGGAGAGCCCCAGCCCGACGCTGCCCGACTCGGTGTTGCGCGCCTCGTCCAGCCGCACGAAGGGTTTGAACACATCCTCCAGCCGTGCCGGATCGATCCCCGGGCCGTTGTCGCAAACCCGGATCAACAGCTCTTCCTTGCAGCGTTCCAGCGACACTTCGGCGCTGCCGGCATATTTGATGGCGTTGCCGATCAGGTTCTGCAGTACCCGGCGCAGGGTGTTGGCCCGGCAGGCGTAGACCTCTTTGCCCTCCGCCAGACAGGTGACCGGCTGGCCGGTATCGGCGTAGTCATCGCACAGGCTGACCAGCAGGCTGACCAGATCCAGCTCGCGGGTAGCCTCCTGCTGCCCCTCCTCGCGAGCAAAGCTGAGGGTCGCCGCGAGCATCTGCTCCATCTGTTGCAGGGTCTGCTGGATGCGCTCCTTGTCCTCGCCATCGGCCAGAAACTCGGTGCGCAGCCGCAGGCTGGTGATGGGGGTGCGCAGATCGTGGGAGATGGCCGCCAGCATCCGGGTTCTGTCCTGCACGAAGCGGTCGAGCCGGGTGTGCATCCGGTTGAAGGCCTGAATCGATTCGCGGATCTCGGTCGGACCCTCCTCTTTCAAGGGCTCGATATCCTCGCCCCGTCCGAGCCGCTCCGCATTGCCTGCCAGCTGCTTGAGCGGGCGGGTGGCACGGCGAAACAGCAGTACCATCAGCCCGATCACCAGACTGGCGACCAGCATCAGGTTGAGGGTGGTCTGCCACGACCAGCTGCCCGCCTCCTTGTCGACCAGCGAGCTGAACTGCAGCCAGCCCCCCTGAGGCAGTTCAATGGAGCCATAGAGCCGCATATCCCGTGGCGGGGGCGGTCCCTTGCGATCCCGCATCATGCGGGCGTGATGCTCCCACGCCTTGTTGCGTTGGATATCCTCTTTCAGTTCGGCGCTGATCTCGACGGCGAGGCCGGGGGGATAGTTGAGGCGCGAGCGCACCAGTTGCTCGAAGCGGGGGCTGCGGTTGTCCGGTTGCAGTGGCTCGTCTGAGAGGCGCAGCAGCAGGGTCTCACTGCGGCTCGCCTTGAGGATCTCATCATAGAGGGACGGAGGCGAGAGGGAGAGTAGCCTGACCACAGAGATGATCCGCTGCATGGCGTTGCGGCTGTTGACGAAGCCGAGCGCCTCCTCCCGATCCGTGCGGTAGATCTGGATGCTGAGCAGCTGGATCAGGATCAACCCCGCCAGCGCCACCAGAATGATTTGGCCGGTCAGCCCCTTGGGCCACATCCGTGCCCACAGTCGTCGCAAGGTGCCCACTGCTTAAACCTGCGTCACGTCGGCGGAGAACATATAGCCACCACCCCAGATGGTCTTGATCAGCTCCGGATTCTTGGGATCCCGCTCCAGCTTGCGGCGCAGGCGGCTCACCAGGGTATCGATGGCGCGATCGAAGGCCACCGCCTCGCGGCCACGGGCCAAGTCCAGCAGTTGATCCCGGCTCAGCACCCGCTGTGGTCGTTCCAGAAACACCTTGAGCAGATCGAACTCGGCGGTGGAGAGGCTCAGGCCCACCCCATCCTCATCGACCAGCTCCCGGCGATTGACGTCGAGCAGCCAGCGATCGAAGCGCAGATCACGGGTCAGGGTCTCGGCAGCGGGCGGGGTCTCGGCCTGGGTGCGGCGCATCACCGCCTTGATGCGGGCCAGCAGCTCGCGCGGGTTGAAGGGCTTGGCCAGATAGTCGTCGGCCCCCATCTCCAGCCCGATGATGCGGTCGGTCTCTTCCCCCATGGCAGTGAGCATGATGATGGGCAGGTTCGATTTGACCCGCAGCTCGCGGCAGAGGGTCAGGCCATCTTCACCCGGCATCATCAGATCCAGCACCAGCAGGTCGAACTCCCGCTCCTCCAGCAGTCGCTTCATCTCCTTGCCATCCCGGGCGCAGCTGACCCGCAGGCCATGCTGTTCCAGAAAGCGCTTCAAGAGATCGCGGATCTCGCTGTGGTCGTCGACCACCAGAATGTGGGTGTTGCCCTGGTTCATGAATACCTCCCCTGCTTGGCGTTGGCACGAGTATACGAAAATCCGTCCGGCGGTTTGTGTCAAAGTGTGCCAGATCCGCACGATGCCACACTCTGCTACAAAAAAGGGCGATGCTGGCAAAGTTCAGACACCGATAGGGTGTTTACTTGAGGGCAAGGCAAGAGCGCCGAACCAGAATCATCCCTACAGGAGATAGACCATGAAAAAGCTGACCAAAACCCTGCTGACCGCCACCCTGATCCTTGGCCTGCCGCTGGGCGCTTATGCTGCTAGCGAAGCCACACCTACCGGCCAGCCCGGTGCCATGGTGGATTGCCCGATGGACGGCGGCGGCATGATGGGTGGCAAACACCACGGTGGTCGCCACGACAAGATGGCCCGTATGCAGAACATGACCCCGGAGCAGATCCAGGCCAACCTGCAAAAACGTTATGACCGCATTGAAGATCCGGCCAAGAAGGCGGAGTTCATCAAGAACCTCAACGAGCGTGCCACCGGCATGACCAAGCACGCCGAAGCGATGAAGCAGTTCGCCGAAGCGAACCAGTAAGTCATACCTGACAAGGTGTGCCGAAGATGAGAGAGGGGGAGCATGTTGCTCCCCCTCAGATTGCTGACAAAGCCAAAATCGTCATCGTAACGCATTGATTTTACTTGATGAGAAAACCCTGTTTTTCTGAAATTAGGGGGTTTTTCAATAGTCTGAGGGGGAGCATGTTGCTCCCCCTCTTTTTGTTATGGCGAATGGCGCTGGCAACGCGATGCTCATTCGCTGCCACTATTTTGAAACAACTTGGGGATCTCGCGTACCAGCCAGCTTTTGGCCTTGCCCATGGTATCGCGCCGCCAGGCCAGCACCACCTGCAACTGATGACGATATTCGGGGCTGATCACCTTGAGCCGTCCGGCCCGGATGTCCTCCTCAATCCAGCTTTGCGGCATGGTGCCGACCCCAATCCCCGCCAGCAGGGCATCGCGTTTCTCCGTCATGGTGCTGACGGTGAGGCGCGGCTGCTTGTCCAGCAGGCGATAGGTGAGTACCGGTTTGCGCAGCGCCGAATCGGCCACCGCGATGGCGCGGTAGCGGCGCAGGGTTTCGTCGGCCAGCGGCTCCGGCTCCTGATGCAGCGGATGATCGGGATGGGCGACGTAGAGCATCACCTCTTCCTTAATCACCTGATGCTTGATGCCGGTCATCATGATGTCCGGGTTGATGGTGGAGATCAGCAGGTCGGCACGGCCATCTTCCAGACACTCCCAGCTGCCCGCCAGTACCTCGGCCCGCAGCCGCAGTCGGGTATCGGTCTGCTCAGCCAGCTTCTCCACCAAGGGGTAGAGGGCCTGCACCGGGACCAGCGCATCGACGGCGACTGTGATGTCGGTCTCCCAGCCACGGGCCAGCGCCCGGGTTTCGCCTACCAGATGTTCGGCTGCCTCCAGCAGCACCCGGCCGCGCTCCAGCAGCATGCGTCCTGCCGGGGTGAACTTGGTGCGGTGGCCGCTGCGGTCAAACAGCATGGCATCCAATTCGTCCTCCAGCTTCTGCACCGTATAGCTCAATGCCGAGGGCACCTTGCCCAGCTCGTCGGCCGCCGCCGCAAAGCTGCCGCGGCGGTCGATGGCGTCCAGCACCCGGATGGCTTCCAGCGTCAGCGCCCGTTCCTTATTCGATTCCTTGGCCATTTCTAACCTTCAATTTTTTTGAATATGTTTGCCAGTTTATCTCGCTAACAAGTTAGGCCAAGTGACTTTAATATTCAATCAACGCTTCGGCAGGAACGTCGAGCGGCCAAATATGCGGGTAGTTCCGCACTGTGACACACCCAATCGGTCTGTCTGACGTCGGTGAAAGAACAACACACTATTTGAATAACCTCTTGCATGGATGCATTGATTCTGGCCGAAAAGGCCTTGGCAATGACATATAAAACAAGAGAGTGAGTGAACATGAAAAACGTAATCAAGATGCTGGCCGTTGCAGGCCTGATGACCACAGGTTTCGCCCAGGCTGCCGTACCGGCAGACTTCAACGCCACTCCGGGCGTGTTGTTTGTGAACTGGAACGCCACTGCCGCACTGGATGGCAAAGCCAATCCGACGCTGGAAGTGCGCGACGAGTCTGGCGATCTGCTGGCATCAGTCCACGCCAACCTGACTGGCACCCAGCAGGTGCAGATCCCGAGCCGTACCCATGGCAACCTGACCGTCAGCCTGGCTGGCCAGAGCAGCGAATATCGCATTCCGTTCGGCATCGGTAGTGGCAAAGACCGCTAAGTCGAACCCCGGATAGATGAGGAGCAGACCATGATGCAATTGAGAGCCGCAGAAGCGCGGGGCAAGGCCAACTTTGGCTGGCTGGACGCGCGCCACAGTTTCTCCTTCGGTCACTACTATGACCCTGAGTGGATGGGACACTCGGTGCTGCGGGTGATCAATCAGGATCTGGTTGCGCCGGGTGGCGGATTCGCCACTCACCCTCACGCCAATATGGAGATCCTCACCTGCGTGCTGCGAGGCACCATAGAGCACAAGGACAGCCTCGGCCATGCCGAGCAGATCCCGGCTGGGGATTTCCAGCTGATGAGCGCAGGCAGCGGGATCCGCCACAGCGAGTACAACCCCTCGCAGACGGATCCGCTCTCCCTGTTGCAGATCTGGATCGAGCCGAACGAGTTCGGCACGCCACCCGGATATCAGCAGAAGAAGATCGAGTCCAGACCGGGCATGACGCTGGTGGCGTCACCGGATGGCGAGGCGGGATCGCTGCGGATCCGCCAACAGGCCCGCGTATGGCGGCTGGAGCTGGCACCGGGCGAGACGCTCGAGTGGGCACTGGCTGGCCGACACGGCTACCTGCAGATGATTTCAGGGGAGTTGACCGCCAACGGTCTGGCTGCCCGACCCGGCGACGGGGTACTCAGTCGTGATGAATACCGATGGGAGCTGGTTGCGACCAGTGCCAGCCAAGCCCTGTTATTTGACCTACCCTGAAGCAGTCAGCGGTAATGTGACACCAATGAGGAATATGACATGGACAAGATGAAAGATTTGGCACTGCTGGCGGGTCGTGTACTGCTGGCGCTGATGTTCGTAATGGCGGGCTGGGGCAAGATCGGCGGTTACGCCGGTACTCAGGGTTATATGGAAGCGATGGGCGTGCCGGGCGTTATCCTGCCGCTGGTGATCCTGCTTGAGCTGGGCGGTGGCCTCGCCATCATGCTGGGTCTCTTTACCCGCAGCCTCTCCGTGCTGATGGCCGGTTTCACCCTGATGGCCGCCTTTATTTTCCACTATCAGCCTGCCGAACAGATGCAGATGCTGATGTTTATGAAGAACGTCTCCGTGGCTGGTGGTTTCCTGGCGCTGGCGGCGGCCGGAGCAGGGGCTTTCAGTGTGGATGCCCGTCTCGGCAAAAACTGGTAATGCCCTGAAGAGTCAAGTTTTCCAAGCCTTTTGGCCGGTGCAACAGCACCGGCTTTTTTCTGTCTGCGTTTTCCGGATCGGTGAGGCGACGGGCCAAATCTGCGGCGCCCCTCATGATTCCGCCTCTTGCCTGTCACTGGCCGCAAGCGCCTTTTGCATCTTATCCCCCGATCCCCGACAATTCCCTCTCTTATGAAGTGACGGAAATGGTTCGCCTTTTCCCTCGCCCCCTCTCATCCACAGGCGGGAATTGCTCATGTTTACCCTCTACCACTCCAATCAGCTGGATCTGCTCAAAGAGCTGCTGGTGAGCCGCATCCGGCAGGCGCCCCTCTCTCACCCCTTCGATCGGGAGCAAATTCTGGTGCAGAGCCCGGGCATGGCCCAGTGGCTCAAGCTGGAGCTGGCTAAGGCCTTCGGCATCGCCGCCAATATCGACTTCCCGCTGCCCGCCAGCTTTATCTGGGAGATGTTCACCCAGGTACTGGCGGACGTGCCTCGCATAAGCCCCTACAACAAGGGCTCCATGAGCTGGCAGCTGATGACCATTTTGCCTGCCTTGCTGGATCGCCCCGCCTTTGCCCCGCTCGCCGCCTATCTGGGCGGCGGAGGGGACGAGGATCCAGCCCGGGATCCCGAGCAAGTGCGGCTGTGGCAGCTCTGCCAGAAGGTAGCGGATCTCTTTGACCAGTATCTGGTCTACCGGCCGGACTGGATCGCCCGTTGGGAAGAGGGGGAAGGGCTGGGGCTCGAACTGGCCGGGGTGAGCGGTCAGGATTGGCAGCCCGAGCTGTGGCGCGAGCTGGTGGCCCGCACCCTGGCGCTCTCTCCGAGTGGCTACCACCGTGCCAACCTCTACGAGGAGTTTATCCACGAGCTGGAGCGTACCGCCGATCTGCCGGGCAAGCTGCCGCAGCGGGTATTCGTGTTCGGCATCTCGGCGCTGCCGCCGCGCTATGTGGAGGCGCTGCTGGCCCTCGGCAGCCGGTCGGAGGTGGAGGTGCACCTGTTCGTCACCAACCCCTGCCGCTACTACTGGGGGGATCTGCTGGATCGCAAGACGTTGGCGCGCCTCGAAAACAAGCTCAAACCCGGTACCGATATCGAGACCTTGCAAGGCCCCGCCAACCCGCTGCTCGCCTCCATGGGCAAGCTGGGGCGCGACTACCTGCATCAGCTGATGGAGCTGGAGGTGCCGCAAATCGAGGCCTTCGTCGATATCGACGAGGTGGATGGCAAGGGCAATGTCAGCCTGCTGCGCGCCATCCAGAAGGATGTGCTGGAGCTGGCCGAGCGAGGCGCCGGTCAGTTCGATCTCGACAGCAGCCAGCACAAGAGCCCCATCAGCTCGGCGGAAGGATCCTTGCAGATCCACGCCTGCCACGGCCCGATGCGCGAACTCGAGGTGCTGCACGACCGGCTGCTGGCGCTGTTCGAGCAGGACCCGACCCTCACCCCGAAAGACGTGGTGGTGATGATGCCGGATGTGAATAGCTACGGCC
Organism: Aeromonas veronii; assembly: GCA_041319085.1. Taxonomy (NCBI): domain Bacteria; kingdom Pseudomonadati; phylum Pseudomonadota; class Gammaproteobacteria; order Aeromonadales; family Aeromonadaceae; genus Aeromonas; species Aeromonas veronii. The sequence goes on along the minus strand of CP101033.1, from coordinate 3,862,254 downwards.
CCTATATTCAGGCGGTGTTTGGGGCGCGCGGCCAGATCCCGTTTGCGGTTTCGGATCGGGCGGCGAGTCAGGAGAGCCCGCTGCTGCAAAGCTTCCTCGCCCTGCTCAGGCTGCCCAACGCCCGCTTCGGGGCAGGGGAGCTGCTCGCCATTCTCGAGGTGCCCGCCGTGCTACGCCGCTTCGAGCTGGATGACGACGAGTTCAACCAGCTGCGGGTCTGGGTGCAGGAAACAGGTATCCGCTGGGGGCTGGACGACAGCTATCCCGTCCGTTTCGATCTGCCGCCCATGTCCGGCAACAGCTGGCTGTTCGGTCTGCGCCGCATGCTGCTCGGCTTTGCCATGGGCGACGGTGAGCCGGTGGCGGGTATTTTGCCTTATGCCGATATCGAGGGTCAGCAGGGGTTGGCGCTCGGCAAGCTCGCCTGGTTCGTCGATTCGCTGGCCGAGTTTCTTCCCCGCCTGCAACAGGCGCAGCCGCTGGCCGAGTGGAACGCCTGCCTGCTGGCGCTGCTGGAGCGCTTCTATCTGGCCGACGAAGATGAAGAGCGTCAGCTGCAGCTGATCCGCAGCCAGCTGGCCGAGTGGCAGACCCGGCTCGGCGAGGCCCGCTTCGAGCAGCCTATTACCGCCGACCTGCTGCAGGATTACCTCGGCAGCGTGCTGGGGGAGTCCCGCTCCAGCCAGCGCTTCCTCGCCGGTCAGGTCAACTTCTGCACCCTGATGCCGATGCGCTCCATCCCCTTCAAGCAGGTCTGCCTGCTCGGCATGAACGATGGCGTCTACCCGCGCACCTTGGCTCCCATGGGGTTCGACCTGATGGCGGTGGCGTCGCGGCGCGGGGATCGCTCCCGTCGTGATGATGACCGCTACCTCTTCCTCGAGGCGCTGCTCAGCGCCCAGCAGGGGCTCTATATCAGCTATCAGGGCTTCAGCGCGCAGGACAACAGCGACAAGGTGCCCTCGGTACTGCTGGCGGAGCTGATCGACTATGTGCGGCAGGGCTTTGTGCTGGCGGGGGATGAGAGCCTCGACGACGAAACCTCCGGCAAGCGGCTGCTCAACCACCTGATGGTGGCGCACCCGCTTACCCCCTACAGCCGCAACTACTTCTACCCGGAGGCGGGTTCGCGCCTCTTTACCTACGCCGCCGACTGGCTGCCCGCTCTCAATCCGGTGCGCGGCGCGGCCAACTTCCAGAGCGGCGAGCTGCCTTTACCCCCCGAATGGGGCAAGGAGCAGGGGCTGGAGCTGGCGGAGCTGCTGCGCTTCTATCGCCAGCCCACCAAATATTTCCTTAACCGCCGCCTCAAGGTGTGGTTTGAGCTGAACGAAGCCAACATCGAGGATAGCGAGCCGTTCGAACTGGATGGCCTGCAACATTATCAGCTGAAAGATCTGCTACTCGGTGCTCACTTGGCTGAGGGTGATAGTGCGGCGCGGCGCGAGCGGTTACAGCTCACCGGCCTGTTGCCGCAAGGGTGGTTCGGCAGCCTGCTGCTGGACGATCTGGATGCCGAGATGGGCACGCTGGCGGATCGGCTGCGGCCATGGGTTGCTGCCAATGAGTCAGAAAAGCAGGCGGTGGAGATCGATATCTCTCTCACTCAGGGCCAGCTGCAAGGGTGGATCGACACCCAGAAGGGGCGCTTGCTGGTGGTCAAACCCGGCAGCTTCAACGGCAAGGATCTGCTGCTGGGCTGGATCCAGCACCTCTGCCTCTCCCTCAGCGACACCCCCGGCGACACCCTGTTGTTCGATGCCAAACAGAGTCTGCGCCTGCCTGTACTCGCTGCCGACGAGGCGCGGCCCAAGCTGGCTGCGCTGGTGGCGTGCTGGGCGCAGGGGATGAAGCGGCCGCTGCCGTTCTTCCCCAACACCGCCTGGGATTGGCTCAGGGCGATCGAGAAGGATTCCGACAAGCCGGAGGCGGCCGACAAGGCGGCCCTCACCCGTTTCAACGGCGGCTGGATGATCAATGGGGAGGGGCAAGACGTTTACGTCGCCCGCTGCTTCCCCGAACTCGATGACGAGGTGCTGGGGCAGTTGCAGGCGCTGGCCCGCGAACACCTGACCCCGCTGCTGACCACCATGGAGATGATGTAATCATGGCTAACCCGCTCAATACCCTGTGTTTTCCCCTCCATGGTGAACGACTGATCGAAGCCTCCGCCGGTACCGGCAAGACCTACACCATCGCCGGTCTCTACCTGCGCCTGCTGCTGGGCCACGGCCCGCTGATAGAGGAGGGCGCCGATGCCGGTCAGCCGAGCGCCCACGAGCGGCCGCTCTCGGTGACCGAGATCCTGGTGGTGACCTTTACCGAAGCGGCCACCGCCGAGCTGCGCGGGCGGATCCGCGGCCGCATCCACGAGGCACGATTGGCCTTTATGCGCGGCCATAGCAATGATGCCCTGCTGGCCCAGCTGCTGGTCGAGGTGGAGGATCACGAGCTGGCGGCCCGCCGCCTGCTGGCCGCCGAGCGGCAGATGGACGAGGCGGCAGTCTTTACCATCCACGGCTTCTGCCAGCGGATGCTCAAGCAGAACGCCTTCGAGTCGGGCGCCCTCTTCGAGACCGAATTTCTCACCGACGACAGCCAGCTTCGGCTGCAGGCGGTGAGCGACTACTGGCGCGCCGAGTTCTATCCGGTGGATAAAACCCTCGCCAGCGTCGTGCGCACGTTCTGGCCGAGTCCCGCCGCCCTGCTGCGGGAGATGGGTAGCTGGCTCGACAACAGTGAGCTGGAGATCCACCCCGCGTTGGGGGACGAGACCCTCGCCGCCCGCCATCAGGCGGCCATGAATCGCATCGCAGCGGTGAAGAGCGAGTGGCTGGCGCAGACGGACGAGATCCGCCGCCAGACAGAAGGGCAAATCAAGCTCTATACCGGCAAGAACTACGAAGGCTGGCTCGCCAAGATAGGCGACTGGGCACAGGACGAGACGAGCGGCTACGCGCTGCCCAAGGATCTCGAGCGCTTCGGCCAGGAAACCCTGGAGGCCAAGCTGAGCAAGGGGAAGGCATTACCGACCCTGCCGCTGTTCAGCCAGATCGACCAGCTGCTGGCCAGCCCTCCCGGTATTCGCGATCTGATCCTGCAACGGGCGGCCAAAGTAGTGCGTAGCCGGATGCAGGCGAGCAAGCGTCAGGCCCATCAGCTCTCGTTCGATGACCTGCTCAAAGACCTCGACGGGGCGCTCGGTTCCAGCTTGGGCGAGCGGCTCTGCGAGCGCATTCGCACCACTTATCGGGTGGCGATGATCGATGAATTTCAGGATACCGACCCCCAGCAGTACCGCATCTTCCATCGGCTTTACGGCGGCCACACAGACACGGCGCTGTTGATGATCGGTGACCCCAAGCAGGCCATCTACGGCTTTCGCGGCGCCGACATCTTTACCTACATTCAGGCGCGGCGAAATGTGAGCGCCCACTACACCCTCGGGCGCAACTGGCGCTCCAGCAGTGCGCTGGTGGGGGCGGTCAATGGCCTGTTCGAGCGGGCCAAGGATCCCTTTATCTACGAAGCGGATATCCCCTTCCTGCCGGTGGAGGCACAGGGCAAGAGCAAGGCGCTGGTGCTCGATGGCGCCACCGCACCCGTGCTCCACTGCTGGCAGCTGACCGGCCAGCCCACCTTCAATCTGGGGGATTACCAGAGCAAGATGGCCCGCGCCACCGCCGCCGAGATCCACCGCCTGCTGACCCTGGCCAGCGAGGGCAAGGCGCTGATCGGTGACAAGGCGGTGAAGGCCGGGGATATCGCCGTGCTGGTACGTACCGGCGCCGAGGGCAAGCTGGTGCAGCAGGAGCTGGCGCGCCTCGCCATCGCCTCCGTCTATCTGTCGAACCGCGAGAGCGTGCTGGAGCAGGTGGAAGCGCGCGAGATCCTGTTAATCCTGCACGCCTGCCAGAACCCGAGCGAGGAGCGCAGCCTGCGGGCGGCGCTCGCCACCGGCCTGTTTGATCTGGATGCCAAAGCACTCGATGGGCTGGCCTCGGACGAGCGGGCGTGGGAGAGCGCGGTGCAGGAGTTTATAGAGTACCGCAAGATCTGGCACCGCCGTGGCGTGCTGGCGATGCTGCGGGCCCTGCTGCACCGGCGCAATCTTGCCTCTTCGCTTTTGGCGAGCCCCTACGGCGAGCGGCGGCTGACCAACTTCCTCCATCTCGGCGAGCTGCTGCAACAGGTGAGCAGCGAGCTGGACGGGGAATATGCCCTGCTGCGCTGGCTGGGGGAGGCGGTGAGCCGCCCCAACGGCCAGGATGCGGAGCAGGTACTGCGCCTCGAATCCGAGCGGAAATTGGTGCAGATCGTCACCATCCACAAATCCAAGGGGCTGGAGTATCCGCTGGTGTTTCTGCCCTTTATCTGCAGCCACAGAACCGCCAAGACCCCGCTCTATCACGAGGCGGATGAGGCGGGCAATCGCACCATTCTCGATCTCACCGGCGCCGACTCGTCGCTCGCCGAAGCGGACAGGGAGCGCCTCGCCGAAGATTTGCGGCTGCTCTACGTGGCGCTGACCCGGGGCGTCTACGCCACCTGGCTGGGGCTGGCCCCGGTACGCTCGGGCAACGGCAAGTCGGAGAAGACAGAGCTGCACCACACCGCCATCGGCTACCTGCTGCAAAAGGGGGAAGAGGGGGATGCGCAAACGCTGGCGACCGCCCTCACCGAGCTGGCACAGGCGCTGCCCGGGGTGGCCGTCGGTGAGCCCTCGCTCACTCGTCCGGCCCCGCTGCCGCCAGAGGAGGAGCTGCTGGGCGAGCCGCAGGTGCGCCACTTTAGCTGTTCCCTCGAGCGGGACTGGTGGATCAGCTCCTACTCCGGGCTGGCGGCGCAGGGCCACGGTCACAGCAAGGGCGTGCTTGCCAACCCCGGTTTCGATGACGAGGTAGTCACCGAGGCGGCTGCATTGGCTTCCGAGCAACCGGAGGAGGCACCCCAGCCCTCCATCTTTACCTTCCCGAAAGGGGCACGTCCCGGCACCTTGCTGCACAGCCTGTTCGAGACCATCGACTTTCAGAGTGCCGCTGGCGAGCCGCTGGCAGAGCATATCGCCAGCTTGTTGCTGCAAGACGGTTTCGACGAGAGCTGGGCTCCCGTGCTGCAACAGCAGGTCGAAGCGGTGCTGGATACCCCGCTGGAAACGGGCTTTGGCGAGCCGGTGCGGCTGCGGGATCTGGCCCCCGAGCGCAAACAGGTGGAGCTGGAGTTCTTCCTGCCCATGGGGCGGGTGACGGCGCTGACGCTGACGGCCCTCTGCCAGCAGCACGACCCGCTGTCGCGGGGCAACAAGCCGCTCAGCTTTGCCACCGTGCAGGGGATGCTCAAGGGCTTTATCGACCTGGTGTTCGAGTGGCAGGGGCGCTGGTATCTGCTCGACTACAAATCGAACCACCTCGGCATGAGCCCCGCCGACTACAGCCGTCCGGCGCTGGAGCGGGCGATGGCCGAGCACCGCTACGACCTGCAATACCAGCTCTACTCGCTGGCGCTGCACCGGCTGCTCACCCTGCGCCTGCCGGGTTACGACTTCGAGCAGCATTTTGGCGGCGTTTTCTATCTGTTCCTGCGTGGCATGCCGCAGGGGGGAATTTTCCATACCCGCCCGAGCCGTGAACTGGTGCTGGGGCTGGATAAGTTGTTTCGCGAAGGTAGTGAGCTGCCAGCTGCGGGATCCCAAGCATTGAACGAGGTAGAAGCATGAGCGGCATCATGATCAGCACCGCAACCAGCACAATGATGGTTGAACGGTTGAAAACACTGGCGCTGGCTGGCCGCATCCGCCAGCTGGATCTGCAATTTGCCAGGCTGGTGGCAGACCTTGGCGGCAGCCCCGAGCTGGTGCTGGGGGCGGCGCTCACCTGCTTCGAGCTGGGGCGTGGTCATGTCTGTTTGCCGCTTGAAATGTTGACTGCCGGATCCCTGCGCCCGTTCGGGCTGGATCCCCAGCAGAGCCGGGATCTGCTGGCTGATCTGGCGGATCCTGCCCGCTGGCCCGCTCTGTTTGCGGCTAGTCCCTTGGTTGGAACCGAGCAGGATGAGGGGCTCGCCCCGCGCTGGCCGCTGCGGCTGTGGCACGGGCGGCTCTACCTCACTCGTTACCACGACTTTGAGCTGGGGGTGGCCCGCCATCTGCGCGCGTTGAGTGAACGCGCCGAATGGCCGGAGATTGCTCCCGCCCTGTCGCGGCTGTTTGCCCGCGACTACGGGTTGGTGTTCGCGGCGCTGCTCAAGGCCCGCCTCGCCCCCGACTTCTCGGCCCGCCACTTTATCGAAAAGTATCTGGATCTGGTGTTCCCCAATGAAGTGGATTGGCCCGCCATCGAGGCGCTGCTCGCCAGTGCGCAGGCGGCGAGCGACTTGAGCAAGCTGGATGCGCTGGTGCCCGAGGCGCTCTGCTGCAACGGCCAGAAGCTGGCGGCGGCCACGGCGGCGGCGCGCCCCTTTGCGGTGATCTCCGGCGGCCCCGGCACCGGCAAGACCACCACGGTCGCCAAACTGCTCGCCATTCTGGTGGAGACCGGCCTGCAAGCGGGCAAGGCCCCGGCAATCCGGCTGGTGGCCCCCACCGGCAAGGCGGCGGCGCGCCTCACCGAGAGTATCGGCTCTGCCCTGCAGGCCCTCGATCTGCCCCCCGAGTGGGTGGAGGCGATCCCCACCGAAGCGGGCACACTGCACCGGCTGCTCGGGGTCATTCCGGGGCGCAGCCAGTTCCGCCACCACGCGGGCAACCCGCTGCACCTTGACTTGCTGGTGGTGGATGAGGCCTCCATGGTCGACCTGCCGATGATGGCGCGCCTGCTCGATGCGTTGCCAAGCCACGCCCGCCTGATCCTGCTCGGCGACAAGGATCAGCTCGCCTCGGTGGAGGCGGGGGCCGTGCTCGGCGATATCTGCAGCTTTATCGAACAGGGCATCAGCCCGGCGCAGGCGGAGTGGCTCTCCCGCCAGACCGGCTACCGTTTGCAGGGCTCGCCCGCAGGGGCTCCGGTGCGCGACAGCCTCTGTTTGCTGGCCAAGAGCTGGCGCTTTGATCAGCATTCGGGCATCGGCCAGCTGGCATGCGCCTGCAACAGCGGCGATGCCACGGCAGTGGAATCAGTCTGGGGCGCAGGATTCGCCGATATCAGCCTGCACCCCTGGGCGGGGGAGGCCTACGATGCCCTGATTGCCCAGGGGGTTGCCGGTTACGGCAGCTATCTGAAGGCGGCCCGCGCGGGGGAAGCGCCCGCCGCCGTATTCAAGGCATTCAACAGCTTCCAGATCCTCTGCGCCCTGCGCGATGGCCCGTTCGGCGTGCTGGGGCTTAACGAGCGGCTCGAACTGGCCCTGTCACGGGCTGGCCTCATTGCCCGCGATGGCGACTGGTATGCCGGTCGCCCGGTGATGGTGGTGCGCAACGACCACGGGGTCGGCCTCTACAACGGCGATATGGGGCTCTGCCTGCCCGATGAAAGTGGGCGGCTCAAGGTATGGTTTGAGCAGCCGGACGGCACCTTGCGTGCCCTGTTGCCCAGCCGCTTGCCACCCCACGAGACGGTCTACGCCATGACCATCCACAAATCCCAGGGTTCGGAGTTTGCCCATACCGTGCTGGTGCTGCCCGACAGCCCCAGCCCGCTGCTGACCCGCGAGCTGGTCTACACCGGCATCACCCGCGCCAAGGCGCAGCTCGATCTCTACGGCGATCGTGCCCTGCTGGCCCAAGCGGTGCGGAAAAAGACCGAGCGTTATTCCGGATTGGCACAGAGGTTGGGAGGGGATTTTAAATAATGTGTATATCCAAGCTTTAAATGAGTAAATCTCGTATGTTGGGCTCCGCAGGCTCAGCACCAACCTACCGATGGTGTAGGTTGTGGCTGAGCGTAGCGAAGCCCAACGTTTACCGTAAAATCTCTTTTTCCTCCCCCTCATCCCCGACCCTTCTCCCGCAAGGGGAGAAGGGAGATTTGGCTTCTTTTGATATATTTCGCATCACTGCTTTATCGGGCATGTGTAGGTTCGATTAGCGAAGCGTAATCGGACGATCGCGTAATTGGGTAATCGAGTATGTTGGGCTTCGCAGGCTCAGCACCAACCTACCGATGGTGTAGGTTGTGGTTGAGCGTAGCGAAGCCCAACGTTTACTGCGTAATCTCTTTTTTCCTCCCCCTCATCCCCGACCCTTCTCCTCCTTTTCTAATAAACGGGAGAAGGGAGGTTTGGCCCCGTGGCTATATCTCGAATTTACACGCGATTGCCAATGCCATCTGCCCGATGCTGCTTGATCCCCTCTCCCTCTGGGAGAGGGTAGGGTGAGGGGATCGGATTGGCACAATATGCTGTACTTGGTCACCCCTCTTGCTCCGCCTGATAATCCCATCCCCCAAATGACTGAATCGTGAGTTAAATCCGGTAAATGGGGCGCGCTTGCGCCACACTTATAGCCACCCTGATTCAGCCTGCGTCGTGAGTGGCCGATAACCGGGGAAATGGTGGTGCTGTGGGGTTCTGGCTGACAGATTTGTGGCGATATGCCAAGGTGAACTCCTCACGACAACAGAGCGATTCCCCGTGGTGGCGCGGGATAGAAGAGGGATAGCCGCTATGCTGCAGGACAGTGACACGATCAGGATCTCGGATGTCAGCGAAGCCGTGGTGCACGGCATTCTGGAGGTGATCAGCGATGGCATCTGGGATTGGCATGCCAATACCGGTTTTGTCTATCGCAACCCAGGTTGGTACCGGATGCTGGGTTACGAGCCCCATTCCCTCGGCAATACCGTCTTCACCTGGGAGAACGTGATCCACCCCGACGACCTGGCTGGGGTGATGGCGAAGTTCGATCTCTGCCTGAGCGGCAGCACCCACGAATATCGCGCCGAGTATCGTTGCCGCACCCGCGATGGCAGTTACCTCTGGATTGAGGATTGCGGCCACATCATTGAGCGCAATCCCGATGGGTCTGTGGCGCGGATGATCGGCGCCCATCGCGATATCCACGCCAGCAAGTTGTTGCTGGAGCAGCTGGAGCGGCACAATCAGTCGCTGGAGCAGCTGGTGGCCGAGCGCACCGCCGAACTGGTGCGACTCAACGAAGTACTGCAACAGAAGGCAGAAGAGAATCGTCAGCTGGCAGAGACCGATGCCCTGACCGGTGCAGCCAACCGTTATCGGTTGGAGCGGGCGTTGCAGCTGGAGTGCGATCGGGCCCGCCGCTTCCATCAGCCTTTTACGGTGATCGCCATGGATGTGGACAACTTCAAGCAGATCAATGACTACTATGGCCACAACGCCGGGGATCAGACCCTGATCAACATAGTAGCGCTGGTGCGCCGCCATATCCGCGAGATCGATCTGCTGGCCCGCTGGGGCGGTGACGAGTTTATGGTGCTGCTGCCCAATACCGGCCGCGAGGATGCGTTGGTAGTGGCGAGCAAGGTGCAGGCATTGATGGCGAGCGAGCCCATCTGCCCCCACGCTCCCGCTACCATGAGCTTCGGGCTGGCGGAGTATCAGCAGGGGGAGCAGAAGGAGAGCCTGATGGTGCGCGCCGATCGGGCGCTCTATCAGGCCAAGCAACTGGGCAAAGACCAGATCTGCTAACGGTGCAGAGTACGGAAAAAGAGCAGCAAAAAGGGCCGTAGGCGTGAAACCTGCGGCCTTTTTGCATCTGCTTGCATCTGCGCACATTGGCCGCCGGGCCCCTTGACCTGCCCAGTGATTTCAGGGAAAAGAAAAGGGCGGTGCTATCAGCGCCGCCCAATGCCAGGAAAGAGAAAAAACCTTACGGTTTAAAAGATAAAAATTTGGAAGCAAACAATCGATTTCTCAACCAGGAAGGGTCTTGAATTCGATACGTTCCGATTATGCGCGATGTTCTATGCAGCACTAGCAAAATGTTTGCGGGTTGAAAGATATGCACTGTCTGGTGTCATATTCTGCGACCTCTACGTTCAACTGGTCTGTCCTCACGGGAGTATGCGGCGATTTTTTCTCTTGGCTGTTTTTTCGGTGTCAATATCTGAGCCTTGAAGGTAAAAGCAGGTCAGAAGCTGAATTGGCATAACCATGCAATGAAAGTGCGATAACAAGGAAGAGTGGCATGACCTACAGCCAGACCCTGGCCAACAATATTCTCGACACCCTGAAGAAGACCCTGACCGACAAGGGGATCCGCTATCAGACGCTGGCGGAGGCGATGGGCGTCTCCATCGCCACCGTGAAACGGATGATGAATAAACCCTCGCTGCCGTTCGATACTCTGCTGGAGATCTGCCATCTGGTGGGGCTCTCGTTCGAGGAGTTGCTGGATCGCACTCAGGATGCCCAGAGCCGCCGCGCCGTCTTCACCCAGGAGCAGGACGAGGCGTTTCACAACGAGCCGGGGCTTTACGCCTTTCTCGCCAATATCTTCTGGCGCGACAAGACGTTGATCGATCTGAAACGGGAGTACGGCCTGACCGATGCCTCTTGCTACCTCTATCTGCGCAAGCTGGAGAAGCTCGGCATCCTGCAGCTCGGTATCGACAACAGTTACCACTTCCTGATCAGCGAGCGGATCAGCTTCGAGCAGCACAGCCGTTTCGCCCGTCAGCAGGCACGGCAGGCAATGTCAGTGCTGGGGGAGTATCTGGTGGAGAACATGCACAAGTCGAACAACTATATGGCGCTCTGCCAGCTGCACCTCAACGAGGGGGAGGCGATGGCGCTGATCGACCGGATGAAGGAGTATTGGCATCAGGAGATCAAGCTCAACCGCCCCGCCATCGGCCAGCAGGAGCACGCCAAGACCTACACCATGTCGCTGCAACTGGCCGACTGCGGCTACCAGAGCTTCGACGACATGATCCCCAATATCGACAACTGATCCCGGCGGATCCTGCGGGATCCGCCGTGTTGGAGTCTGGTTATTCCGTGAATAGAACGGTATGCGATCTGCCTGTGTTCGGTTGCAGCGCCCGGGTATCGAGGCCGATGCGGATCGCCACTGTGCTCGGCAGTGCTCTGGATATTTTCCCTAATCGGCGACCCGGGTTTGTTGCAGCTTGCCTGCGATCGGTTGCAACGCCCGGGTATCGAGACAGATACGGATCGCATCTGGCCGCCAGTGCTCGATATCGCAATCCACCAGACCACCCCGCTCGTCATAGTTGACCCGCACCAGCCGCAGCACGGCGCTCCCCTCCGCCAGATTGAGGGCGCGGGCGATGGCGCCCCGCGCTGCCGAGGGAGTGATCTCGAGACTCGCCCCGCCCTGGCCTATGCCATAGCGCTGCTGATAGAGCTCGGTGAGGGAGCTGGCCAGCGGCGTGCTGGCGATATCGGGAAAGCGGCTCGCCAGCAGGTGGTGGCTGACGTGAAGCACAGGGCGACCGTCGATCAGCCGCTGGCGGCGGATCTCATAAAGTGGAGTGAAGGGTTCCAGCCCCATCCAGCGACACAGTTCGCTGCTGGCAAGCTCGCTGCCGTGGGCCAGCACCCGGGTTTCGGCGGTGCGCTGCTGCTCGCCGATCCACTGGTGAAAGTGGGTGTGGATGGCGGGATCGTAGGTGAGGCGGGGTGGTGCCACAAACCAGCCGCGCCGCTCGGCTCGGTAGATAAGGCCGTCTGCTTCGAGGCTGGAGAGCGCCTCCTTGATGGTGATACGGGTGGTGGCGAAACGCTCGCTCAGGGCCCGTTCGGCGGGTAGCTGCTGCCCGGCCCCCAATTGGCCGCTGCCGATATAGCGGCGCAGGGTCTGACAAATCTGTTCGCATTTGGAGGAGGATCGGCCATCGGCCATGCTCTGTTCGTTCACTCTCTGCTCGCTCAATCTCGGCTCGGTCACACTCTTGTCCCTGTTGCTTATTCAGAAGGCGGATGACTGGAGTAGTCCAGCCTCACTCGGGTTCAGAGTTGTAACCGCTGTGGATGACAGCGTCATGACAGGGTGATTGTCATCAAACTGCCATTAAAGCGCCCCGCCACCGTCATATTTCCCCTCTAGCATCCCTCTCGAACCTTAACTGACCTAGTCCAGAGGGATGGGATGATGAAAAGCGTGATCGCAAGTGCACTGGCCATGGTGGCCATCAGCCAACCGTTGTTTGCCACAAATAGCTATGCAGCCGACAATATCGCGGATCTCGAGAAGGCCGCCCGTGGTGAAGGCCAGCTCCACAGCATCGGCATGCCCGACAGCTGGGCCAACTGGAAGGATACCTGGCAGCAGCTGGGCAGCATCTACGGCATCAAGCATCAGGATACCGACATGAGCTCGGCGCAGGAGATCGCCAAGTTCGCCGCCGAGAAGGCCAATGCCACCGCCGACATCGGTGACGTGGGCGGCGCCTTCGGGCCGGTTGCGGTCAAGCAGGGTGTTACCCAGCCCTACAAACCCTCCACCTGGGCTGATATTCCCAACTGGGCCAAGGATGCGGACGGTCACTGGATGCTGGCCTATACCGGCACCATCGCCTTCCTGATCAACAAGGATCTGGTCAAGGCCGCCCCCACCAGCTGGCAATCCCTGCTGGGTGGCGATTACAAGGTGACCCTGGGTGACGTGGGTGTTGCCTCCCAGGCCAACAACGGCGTGCTGGCGGCGGCCTATGCCACCGGCGGCAGCGAGAAGAATCTCAAGCCCGCCCTGGAGCTGTTCGGTCAGCTGGCCAAGCAGGGCCGCCTGTCGCTGAACGACCCGACCATCGCCAACATCGAGAAGGGCGAGGTGGAAGTGGGTGTGCTGTGGGACTTCAACGCCCTTAACTACCGCGACCAGATCGACCCCAAGAAGTTTGAGGTAGTGATCCCGAGCGACGGCTCCGTCATCGCCGGTTACACCACCATCATCAACAAGTGGGCCAAAAACCCCAACGCCGCCAAGCTGGCGCGGGAATACATCCTCTCCGACGCCGGTCAAATCAACCTGGCCCGTGGCTACGCTCGCCCGATCCGCAGCAACGTGACCCTGCCGGATGACGTGAAGGCCAAGCTGCTGCCGGCCGAACAGTATGCCAATGCCAAGCCGGTGCAGGATCATGCCGCCTGGGAGCAGAGCTCCAAGGCCCTGCCGCGCCAGTGGCAAGAAACCGTCATGATCAACATGCAGTAAGGGAATCCAGTGCAACACAAGGTGATAGTGGTACTTGTGGATGGCCTGGCAGCCGAGGTAGCCCACACCATGGGCTACCTCGGTGGCATGGTGGAGGCGGGGCGGGGCCTGCATACTACCCTGAATGCTGCCCTGCCGTCTCTCTCCCGACCCCTCTACGAGTGCATTCTGACCGGCGTGCCGCCGGTGGTGAGCGGCATCACCCACAACGGGGTGAGTCGCCTCAGTCTGCATGACTCCATCTTCCATCTGGCCCGTGCCGCGGGCAAACGCACCGCAGCGGCGGCCTACCATTGGGTGAGCGAACTCTACAACCGCAGCCCCTGGCTGGCGGCCCGTGATCGCTTTACTCACGACGAGCAGTTGCCCATCCAGCACGGCTGCTTTTACTGGGATGACAACTATCCCGACAGCCATCTGCTGATGGATGGGGAATGGCTCAGAACCCAATATGACCCCGATTTTCTGCTGATCCACCCGATGGGGGTGGATGATGCAGGCCACAAGTTTGGCCTCGATTCCCGCCAGTACCGCAATCAGGCGCGCCGCATTGACAGCTTGCTGGCCGATCTGCTGCCCCAGTGGCTGGCGGAGGGGTATCAGGTGGTAGTCACCTCGGATCACGGCATGAACAACGACCTGAGCCACGGCGGCACCCTGCCGGAAGAGCGCGCGGTGCCGCTCTGGCTGTTTGGCGATGCCTTTATCGAGCGCTGGCCGGATGGGGTGGTGATCGCCCAGACCCAGCTCTGCGCCCTGATGGCGGATTTGCTGGGCATCCCCCACGACAAGCCGGTAGCTCCACCGCTGCTCAAGGCGGCCTTTATGCGCGAGGTGCACTGATGATGCCTGCAACCACCGAGATCCTGGTGGATCAACCCGTGGCAACCAAGCACAAGGTGCGCCGCCACTGGCTGCCCGCGCTGGTGCTGCTGCCCTTTGTCCTCTTGATGATCCTGTTCCAGCTCGCCCCCATGGTGTGGGTGCTGGTGGGCAGTTTTCAGACCCCGGATGGCTGGGGCCTCGACTACTATCGGGAGATCCTGAGCTCCCCCTTCTACCTGCAATCGTTCGGCAACTCGCTGCGTATCGCCGGTATCGCCAGTCTGGCGGGGCTTGCCATCGGCACCCTCGGGGCGGCGGCGCTGCGCCACAGCGGTGAGCGGGTCAAGCGGGTGTTGCTGGCCTTTGTCACCATGACCAGCAACTTCAGCGGGGTGCCGCTGGCGTTCGCCTTCATCATCATTCTCGGCATCAATGGCGCGGTGACCCTGCTGCTGAAATCCTGGGGATTGATCAACGGCTTCAACCTCTACTCGGGGTCGGGCCTTATTCTCATCTACACCTACTTCCAGATCCCGCTCGCCCTGCTGCTGCTCTACCCGGCCTTCGATGCGCTGCAGGATGAGTGGCCGCAGGCTGCCGCGCTGCTGGGGGCGAGCAAGGGGCAGTATGTGTGGCACGTGGCGCTGCCGGTGCTGACTCCCGCACTGCTCGGCACCCTGATCATCCTGTTTGCCAACGCGGTGGGGGCCTATGCCTCTGCCTACGCCCTCACTACCGGCAACTTCAATCTGGTGACCATCCGGGTGGCCAGCCTGGTCTCCGGCGACATCTTCCTCGAGCCCAATATGGCGGCGGCGCTGGCGGTGATCCTGATGGTGCTGCTGGGGGTAGTGACGGCCGCCAACCAGTGGCTGCTGAAAAAGAGCTATGTGAACAAGGGGCAATCACATGCATGATTTGACGCCGCGCTGGCCCAAGTGGGTGCTGGGTGGGCTGGTTGCCACCCTGCTGCTGCCGCTGCTGGCCACGTTTCTCTACTCCATCTCCACCCGCTGGGGGGCAACCCTGCTGCCGGATGGCTTCACCCTCGACTGGTATCTGAAACTGTGGGGCGACCCGCGCTTTCTCGCGGCGTTTGGCCGCAGTCTGCTGGTCTGCTTCGCCACCCTGCTGCTGGGCACTCTGGTGCTGGTGCCGACCGTGCTGGTGGTGGCCTACTACTTCCCCAAGCTGGATCCCTGGATGAACCTGCTGATCCTGCTCCCCTTCGCGGTGCCACCTGTGGTCTCGTCAGTGGGGCTGCTGCAGATCTACGCCGACGGCGTTCTGCCCATTATCGGCACACCGTGGATCCTGATCGGCACCTGGTTCACCGTGGTGCTCCCCTTTATGTACCGGGCGCTGGCCAACAGCCTGCAGGGTGTACCGCTGAAAGATCTGATGGATGCCGCCCACCTGCTGGGGGCAAGCAGCGCCCGCGCCTTCCTGCTGGTGGTGATCCCCTGCCTGCGCAAGGGGCTACTGGCGGCGCTGTTTCTCTCCCTCTCCTTCCTGCTCGGTGAGTTCGTGTTTGCCAACATGCTGGTGGGCACCCGTTACGAGACCCTGCAGGTCTACCTCTACAACATGCGTTCAACCTCGGGCCACCTCACCAGCGCACTGGTGATGAGCTACTTCCTGCTGACCCTGCTGCTCACCTGGGCGGCCAACAGATTTCATCGGTGATCCAAGATGTTTCATTTAGAAGTGAATCAACTGCACAAATCCTATGGCGACACCAAAGTGTTCGAGGGGATCGAATTCGGCATTCGCAAGGGGGAGCTGGTGACCCTGCTCGGCCCCTCTGGCTGTGGCAAGTCCACCCTGCTGCGAGCGCTGGCCGGGCTCACTCCGGTGGATGGCGGTCAGGTGCGGGTGGCCGGTGAAGAGATCACCTGGCAGGCGCCCCAGAAGCGCGGCATCGGCATGGTGTTCCAGAGCTATGCGCTGTTCCCCAACATGACGGTGTGGGACAACGTCGCCTTCGGCCTCAAGATGAAGCCCCAGCCGGGGCGGGAGCTGGCGGCCAGCGTGCAGGAGGCGCTGGAGCTGGTGGAGCTGACCGGCTTCGAGCGCCGCTATCCGGCCGAGCTCTCCGGCGGACAGCGCCAGCGGGTGGCGCTGGCTCGTGCTTTGGTGGTGCGGCCAAGGATCCTGCTGCTGGACGAGCCGCTTTCGGCGCTGGATGCCCGTATCCGCCGCAGCCTGCGCCAGCAGATCCGCGAGATCCAGCAGCGCCTCGAACTCACCACCATCTTCGTGACCCACGATCAGGAGGAGGCGCTCACCCTGTCGGATCGGATCTTCCTGATGAACAAGGGATCCATCGTCCAGAGCGGCACGCCGGAGCAGATCTATACCCGTCCCGCCAGCGAGTTTGTGGCGGGCTTTATCGGCAACTACAACCTGCTCGGCGCCGAGCAGGGCAAGTCGCTGTTCGGCCCCCGTTTTCAGGGCAAGCTGGCGCTGCGACCGGAGTCCATCACCCTGCTGCCCGCCGGGGCGACCAGCAGCGAGCCCAGCCTGCCCGGCATCGTTCGCCAGCAACAGCTGCTCGGCAACGTGATCCGCTATCAGGTGGAGTGCGAGGCGGGGCTGTTGACGGTGGATTGCCTCAACCGCTCGGCTGGCGATCTGCTGGCCACCGGCAGTGCCGTGACCCTGGCGGTGGCCCGGGATCAACTCTGTGAGGTAGCATGACGCCTCGTTTCATTTTCGTTGTTACCGCAAGGAGCCCGCATGGCACTGGCACTGTTTGATCTGGACGAGACCCTGATTGCCGGGGATTCTGCCAGCCTCTGGCTGGAGTACATGGTGGCCGAGGAGCTGGCCCCGGCGGGCATGGTGGCCGAAGAGCAGGGGATGATGTCCCTCTACCATCAGGGCAAGATGGACATGCACCAGTACATGGCCTTCACCCTGCAGCCGCTGGCGGGTAAGTCGCGCCAGTGGCTCAGCCAGCAGTGTCACCACTTTGCCGAGCAGGTGCTGCGCGAGCGCCTCTACCCGGAGGGGTTGGCGCGTATCGAGTGGCATCGGGAGCGGGGCGACGAGCTGGTGCTCATCTCCGCCTCCGGCGAGCATCTGGTTGCCCCCATGGCGAAGATGCTGGGGATGGATCACTGTGTGGCAATCCTGCTCGATGAGGAGGAGGGGATGCTGACCGGTCAGACCCGCGGCACCCTCAGTTTTCGCGAAGGCAAGGTGGCCCGTATCAACCAGCTGTTTGCCAGGCGGGAGCTGCTCTGGCAGGGGAGCTTTGGTTACAGCGACTCCCACAACGATCTGCCCATGCTGCGGGCGGTGAGCCATCCTCATGCGGTCAATCCGGCCCCTGCGCTACGCCAGTGCGCCTCTGAGCTGGGCTGGCCGGTGTGGGAGTGGCAGCGCTGAATCGCGCGCCACACAGGCTTAACGTGCGGCAAGAAGCACGAAAAACAAAGAGAGAGGCAGGTGCCTCTCTCTTTGTTTTTGCTGACGGTGTGGTGGTTGATGCTGGCCGCTGTGGCTACCCCTCGTTGGTTTGTCGCCGGGGCTCGCCAAAGGCGGGAATCTCTTCCTCGGCACTCTGGTGAGGGGCGTGGCGCAGCGGGAAGCAGATGCGATTTTTCCCCTCCCGCTTGGCCTGATAGACCCCCTTGTCGGCCAGCTCCACCAGCTCTTTGGCCGAGAACCCGGTGCGGCTGAAGGCCACCCCGCCGCTAATGGTGATGGTGAGGCCGGTTTCGCGCCACTTCAGCTGTTCAACCCCGAGCCGGAACGCTTCCAGCAGGGAGGGCAGTATTGGCTGCTCTTCGCCGTAACGGAAGATCAATACCAGCTCCTCGCCGCCGTAGCGGCAGAACCAGCCCCACTCGTGGAACAGGCTCATGCCCAGCTTGCTAGTCCGTTTGAGTACCATGTCGCCGGTCTGATGGCCATAGTTGTCGTTGACCTGCTTGAAATTATCCAGATCGAACATCACTACCCCGACAGAGGCGCCGTTGCTGATCTGTTGTTGCAGGCACTCGTCGAAAAAGCGGCGATTGTAGAGGCCGGTAAGCTTGTCCTGATTGGCTTGCTGACGGATCTGGGCAAAGTCCTGGCTGGCGGCATCCATCTCTTCATAGACCTTGGCCAGCTCCAACATCCGGCTACCGCTGTAGGCGATACCGCCGGAGCGGCTGGCACGTATCAGCTTGGTGATCTCCCCCAGCATGCGGCGGAAGTAGCGAGCCCAGAGCAGGGCCAGCAGCAGATAGAGAATGCTGGCGAGGGCAATCATCAGCTGCACGTTGACAGAGACGCTATCGATCACCTGCTGCATGCTGGCGGTTGGCTCAATGCTGAGCAGGATCCAGCGCTGCTCGGGGATGTGGTAGTAAGAGACCATCATGCCGCTGGCGTTATCGAGGAAGAATCCCTGTTCATCGTGCATGCGAGCCAGCCAGCCGGATTGTTCGAGCGGTTTGAAGACTTGTTCTCGATCCGGATGGGCCAGTACCAGCCCGTCATGGTTGAGCAGGATCTGATAGCCCTTGCCCAGATGATGACTCTGCTCGTGCCGACTGTTGAGCCAGCTGGCGAGAGGGGTGAGTTGGGTATCCAGTGAGAGCACCCCGACCCGTTTGCCGTCAGGGTCTTCAATCACTCGGGCCAGTGCCATGGTGAGGGTACCCAGGGTGTAGTCGTAATAAGGTTCGGTCCAGACAATCTGTCCGGGATGGCTGGCGGCCAGCAGATACCAGGGGCGGGTTCTGGGATCGAACTTCTCATCGGCCTGCCAGGAGGGATAGATCAGTATCTGGTGATGTTCGGTACCCACATAGACGTAATCAAGCTCCATCACCTTGTGATAGGCCTGCCACTGCTGCAGGTAGCGCTCGCCGTTGCGGATCTCCGGGCCGCTGAAATCCTGATAATTCACCTGCTGATAAATCAGCGTAAACTGGCGTTTGAGTGTCGCCAGATAGGGTTCGATCAGGGTGTGGAAATACTGGGTGTTGCGAGCAATCAGGTTCTGTTGCTGCTCGTGGCGCAGGGTGCGCTCCATATGCAGGTAGTAGATGCTGCCGAGCAGCAATACGGGGATAAAGAGCAAGAGGAGGCCCAGCCGCATGCGGGTGATCAAAGACCAGGTGTTCTTGGGCTTGCCGGGAGACATGAACAGATCCTTTTCGGCTCGGGTGACACCAGCATATATGATGCTGTGCTGCTCGTCTAAAGGCAGCAAATGAGATTTTTCCGATGCTGAACCACGCTCTGCTCTTCATGACTCATTACGGCAACATAGCGCTGTTGATCCTGGCCCTCTGTGCCGAATATCTGATCTTTCGGCGCGGTCTGAACATGCGCGGGGGCGCCGTCTGCTGCTGGCAGATAGCGTAGCAGCGCTGGCGCTTTTTTCCCTCTTTGCCACCGGTTGTCTGCTGGTTCTTGAGCATGCCTGCTCGGTGGTGGAGCTCTTTGCCCATCCTGCCCACGGTCTCAAGATGGGGCTGTTTCTGCTGATTGTCGGCTCCCTCGACTACCCCAGTCGCCTCTTCTATCGCTGGCGTCGCGCCCTGCGTCTGGGCAAGGCGCCAATGATCTCCATCCGGCAGCACTTCCGGGTGGTCTGGGTCCTGCGGGGCAATCTGGTACTGCTGGCCGTGCTGACCAAGCCTCCGCAGCTTTAACGTGAGCGGCAGTGGGGAGCACAGCCGCGCAGTGCGTGGCGACAAAGAGTGAAGACAAGAGGATAGGGAGGCAGGTATCTTGGATCGGATAACCCGTCACGCGCCGATTTAAGGAAGAATCCCATGCGCTCCAACCTGATGTTGCTGATGGCTGCCACCATCTGGGGTATGGGCTTTGTCGCCCAGCGCCTCGGGATGGATCACATGGGGCCCTATACCTTCAATGGCCTGCGCTTTCTGCTCGGCGCTCTCTCCCTGCTGCCGCTGCTCTGGTGGCTCAAATCCCGACAACCTGTTGCTGTCGCGGGCGACCATCGCCAACTGCTGATCGGTGGCGTGCTGGCCGGGCTGGTGCTGTTCTGCGCCGCCTCCCTGCAGCAGGTCGGGCTGCTCTATACCACCGCCGCCAAGGCCGGTTTCATCACCGGGCTCTACATCATTCTGGTGCCCGTGCTGGGGCTGCTGCTGCGCCACAAGAGCGGGCTCAATACCTGGATCGGCGCCATCATCGCGCTGGCCGGTCTCTATGTGTTGAGCGTCACCGACGAGTTCACCATCGGCTTTGGCGACTTGTTGCAGGTGGTCGGTGCCCTGTTCTGGGCCATTCACCTGCTGCTGGTGGATCACTACTCCAACCGGGTTGCCCCCATCAAGCTGGCCGGGGTGCAGTTCGTGGTCTGCGGCCTGCTCAGCCTAGCTACTGCTTTTGTTATCGAAACCCCGACTGTTAGCGGCGCCGTGGCCGGTTGGCAGGCGCTGCTCTATGCCGGGCTGGTGTCGGTCGGGGTCGGTTATACCCTGCAGGTGGTGGGGCAGCGGGGCGCCCATCCGGCCCACGCCGCCATCATCCTCAGTCTGGAGACCGTGTTTGCCGCCGTGGGTGGCGTGTTGCTGTTGGGTGAGACACTGGACGAGCGCGCCGTCGCCGGTTGCGCCCTGATGCTGGCGGGGATGCTGATCTCCCAGATCCGCTTGAGATGGTGGTGGAAGTCGCGCCGGGACAAGGTGCCAGTGACCAAGTAAACCTCGCTCTGCCTGCATAACAAAAACGCCCCGACAGTCGCAATGCTGATCAGTTAAGGATCCATTGACCGATCCTTCTGCTGTAGGACAATCCGGAACCAATCACTGGTTCCGGATTTTTTTATGTCTATTGCAAACGACCTGAGCGATGTTGTTGAGACATCTGGCGACATGCTGGCTCGGCTGGCAATTTTTGCCGACCATATTCCCGACGAATGGATTACTGCCGCTGCCGCCTTGTCTGAAAAGGCCACTATCCGCCGACGCCGCTTACCTTCTGATATGGTCTTGTGGCTCGTCGTGGGGATGGCCTTTTTCCGTAATGAGCCCATCTCCGAGGTCGCTCGGCGCCTCAATATCTGTGCAGAAGGGTTGGCCAATGACGCCTTGCTCGCGGACAGTGCCCTGTCTCAAGCCCGTCAGCGACTCGGCAAACAGCCGCTCGAGTGGCTGTTCAAGCAGTGTGCCGATGTGTGGGGACGGGAACGTTATCCTGAAGACCAGTGGCACGGTTTACAGGTCTTTGCCATCGATGGAGCCCTGTTTCGTACCCAGGATATGCCTGAACTCAGGGCGCATTTCGGCTCGGGTAACACGTCAACCAACCGGCAGACACCCTATCCAATGCTGCGGCTGGTCACGCTGATGAATGTCCGCTCGCATGTCATTGCCAACGCGGCCATCAGCCCTTATCGCAAAGGGGAAATCCCCCTGGCCAGTGAGTTCATTCACTCATTGCCGGACAAGTCGGTGACCCTGCTGGATAAAGGTTTCTTCGGTGCCGACCTGTTGCTACGAATTCAGGCCGAAGACACCGACCGTCACTGGCTCATCCCGGAACGCAAGGGGCTGGTATACACGGAACTGGAGCGCTATGGCGACGGTGACCGTCTGTTGCAAATGACGGTCTCGCCTCAGGCACGCAAGAAAAACCCGGCGTTGCCGACGCACTGGCAAGTTCGCGCAGTGACCTACGAGGTGGCAGGCAAGGAGAAAACGGTCTTTACCTCCCTGCCCGTAACCCGATTCAGCGCAGCGCAGGTGGCGACCCTGTACCACGAGCGCTGGGAAATCGAGTTGGGATACCGGGATATCAAAAGTGCGATGCAGCACAACGCCATCACACTGAGAAGCAAGAAAGTGGACTTGGTTTATCAGGAACTGTGGGGTTTGCTGCTTGGATACAATCTGGTCAGGCGGGAGGCGAGCCAGGCCGCCGTAGCTCATCAGCGAGCGCCCAATGAGGTGAGCTTCAAGTTTGCCTGTCAGTTCATCGCGAACCAGATGGCAGTGATGGCGGGCGCGATATCGCCAGCCCATACCCCACGGAGGTTGGCGGAGTTGCGGGGGAGCATAGGCGTCATGTTCATAGAAAAACGCCCCAGGCCATCGAGACCCAGGGCGGTGAAGATATCAAAGACCCGCTTTCCGGTAGATCGCAATGCGGCTCCGCTTAAGTGAACAGCATTGCCCGACAGTCGGGGCGTTTTGCATGGTGGTCGCTCGGTCAGGCGCGCTGATCCAGCTCGCGCTCCAGCTCTACCGCCTTCTGACGGGCCGGATGGGTGTTGAGGCGCTGCCAGTAGGCTTGCAGGTGCGGGAAGTGGGCCAGCCGGCCGCTTTGCGCCAGCAGATCCACCAGGAAGGAGTTCATGATGTCGGCGCCGGAGAGGCGATCCCCCACCAGATAGTGTCGGGTTGCCAGTACCTCATTGAGGTAGCCCAGCACCTTGGCACACTCCGCCTTGGCGTAGTCCGGCAGGAAGCGCATCGGGCTGCCATCCTTGCGCACGAACATGTCGAGCAGCAGCGGCAGGATGCCGGAGCTCTCGGCAAAGTGGAGCCACTGCAGGTATTCAGGATAGTCGGGGCTATCTGGTGCCGGTGCCAGCCGTTCGGCGGCGTAGCGGGCGATCAGGTACTCGGTGATGGCACCCGATTCCGCCAGCACCCGGCCGTTGAGCTCGATGACCGGCGACTTGCCGAGGGGGTGAATAGCCTTGAGCTCGGGCGGTGCCAGAAAGGTGGTGGCATCGCGCTGATACGCCTTGATCTCATAGGGTTGGCCCAGCTCTTCGAGCAGCCAGATGATGCGTTGGGAGCGGGATTTGTTCAGGTGGTGCAGGACTATCATAACGACCTCGATTCGGTGGCAGGATGGGGTGTACGAGCGGGCGAGGGGGGCGGTTCACCGGCAGCAAAAAAAGAGCGGGCTGATGCCCGCTCGCTTAACGCCTGACTCAGGCCTCCAGCGCCTGATCCAGATCCGCCAGAATGTCTTCGATCGCCTCGATCCCGACCGACAGCCGGATCATCTCCGGTTTCACCCCAGCCTTGGCCTGCTCCTCCTCGCTCAACTGGCGATGGGTGGTGGAGGCTGGGTGGCAGGCCAGCGACTTGGCATCGCCGATGTTGACCAGCCGCTTGAAGATCTTGAGCGCATCGTAGAAGCGCACGCCCGCTTCATAACCATCCTTCAGACCGAATGAGAGAATGGCCGAGGGGCGACCGGCCATGTACTTCTCCGCCAGCAGATAGTGCGGGTGACCCGGCAGACCGGCATAGCTGACCCAGGCCACCTTGGGATGATGTTTGAGGTGGTTGGCGACCCGCAGGGCGTTATCCACGTGGCGCTCCATGCGCAGGCTCAGGGTCTCCAGCCCTTGCAGTAGCAGGAAGGCGTTCATCGGCGCCAGCGCCGCGCCGGTATTGCGCAGCGGCACGGTACGCACACGCCCGATAAAGGCAGCCGGGCCAAAGGCCTCGGTATAGACCACCCCGTGGTAGGAGGGCTCGGGTTTGGTCAGCTGCGGGAAGCGCTCAGCGTGATCCGCCCAGGGGAACTTGCCCGAGTCGACTATGACGCCCCCCAGCGAGTTGCCGTGGCCGCCGACATATTTGGTCAGGCTGTGCACGACTATGTCGGCGCCGTGCTCGATGGGCTTGCAGAGTACCGGGGTGGCGACCGTGTTGTCGACGATGAGCGGTACGCCACGGGCGTGGGCTGCCTTGGCCAGCGCAGCCAGATCGACGATGTTGCCCGCCGGGTTGCCGATGCTCTCGCAGTAGACCGCCTTGGTCTTGTCGTCGATGAGGGCGGCGATGGCTTCGGCGCTGTCATCCTTGGCGAAGCGCACCTCGACCCCGAAACTCGGCAGCATGTGGGCGAACAGGGTGTAGGTGCCACCATAGAGCTGGGGCGTGGAGACAATGTTGTCACCGGCGGCGGTCAGCGCCTGAATGGCGTAGGTGATGGCGGCGGAACCTGCAGAGACCACCAGTGCGGCTATGCCCCCTTCCAGCGCGGCCATTCGCTGTTCCAGCACATCGTTGGTGGGGTTCATGATGCGGGTGTAGATGTTGCCCGGCACCGCCAGATTGAACAGATCCGCCCCGTGCTGGGCGCTCTCGAATTCGTAGGCCACCGTCTGGTAGATGGGCACGGCGACCGCCTTGGTGGTGGGGTCGCTGGAAAAGCCGTGGTGCAGGGCCAGGGTCGCATCTTTCATCACACACTCCTTGTTGGATGTTGCTTATGGCAGTTATAGATGGATAGACGTCCAATCTATCAGGCCCGTGGCCGATGTAAACAGCAAGATCCGGCAAAGCAATGTCGCCCGCAGGGGATGCGCCTCCCGAGTGGCGGGCAGGCCTGCCGTACTCAGAGGCGACGGCGATACTCCTTGTCATCGATCTGGTTCATATCCCACTGCATCAGGCGGTTGAGCTGCTGCATGGGATCCTCGATGAGCGCCAGCGGGCGCGGCAGGATCCGCTTGAAGTAACGGCGCAAGGTCTGCTGGATCCGGTTCGGTTTGAGGGGGTTGGCGTGGCTCATTATGGTGCTCCTGTGCGGTGGTTCTCACGTTCATCAGCAGTATTGAGCTAAAATACGGAAGTAAAAACTGATGACATACAGCAAAAGGATTTCCTCTTTTATGCCGACCGGTCGCCTCTACCAGCAATTTCAACGACTCGCCCAGCTGCTTGGCAGCGAGGATCAGGAGATCAGCCTCGCCGAGGTGGCGGATCTGCTCTGCTGCACCCCACGCAACGCCCGCCTGCTGCTGCGGCGGATGCAGGATCAGGGCTGGCTCAGCTGGTCGGCGGAGGCGGGGCGGGGGCGACGCTCCCGGCTAACCCTGCTCGACAGTCAGGAGAGCCTGACCCGGCGCCGCTTGCGGGATCTGCTCAGTCAGGGCCAGTTGGCGCAGGCGGTGCGGCTGGCCGAAGAGCGCCTCGATCTGCTCACCCCGCTGCTGATCGAACAGCTCGGTCAGGCCACCCGCGAGGGGCGCCAGATCCTGCGGGTGCCCTACTACCGGCCGCTGCCGCAGTTGCTGCCCACCGGCCCGATGCGCCGCTCCGAAATTCACCTGAGCCGCCAGATCTTCAACGGCCTCACCCGGCGAAATGAGGAAAATGGGGAAATCGAAGGGGATCTCGCCCACCACTGGGAGTGTCTGGGCCCCTGTCACTGGCGCTTCTATCTGCGCCCGGCGGTGCGCTTTCACCACGGCCGCGAGCTGGTGGTGGAAGATGTGATGGAGAGTCTGCTGGCCCTGCGGGATCGCCCGCTGTTCGCCCACCTGGCTCGGCTGGAGAGCCCCTGGCCGCGCACTCTGGATCTCTATCTGGACAGCCCGGATCCCTGGCTGCCCCACCTGCTGGCAGAGCCGGTGGCCACTATCTTGCCGCGGGAGCTCAAGGGGGCGGCGGGCTTTGCCCTGCAACCGGTCGGCACCGGCCCCTACCGGGTGGCCGCCAACGATCCGCTGCATCTTTGCCTTACTGCATTCGACGACTACTTCGGCCTGCGCGCCCTGCTCGACGAGATCGACATCTGGATGCTGCCGGAGCTGGCGGAGCGACTGGAGACCCACCTGCAGCTGGGGCGCGACAGCCCTGAGCTTGGCACTATGCGCGGCGAGTCGGAGCTGGAGTCGGGCTGCTATTTCCTGCTGCAGGACGATCGTTCCGGATCCTTGCAGGATCCCGCTCTGCGCCAGTGGCTCGGCCAGCTGCTCAATCCGGTGGCCCTGATGGGGCGGGTCGCCCCCGAGTTGCAACGGGGCTGGACCAGCGCCCTCGGTCTGCTGCCCCACTGGCGCGAAGCGCTGCCCGCACCCTTGCCCACTCCGGCGCAGTTGCCGGGAAGACTGGTGCTCGCCTGCTTCAACCAGCATCTGGAGTTCAATGAGTGCGCCAACGCCATGAGCAGCCTGCTGGCCGAACAGGGGATCCGGCTTGAGGTGCGCACCCTGGATTACGGTCGCTGGGTGAGTGGCGAGGATGAGGATGTAGATCTCTGGCTCGGCACCCTCAACCTCGAACATGCCGGCCCCTTTGCCTCCTACGCCTGGTTGCAGGGCACCCCGCTGCTGCGCAAGGTATGGGGCAGCCAGCGCACCCTGTGGCAGGGATTGACGCAGTGGCGTGCCAGCGGCGAGGAGCCGGGGCCGCGTGCGCTGCTGGCAACTGTGCAGCAGCAGAGCCGATTCGTGCCGCTGTTTCACCACTGGCTGGCGCTGGAGAGCCGGGTCGGCGTGCACGGGGTGCGGATGACGGCACTCGGTTGGTTCGATTTTCGCAGCGCCTGGCTGCGCCCGGAGCTGGCCGTTGGCGCCGGCGATACAACGGGGGAGCTTGAGTCCAAAGGCGGGCCGCGTTAGCCTGAGCGCGGTCCAACGACAAGGAGTCGATATCCATGCTGGAAATGCAGATCCAACCCCGTTTTCAAGAGACTGATGCCCTTGGCCACATCAACAACACGGTGCCGGCGGTCTGGTTTGAATCGGCCCGCGACCCGCTGTTCCGCATCTTCTCCCCCGAGCTGGATGTGCACAACTGGCATCTGATCATCGCGGGCTACACGGTGCAGTTCAAGCGGGAGCTGTTCTACGGCCAGCAGGTATTGATCAAAACCGGGGTCCGCCGCATCGGCTCCAGCTCCTTCACGCTCTGGCAGGAAGCCTGGCAGGGGGACGAGCTGGCAGTGACCACCGAAACGACCTTGATCCATTTTGACTACCAGTCCCGCCAGTCCATCCCCCTGAGCGATCGCCACCGGGAGGGGCTGCGGGCCTGGCTGACAGAGAGTTAACCACGGGCCGGATGGCCCATCACAGGAGTGCTATGTACAACTCAATGCGCAACACAGCGATCGCGCTGACGCTGGGATTCTGCTCCCTCCCTTCTCTGGCCGCGTCTCTTGCCGAGCAGTTTACCCTGATGGAGAAGGGGGCCGAGCTCGCCCTCGATACCCGTCTGTTCAGCCACGATGGCATCGATATCAAAGCCTGGATCGATGGTGCCCCCATCATCATCGCCGTGCCCATCATGAACGAGCTGGGCAAGCTGGAAGGGGAGAGCCGCTACTACTTCAAGGGTGGCAAGCTGTTCGGGGTCAAAGAGCCCACCGCCCAGTTCGCCTTTGACGACAGCGGCAAACTGACCCAGTGGCTGGACGAGAAGGGCCAGCCTGCCGAGTTTGTCAGCAAGATGAGCATGCAGCAGCGCCAGGCGTGGCTCACCAAACGGGCGACCGAATTGAGCACGCTGTTTGTGCCGAGCGCGGCCGAGCAGCAGGCGGCCAAGGGCGACGTCAAGCTGAAAGGGGCTGATCTCGCCCATTGGCTCTGCAACGACAGGCTGATGGCGCTCGCCCACGGCGACAAGGTGATCTTCGAGCCGGAGAAGCTGAAAATTGGCGAGCTGGGGATCGAGGGGGAGGTCTCCCTGCGTCAGGAGAAGGGGTGGCAGGCGCTGAGTCTCAAGTGCGAGGTGCAGGCCAGCCAAGTGACCCGCCTCACCTGGCAGCCGCTGCCGGGAGCCAACAAGCCGCTGTAAGTGCGGTTGCAGCATGAAGTTAGGGGGCCCAGATGCGGGCCCCCTGTTCATTGCGGCGACGACGCTTCTCCGCCCTGCGGTTTATTGCCACGCCACCAGCTGATACTGCTTCTTGCCCCGGCGCAGCAGCAGGTAGCGACCAAACAGCCGGTCGGCCGCCGTCAGTGGCTCATCCCGGCGGATCTCGCCGTTGAGGCTGATGGCGCCCGCCGCCAGCAACTCCCGGGCAACCCGCTTCGAACTCGCCAGACCGCTCTCCACCAGCAGAGTCACCAGATCCGTTTCCCCCTCGATACGGCAGCTCGGCATGCCATCCTGCGCCAGCTGGGCCAGATCGCTCTCGCCGAGGCGGGCCACATCGCCGCTAAACAGCAGTTCGCTGATGCGCTGCACCGCCGCCAGCGCCGCCTTGCCGTGCACCAGCTCGGTCAGCTCGTTCGCCAACACCTGCTGGGCCAGTTTACTCCCCTGCCGCTTGGCGTCTTCCGCCTCCAGTGCATCAATCTCGCTCAGCGACATAAAGCTGTAGTAGCGCAGGAAGCGGTAGACATCCTCATCCGCGGTGCCGAGCCAGAACTGGTAGAAGGCGTAAGGGGAGGTGAGCGCCGGATCGAGCCAGACCGCGCCCCCCTCGGTCTTGCCAAACTTGGTGCCGTCCGCCTTGGTGATAAGGGGCAGGGTCATGCCGTGCACCTGTGCCTGATGGAGACGACGGGTGAGATCCATGCCGCTGGTGATATTGCCCCACTGGTCGTTGCCGCCAATCTGCAGGGTGCAACCGAGCCGCTGGTGCAGCACCGCAAAGTCGTAGGATTGCAGCAGAGCGTAGGAGAACTCGGTGAACGAGATGCCCTGATCCGGGCGAGCCAGCCGCTGACGCACCGATTCCCGCGCCAGCATGGCGTTGACCGAGAAGTGCTTGCCGATATCCCGCAGAAAATCGAGGGCGGACATCTGCCCCATCCAGTCGCCATTGTTGACCAGTTGCGGGGCCGACAGGCCCTCATCGGCGGGCAGCAGCGCCCTGATCTGGGCAGACAGGCTGGCGACCCAACCCTGCACGGTATCGGCACTGTTGAGGCTGCGCTCGGTCGCCTTGAAGCTGGGATCGCCGATAAGACCGGTCGCCCCGCCCACCAGTGCCACCGGGGTGTGGCCCGCCAGCTGGAAGCGGCGCAGCATCAACAGTGGCACCAGATGACCGATATGCAGGCTGCAAGCGGTGGGATCGAACCCACAATAGACGGTGCGCGGGGTGGCAAGATGATCGGCCAGGGCCGCGGGGTCGGAATTCTGGGCCACAAGGCCGCGCTCGGTCAGTTCATCGAGCAGGTGGGGGTTGATCATGGGTTCTCCAACAGCAGGGGGAAAAGCCGTCATCCTCGCCGTTCTGGCTGGTGGCGGATATGTCCCCTGAGAGACAGTTTTGCCACTCTCGTGCTAGCATTCAGTCATAGCGGGGAATCGCTCCCCGTCACCGGAAACGTGCCACCATGACCCAGCCATTCACCACAGATGCCTTGACCTGCAGCATGACCGAGGTAGTCGATGCCCTGCACAGCAGCGCCTTTCCGGCGGCGCTGGTGCGGCTGATCCAGCAACAGGTGGCGTTTGATTGCGCCCTGCTGCTCGGGGTGGGGCAGCGGCCCGTCTACCTCTACGACAACCTCAACCATCAGCGGGCTCTGCTGTTTGATCGCTACCTCACCAGCCACTTCAGTCAGGATCCCTTTATGCAGGCGCTGGAGCAGGGCTTGCCTGCCGGCGTCTGGACCCTGGCGCAGGTCTCCCAAGGGCGGCTTGATCCCGAATATCGCCACCACTTCTATCAGGCCACTGGCTGGCAGGAGGAGGTGGGGCTGATCCTGCCGGTGCGGGACGGACTGACGCTGATGCTGTTTCTCGGTCGCCTCGACAAGCGCAGCACCCTGAGCCAGAGCGAGCTGGCGAGGCTGGAGCAGCTGTTCCCGCTGGTGCATTCGCTCTGTCGTCAGCAGTGGCGGCAGAGTCAGCCGTTGCTGGCCCAGAGCACTGCACTGCCAGACAGCGCCAGCCTCAAGAGTGCGGTGGAGCAGGCGATGGCGAGTGTTGGGGGGGATCTGCTCACCCGGCGTGAGCGGCAGGTGGCGGAGTTGCTGCTGCTGGGGCTGGATACGGAGGCGATTGCCGCGGAGCTCGGGATTGGCAGCGGTACGGTGAAGAATCACCGCAAGCATCTCTATGGCAAGTTGCGGCTCGGCTCGCGGGCAGAGCTGTTCAATCTCTTTCTGAACCACCTCATTACGGCGCCGATGGAGGCATCCCCCGTTTCATCGATGGGAGATACAACGAGCCCACCATAGGGCGGGCCGGGGTTACTCGAGGCGCGGGATGGGGGGATTGGTTTCGGGCAGGATACTGAGCAACTGGTAGCGCTTCACCAGCTGCTTGTATTCATCCCCCTGTCTGACCTTGTCCAGCGCCTGTTGCAGGCGGGCAACCTGTTGTTTGTCTGCCCTCAGGTTGAAGGCGAAGCAGTTGTCCTGCTCTTCAAGAATCGCGACGGTGACAAAATCCTCGCTGGGGAAACCCAGCTCCTTGGCCTGATGGCGCAACATCACCTCGTTGCCTGCCACCAGATCGGTGCGCGCCATGATGAGCTGGCGCACCACCTGCTCCATGCGCTCTACCGACATCATATTGCCAGGGCTGATCCCGCGGTTGAGTAGCAACTGCTCCCCGACATCCGCCTGCATCACACCAATCTGCAGCTTGGTGAGATCCGCTTTGTTGGCCACTTTGGGGGCATCCTGCTTGCGGCCGACCAGCGCGACCCTGGAGTGGCTGATGGGGCAGACCCAGAGGAAGTGGGGATCCCGCTCCTTGGTATGTGCCGTGGTAAAGAGCACGGCCTCTTGCTGCTGGGTCAGTAGATACCAGCCGCGGGCCCAGGGCAGAAAGTGGATGGGTTGCTCCGGCTCTCCCATTTCGCGCCACATCAGGCGCAGCAACTCGACCGCCAACCCCACAGGCTGACCATTTTTATCCTGGCCATTGAGCGGCATGTTCTGTTCCGAATAGTAGATAAGTGCCGGAGCCGGGAGCGCGATAAACAGGGCGAGAGAAGCGAGAGCAGGGAGCAGACGACGCATGATGCACTCCTTGTGCGGGTAGTTACCTAACAGTCTATGTGGCCTTTTCCATAACGTCATGATCCGGTAGCGGGATAAAAAACAGGCCACCTTGCGGTGGCCTGTCGGTTTATTTGAGCAGGGCTTCCATCTCCGCCTCTGCTTTGGCGCGAGCCTTGGCTTCCGCCGCTTTGGCGGCATCGGCAATGCTCTCTCCGGCCGTATGGGATGCGGCACTGACGGCCTGCCGGGCCGGTTCGACAACGGCCTTGGTTGCCTCTTGTGTCACGGTAGCGGCGGCACTGCTGACGGCCTGTTTGGCCGGAGCGGCAACAGCCTTGTTGGCCTCTTGCGTCGCGGTTGCTGTAGCGCTGCTAATGGCCTGTTTGGCAGGAGCGGTAACAGCCTTGGTGGCCTCTTGCGTCACGGTCGCAGCTGCGCTGCTGACGGCCTGTTGGGCCGGAGCGGCAACAGCCTTGGTGGCTTCTTGCGTCACGGTCGCAGCGGCGCTGCTGATGGCCTGTTTGGCCGTAGCAGCAACGGCCTTGGTGGCCTCTTGCGTCGCGGTTGCAGTGGCGCTGCTGACGGCTTGTTTGGCTGGAGCCACAACGGCCTTGGTAGCTTCTTGCGTCGCGGTCGCAGCGGCGCTGCTGACGGTCTGTTGGGCCGGAGCGGCAACGGCCTTGGTGGCCTCTTGCGCCACTGTGGCAGCAGTGCTGCTGACTGCTTGTTTGGCAGGAACAGCAATGGCCTTGGTAGCTTCCTGCGTCACGGTGGCGGCAGTGTTGCTGACGGCCTGTTTGGCTGGCGCAGTGACTGCGGTGGTTGCACTGCGGGTCAGATCGGTCGCGCTTTGGCTCACCGCTTGGGTGGCCTGTCCTGTGGCGTTGGCGGCTGCGCCGCTGATAGCCTGACTGGCGCTGTTGGTCAGCGAGCCGGTGACGCCGCGGGTCACTGTGCCCAGCGCGCTGCCAAGGGAGAAGGGGGAGGCGCCACTCTGACTGGTCGCCGCGCCGGTCAGGGCATTGGCCGCCGGGGTGAGCTGGCTGGTGGAGGTCTGCCAGCCCTGCATGGCAGTTGGCCAGGTCGGTGCCGTGCCCGCCAGATTTTCGCCGAAGGTCAGGGTGGTGCCATCCCCTTTTTGCAGCAATACCGACATCTGGTTGGTTTGCGAGTTCCACACCATCCCCGCCTGCTTGGCGATATCGGGTACCGGTGCATAACGGGATACCAGGTAAAACAGCGGACCCTCTTGCTGCAATTCATTGGCGGTCTTGAGCAACTGCATGGTGCTGTCATAGTTGGGGCCAAGGATGGCGGTCATCCGATCCTTGATTAACGGTTGTTCGAACAGATTGACCTCGTTCGGATCAAAGCCGACCAGCGGTTTTAGCAGGGCCCACATCAGCTGGCTGGTGGGGCCCATCATCAGCAGGGGAGCAACGCAGGCGGACAACATCAGGCTCAGGCAGGCCGCCTTGAGCAACGGCATGATACGCATTGGGATAATATCCAAATAAGCATTTGATAAATAAGGTTCTATTTTGTCAGGAAGTGACAAATTCACCGGCAGTTTGCGTATGGCAGCGAGAGACTGCCCGCAGGCGCTGGCAGGCTACCATATTGGTTCCACAATGCCAGCAGGCCGTATGATTGTCAGTCAAGTAAACCCCGGGGCCGGTCGATTCTTCGAGAGTGCCCCGCATCGGAACAGGATCCCTCTCATGAATAATTTACTGCTCTGCCTGCTGATTTGGCGGTCTCCTGCGGTGGTGCTATCCGCCCCACCCGGGGGAGCGAAAGATCAGAAGACGATTTCCGTGGGTCAGTGAGGCTTTTCTTGATCCAGCTAAAGACATGGCCGTGATCCATATCGCATAATGCGGCTCCTTTCTTCTCTTGGCTGGAACCTAAGAAATGGCTCGTCGCTCTTCCAATGCACAACGTCGTCGCAGTAGCTGGTGGTACAAACGCTTGTTGGCAAGGGAGCGGGAAGAGCGCGAAGCGCGTTCCGTCCGGGATTGATACTGCATTGAATAAAACGGAGCCTCGGCTCCGTTTTTGTTGTGCGCCATCTTGATGGCGATCTCTGGTCTGCCGCTTCCGCCGAGCCTTGCCTGTTGAGCCACTGCGGGAGGGAGCCAACGAGCCTTCGATCATGCATGATGGTTGTTTCGAGAAGGAGCCTCATATGCGGATTACTATCCGTCATGCCGAACACGCCGATGCCCCCGCCTTGCGGGATCTCTACGCCATGCCCAATGCCCAGGCGGGCACTCTGCAACTGCCTTATCCGACCTTGGGGTTGTGGCAACAGCGGCTGGAGAGCGACAGCGTGGTGGGGGTGGCTGAAGTCGACGACCTGCTGGTTTGCCAGCTCGCAGGCCTTTGCCAAGGCGTTTCGCAAGCAGTTTGCCATGACGCCGGGGGGCTGCGTCGTCAGCCGTCACTATTGCAACTGAGCAAGAATGGACACGCCCCCACCCGCGAGGCTGGCTATGCTGAAAGCCGTTCCCATGAAAGGAGGCAAGCGATGAAGACCGAACAGATGGCGCCGCGCACTCTGGCCTATATCCGGGTGACCGGCCCTTACGGCACTGGCTACGAGCCGGTATGTGACCAGCTCTTCCAGTGGTCGGCCGAGCAGGGGCTGGCCGAAGGGGAGTGGATCTTTATCTATCACGACAACCCCGAGATCACCGCCCCCCAGCAGTGCCGCACCGATATCTGCGTCACC
This sequence comes from Aeromonas veronii, assembly GCA_041319085.1. Lineage (NCBI taxonomy): Bacteria > Pseudomonadati > Pseudomonadota > Gammaproteobacteria > Aeromonadales > Aeromonadaceae > Aeromonas > Aeromonas veronii. The sequence continues at coordinate 3,828,966 of CP101033.1, read as the reverse complement.
GTTCCGGCTAGCACCAGGGGCAGTGGCAATGTGGAGATCCAGCCGCTGGCGGGTGGCCGTTATGGCCAGTCACGTTTCACCGTGACCGACCCGGCCCAATATCCCGCGCTCTGGCAACAGCATATCGGTGAGGTGGTGGCGGCCGGTTTCGAATTTGATGATCGACCCTGTTTCGAGCTCTATCACAGCGTCGATCCGGTGACCAAAATCGCGGATGTGAGCTTCTGCTCCAGCCTCAAGGGGTAGAACGCAGAAGGGAAAGCTGAGCAGAACATCGCGCAGAAATGAGAGAGCCGGACAGTGTCCGGCTCTTGTGCATCTGGCGGTTGGGTGGCGTCTAGCGCTGGAATCCCTTCTGGGCGAACTTGGGACGGGCGTTCATGATCTGCTCCACCTGCTCGTCGCTCATCTTGCCACGCGACAGTCCCAGCACCTTGTAGGTGAGCAGCGGTCGGGCGGGCAGGGCGATCATCAGCGCGCGGATCTGGTTCTCATCATCCTTCTCCCGCACTGGCTTGCCGTAGGCGTAGGTGAGGACGCCGGCATCCATCAGGTTTTTGACGGCGGGCTCGGTGATCGGCAAGTTTATGACGCTTTTACGCTGCAGCACGAACTCGCGCAGCACCGCCTTCTCGTTGAAATCGAGGAAGCCGATCATCTGGGCCAGCTGGTCCTGCTGACGGCGCGCCTGCCACTCTTCGCACGCCCACTCCCAGGCGATCAGGAAGCCCTGACTGCAGAAGTAGGAGATGGCGATCAGCATGCCGACCCCCAGCCAGGCCGCATGATCCGCCGCCCATTGGCTCACGGCCCCCTTCATCAGCCCGGCCGGAAACAGCAAAATGATGCTGCAGCAGAGCAACAACCAGACCATCAGCCAATTGAGGCGGTTCAGTTGATAGAAATGTTGGATCCACCGTTTCATCGCTCATCCTTCCCAAACTGTTGTGGATAGTGAGCAACTCAGAGCAAGGGATATGCCAAGATGACAAAAACAACAAAGCCCCCGAAGTCGGGGGCTTTCTGAACACTGCGGACAGCCTGCCTTACAGCGCGGCGATCTCGGCCTGCTGGGCTTCCAGCTTGGTCAGCTGGAGACGGTAATCTTCCAGCTTCTCGCGCTCTTTGGCGATGACCGCTTCCGGCGCCTTGGCGACGAAGGCTTCGTTGCCAAGCTTGCCTTCGATACGGCCGCACTCGCCCACCAGACGGGCAACCTCTTTGGCCAGACGGGCCAGCTCGGCATCCTTGTCGATGAGACCAGCCATCGGGATCATCAGCTCGGTGGCACCGATCAGCTTCTTCACTGACAGCGGGGCGGTTTCACCGTCCGCCAGTACGCGGATGGATTCCAGACGGGCCAGCGACTTGAGGAAGGCCTCGTTGTCAGCGGCGCGCTGGGCATCCTTGGCATCGCACTGGAGCAGCACGTTGAGGGGCACGCTCGGCGCCACGTTCATCTCGGCGCGGATGTTGCGGATGCTGACGATGAACTCCTTCACCCACTCCTGATCCGCCATCGCGGCTTCGTCCACCTTGGCGGCGTCGAATTCCGGGAAGGCCTGAATCATGATGGTGTCGGCGTGTACGCCAGCCAGCGGCGCGACCGATTTCCAGATGGTCTCGGTGATGAACGGGATGATCGGGTGTGCCAGACGCAGCAGGCTTTCCAGCACGGTCACCAGGGTATGGCGGGCAGCGCGCTGCTCGGCCTCGGAACCCTTGCCCAGTACCGGCTTGGTCAGCTCCAGATACCAGTCACAGAACTGGTTCCAGATAAATTCGTACAGCACGCCAGCCGCGATGTCGAAGCGGTAGGTATCGAGCGCAGTGCGGAAGTCACGGATGGCCACTTGCAGCTGGGACTGGATCCAGCGATCCGCCAGACTGAACTGCATTTCGCCACCATTACCTTGCGAAGAGAAACCGCAATCCTGATCTTCGGTGTTCATCAGCACATAGCGGGAGGCGTTCCACAGCTTGTTGCAGAAGTTGTTGTAGCCGTCCAGGCGCTTCATGTCCCAGTTGATGTCACGACCGGTAGAGGCCAGCGCCGCCAGCGTGAAGCGCAGGGCGTCGGTACCGTGTGCCTCGATCCCTTCCGGGAACTGTTTGGCGGTACGCTTGCCGATCTTCTCGGCCATCTGCGGCTGCATCATGTTGCCGGTGCGCTTCTCCAGCAGGTCTTCCAAGGAGATGCCGTCGATCATATCGAGCGGATCCAGCACGTTGCCCTTGGACTTGGACATCTTCTGGCCCTCTTCGTCACGGATCAGACCGGTGATGTAGACGGTCTTGAACGGGACTTGCGGCTGGCCGTTTTCGTCCTTGATGAAGTGCATGGTCATCATGATCATCCGGGCAATCCAGAAGAAGATGATGTCGAAGCCGCTCATCAGCACGTCGGTCGGGTGGAAGGTCTTGAGTGCCTCGGTGTTGTTCGGCCAGCCCAGAGTGGAGAAGGTCCACAGGGCGGAGCTGAACCAGGTGTCGAGTACGTCTTCGTCCTGACGCAGGGTGGTCACGGACGGGATGCTGTGCTTGGCACGCACTTCCGCCTCGTCACGGCCCACGTAGACATTGCCGGCGTCGTCATACCATGCCGGGATGCGGTGACCCCACCACAGCTGACGGGAGACGCACCAGTCCTGAATGTCGCGCATCCAGGAGAAGTACATGTTTTCGTACTGTTTCGGCACGAACTGGATGCGGCCATCTTCCACCGCTTCGATGGCGGTCTTGGCCATCGGTGCCACGCGCACGTACCACTGGTCGGTCAGCATCGGCTCGATGGGCACGCCACCGCGATCGCCGTACGGCTGTTGCAGTACGTGATCCTTGATCTCGTCCAGCAGACCCAGTTCTTCGAGCTTGGCCAGAATCGCCTTGCGGGCGGCGAAGCGCTCCAGACCGGCGAACTCGGCCGGTAGGGCGGCGTCGTAGGCGGTGCTCGGGTTGCCGTTGGTGTCGACCACTTCGGCCTCGGCACGCACATGGGCGTCCAGAGTGAAGATATTGATCATCGGCAGGCTGTGGCGCTTGCCCACTTCGTTATCGTTGAAGTCGTGAGCCGGAGTGATCTTCACGCAACCGGTACCCTTCTCCATGTCGGCGTGTTCGTCGGCGACGATGGGGATCAGACGGTTCACCAGCGGCAGCAGGATGTGCTGGCCGATCAGCGCCTTGTAGCGCGGGTCTTCCGGGTTCACGGCCACGGCGGTATCGCCCAGCATGGTCTCCGGACGGGTGGTGGCGACGATCAGGTAATCCTTGCCTTCGGCGGTCTTGGCGCCGTTGGCCAGCGGATAGCGCAGGTGCCACATGTGGCCCTTGATCTCGCGGTTTTCCACTTCCAGATCGGAGATGGCGGTGTTGAGTTTCGGATCCCAGTTCACCAGACGCTTGCCGCGGTACATCAGGCCATCTTCGTAGAGACGAACGAACACTTCCTGCACGGCGGCGGAGAGACCCTCATCCATGGTGAAGCGCTCGCGCTCCCAATCCACGGAGTCGCCCAGACGGCGCATCTGGCGGGTGATGGTGCCACCGGACTCTTCCTTCCACTGCCAAATCTTGTCGATGAAGGCATCACGGCCGTAATCGTGGCGAGTTTTGCCCTCTTCTGCGGCGATCTTGCGCTCAACCACCATCTGGGTGGCGATACCGGCATGGTCGGTACCTGCCTGCCACAGGGTGTTTTTGCCCTGCATGCGGTTGTAGCGGATCAGGGTATCCATCAGGGTTTGCTGGAAGGCGTGACCCATGTGCAGGCTGCCGGTGACGTTCGGCGGCGGGATCATGATGCAGAAGGAGTCTTTGCTGGTGTCGCCGTGGGGCTTGAAGTAACCCTGGGCTTCCCAGTGCTGATAGAGCGCCTGTTCGATGGCGTTGTGATTAAAAGTCTTTTCCATGGTCTCGCCGTAATCTGGATGGATGGAGTCTGGTGTTGATTCTTTATGGATCAATTGGTTGCAGTCAGGGCTGCGTCGGATCCGGTGCGGCAAGGACGGGCTGATCCCTCATTTCGAGGGTATGGCCTGCCTGGCGATAGTGCTTGTAGCGCTCGCGGGCTTGCTGCTTTTGTGTTTCATCAGTGGGGACAAAATCTACCACTTGAGCGAAGTGTCCTGCAAACAAAGGTGTCGCAGTGGCCAGATTGATGAGGCGGGCGTAGCGCCGTTTCGGCGGCTGAAAGCCGATCTCCACCGGGGCCATGCCGCTTTCGCCTTGCAACTGGTGCGGCACGAAGCGCTCCGGCGGCAGCTGCCACAGCAGTTCGTCGAGGCGCAGGGCCTGAGCCTCATCGTTGCACAACAGGTAGATATGGCCCGCGCCCCAAGACTCGGCCGCCAGGGTACAGGCCAGTCGCTCGACCGCAGAGGCCTGCGCGTCATCCTGTTCGCTCATCAGGTAAAAGGTCACTTGGCTCATCAGGTTGATCCCGTTTTGCGGTGACGGATTGTTGACCGCCTCATGAGGCTGACGGGGCGTTCCCCGTTCGCAGCTCACTGATTCAAGAATGAAACAAGGAAGAGGCGGGCCTCTTCCTTGTGGTTCAGGGTAACGCCATCCCTTTTGATGCAAGCATCAGAAGGGATGAAAAAGTTACTCTTTCTCTTCGATATCCACGCCAGCCCGGTTCAGCAGGAACTGGGTCAGCAACGGCACCGGGCGACCGGTGGAGCCTTTGTCCTTGCCACTCTTCCAGGCGGTCCCGGCGATATCCAGGTGGGCCCAGTTGTACTTCTTGGTGAAGCGTGACAGGAAGGCGGCCGCGGTGATGGTCCCGGCCGGACGACCGCCGATGTTGGCCATGTCGGCGAACGGGCTGTCGATCTGCTCCTGATACTCGTCAAACAGCGGCAGACGCCAGGCGCGATCACCCGCCTGCTCGGAGGCGTTGAGCAGCTCGTGGGCCAGCGGGTTGTGGTTGGCCAGCAGCCCCGAGGTGTGGTGGCCCAGCGCGATGACGCAGGCACCGGTCAGGGTCGCCACATCGATCACGGTTTCCGGATCGAAGCGGTCCACATAGGTCAGCGCATCACACAGTACCAGACGACCTTCCGCATCGGTGTTGAGCACTTCGATGGTCTGGCCGGACATGGAGGTGAGGATGTCACCCGGGCGATAGGCGTTGCCACCCGGCATGTTCTCGCAGCCAGCCAGCACACCGATGACGTTGATCGGCAGCTGCAGCTGGGCCAGCGCATGCATGGTACCGAGCACGGAGGCGGCGCCACCCATGTCGTACTTCATCTCGTCCATGCCGTCAGCAGGCTTGATGGAGATGCCGCCGGAGTCAAAGGTCAGACCCTTGCCGACCAGCACGATGGGCTTGGCATCCGGATGACCCTTGTATTCGATAATGGCCATCATGGCTTCGTTATCGGAACCACGAGCAACTGCCAGATAGGAGTTCATGCCGAGTTCGGCCATCTCCTGCTCGCCCACCACCTTGGTGGTGATGTTGTCGAAGGCATCGGCCAGACGACGGGCCTGGGAAGCCAGATAGGCCGGGTTGCAGACGTTGGGCGGCATGTTCGCCACGTCGCGGCAGACCCGCACACCCTTGGCCACGGCCAGACCGTGCGCGATGGCTTTTTCACCAATGGTCAGTTCCCGACGCGTCGGCACGTTGAACACCAGCTTGCGCAGTGGGCGACGAGGCTCGGCCTTGTTGGTCTTGAACTGATCGAAGCTGTAGAGGCCCGCCTTGGTGGTTTCTACCGCCTGGCGCACCTTCCAATAGGTATCCCGACCCTTGACGTGCAGCTCGGTGAGGAAGCAGACCGCTTCCATGGAGCCGGTTTCGTTCAGGGTGGTGATGGTCTTGTTGATGATCTGCTTGTACTGGCGTTCGTCGAGTTCCCGCTCCTTGCCGCAGCCGACCAGCAGTACGCGCTCGCTGAGCACGCCCGGTACTTGATGCAGCAGCAGCATCTGGCCTGGTTTCCCTTCCAGGTCGCCACGGCGCAGCAGCGAACTGATATAGCCATCGCTGATCTTGTCCAGTTGTTCGGCAACCGGAGAGAGGCGACGAGGCTCAAATACGCCAACTACGACGCAGGCGCTCCGTTGCTTCTCTGGACTGCCACTCTTTACACTGAACTCCATGGAATCTCCTACATCCTAAAGACAAAAGGCACCTTTTGTTGAATAATGCGGTGCTTGTTGGGGTATCAGAGGCGGAGCGAACAGCCACAGACTCCGCAGTTTAAACTGGTAAAAATCCAATATACGGCCCTATTTTTCAGGCATTCGACTAAAAACACAAGTTTACTTGGGAATGACTGTGATCGTTTTCCGATATTTGTTCAGGGAAACCCTGAAAACCCAGCTGGCAGTGTTATTCGTATTGCTGCTTATCTTTGTCAGCCAACAATTTATCAAGATCATCGGTGATGCCGCCGATGGCGAGGTGCCGACACGTCTGGTCTCCACCCTGCTGCTGCTCAACTTGCCCAATATGGCGTTGTTGATGCTGCCTATCAGTCTCTTTTTAGCCATTTTGTTTGCCCATGGTCGCCTCTACGCCGAAAGCGAGATGACAGTGATGCATGCGGTCGGCTTCAGCCACCGTTTCGTGATGCGCAGCGCCATGTTGCTGGCTTTGCTGACGGCTGTGGTCGCGGCGTTCAACACCGGCTGGATCGCCCCACAGGCCAAGGAGCGCGAGTATCAGGTGATCGACGAGTTCAAGGCCGATCCGGGGATCTCCTTCCTGCAGGCGGGCCGCTTTATGGATCTCGATAAGGGGCGTCTGGTTGCCTATATCCAGGATTTGAACGACAACGGCTCAAAACTGCAAAAGATCTTCGTGCTGCAGCGGGCGGAGGGGAGCACCCCTCCCTCGGTGGTAGTGGCGACCGAAGGGGTGGTGACGGTCGATGAGAACGGCCTGCAGTGGCTGACTCTGATGGATGGCTCCCGCTACGAGGGGAACTTCTCCGGCAAACAGTTCCAGATCTCCGATTTTCGCGAATATGGTCTGGTGATCCGCCAGCAGGAGATGGAGCGTTCCAATCGCAAGGCGGCGGCCAAGCCGACCATGGAGCTGTTCGGTACCCAGGACAACGCCATGATGGCGGAATTGCAGTGGCGTATCTCGCTACCCCTATCCATTCCGGTGCTCACCCTGCTGGTGGTACCGCTGGCGCGGGTCAACCCCCGTCAGGGGCGCTACGCCAAGCTGTTGCCTGCCATCATGCTCTATCTCTCCTACTTCCTGCTGCTCAGCGCTGCCCGTTCGTCTATCGACAGCGGTCGGCTGCCCTACTGGCCGGGGATGTTCCTGGTGCCACTCGGTTACCTGCTGTTTATCGGCCTGCCCCTCAATCTGCAGGGCACCAGCTGGTGGAACGGGGTGAAGGGCCGTTATTTCAACAGAAAATCAGCGTGATGCTGCAACATAGGAACTTCTGCTGATGTTTGGCATTCTCGATAGATATGACAATCGGGTCATTTTGATGTCGACCCGGTGTATCGCGCCTCAGGAGCAAATCAGCATGAAGCTGCAACAGAGGAACATCTGCTGATGTTTGGCATTATCGATAGGTATATCGGTCGGATCATTTTCATGTCGATCCTGCTGTGTGAAATCACGCTGGTTGGCCTTGCCGGGCTCATCAAGTATGTGGAGCAGCTCAAGTCAGTCGGTGACGGCAACTATGACATGATCAACGCCCTCTACTATGTGCTGCTCTCCATGCCCAAGGAGGCGGTGCTGTTCTTCCCGCTGGCCGCGCTGCTGGGTGGCCTGATTGGTCTGGGTCAGCTGGCGACCAGCTCAGAGTTGGTGGTGATGCAGGCGGCGGGCCGCTCCAAGATCAGTATCGTGATGGCGGCGCTCAAGACGGCGATCCCGCTGATGATCATGGTGGGGCTGATGGGGGAGTATGTGGCCCCCATCGCCAAGCGGATGGCAGATGACATCAAGGCGGGCGCGCTGTCTGAAGGTCGTCTGACGGTTTCCGCCTACGGGGTGTGGGCTCGCGATGGCAACAACTTCGTCAATATCAACGGGGTGCGTAACGACGGCGCCCTCACCGGCATCACCCTCTATCGCTTCACCCCCGAGCGCAAGCTGATCGACGTGGTGCAGGCGCAGGAGGGGGTGTTTGAGCGCCACCACTGGCTGCTCAAGCAGACCCAGGTTACCCGCTTCGACGACCCGGCGCAGATCCGCAGCGAACAGCACGACAAGATGGAGTGGAGCTCAGAGTTGACGCCCAAGCAGCTGGGGGTGGTGAGTATCGACCCAGAGAACCTCTCGGTCTCCGGTCTGCTCGACTACATCGGCTATCTCGATGCCAACAAGCAGGATGCCGGCCGCTACAAGCTGGAGATGTGGCGCAAACTGCTGTCACCGCTCTCGGTGGTGGCGATGATCCTGCTGGCCTCCTCCTTCATCTTCGGCCCGCTGCGCTCGGTGAGCATGGGGGCGCGGATGCTGATGGGGATCATGACCGGTTTCGCCGTCTATGTGAGTGATCGGGTGTTTGGCCCCATCAGTCTGGTCTATGCGGTACCGCCGATCCTGGCGGCTGTCGCGCCCAGTCTGCTGTTTGGCGGCATCTCCTTCTACATCCTCAGTCGCAAGCAGTAATTTACACGTGGTAATGCAAAGAGGGCACCTGTTGGTGCCCTCTTTCGTTATTGCATTGATCCGGTATTACTTGTTCAGCAGTGCCAGATTTTCCTGTTTGCTCAGCACAATCACTTCGCACTCGGCCCAGATATCTTGGAACGCCCGGGGATGCTGGCGGTTGAACAGGCACATCAGGTTGCCCAGACCAAAGGCGGCGGTGGCGAGACGGATCAGCGCCTGGGTAATGCTGATATGGCTGCCATCTTGGTTCTGAATGCGCAGCCGCCAGGCGCGCATGCCGACGGTCTGGCCAGCGCGGGTCCAGAACCAGGTGTAGAAACCGCAGATCACAAAGGCGAGCCACAGGGTATAGATCAGGCTCAGGGGGTGGCTTGTCAGCAACCAGACGGCATCTTCGCCCGCCGGCGCGCTGGCCATGCCGGTGACCAGCAGCAGCTTGGCGACACCCATGCCGATAAAGCCAGCGATGATCAGCAGCGAGGTTACGACCAGTGCATCATAGATCAGGGCGCCGAGGCGACGCAGCAGCCCCGCTGACGGGTATGGCTGAGTGGCGGGAGAGGGGGATTTTTGTTGGACTTTTTTAGGCTTGGCCATCGTTTTTATTCCATTAAGATGATGGCGGCATTCTATGTAACTGGCCCCGCATCGGCAAGGCGTTGAATAAATGAGCAAACGGGCGTGTTCAATCGAAAAACACCTTGCATGGCCTCGCGCCATTCGTATAATCCCTCGCAGTTGCCCGGGTGGCGAAATCGGTAGACGCAGCGGATTCAAAATCCGCCGGTGAATAACCGTGTCGGTTCGAGTCCGACCCCGGGCACCATATTACAGTTTCATGCCGTATCACGGCAGACCTGAAACCCGCATAGCTTAAGGCTCTGCGGGTTTTTTGTTATTTCCTGTCGTATCACATAGCCTCATGACATACCCCCATTGCCGGGGGTACATCTGGGGGTATCAGTCCAGATGGGGGTAAAAAGTACCCCCTCAGGCCACCAGCCCGCGCCGTTACAGGCCCGCCGAGTGTCCAACCGTTGTCCCGCAAGGCTTTCAGCTAGGTGCCGAGAAGCCCCCACTGCCGCAACCTAGGCCCCCATCATTGGATATGGAGCCCCCGAGTGGCGGATCCCTGTTGCGCCGATTGGGATTCGATCGGGTTATGTCGTCCCACTGTCCCGGGGCGGTGGTGTGCCGGGCGCGGCGGCTCTGCAGTATTGAAGTATGGCACCGGTGCGACACCTCATTGCAGCAGGCAAGCGCGCTGGCCGTGGCGGTCTGCTGAGGTTGCGGGCGGCGGTAGCGGGATCGCATAATGTGCCTCTTGAGCGGATTCAGAAGGCGTCGTGATGAAACTGGATGCAGAGATAGAGCACCTTGCCATCGAGCTGGGACGGGCCCTCGGTCAGCGGGGCTGGCGGGCGGCGACCGCCGAATCCTGTACTGGTGGCGGGGTGGCCAGCGCCATCACCGACATTGCGGGCAGCTCCGGCTGGTTCGATCGCGGGTTTGTCACCTACACCAACGAGGCCAAGCAGCAGATGCTGGGGGTGAGCAGCGAGAGCCTGGAGCAGCACGGCGCAGTGAGCGAAGCTGTGGTGCTGGAGATGGCCCGCGGCGCGCTGGCCCACTCGTCGGCCGCCATCAGTGTGGCCATCAGCGGCATCGCCGGCCCCGGCGGCGCTACCGAGGGCAAGCCGGTAGGCACCGTCTGGTTCGCCTGGGCTGACCACAATGGCCGTCATCACTCCCTGCTCGCCCGCTTCGACGGGGATCGCCGACAGGTGCGCCAGCAGGCGGTGAGACAGGCCTTGTCGGGTCTGTTGGTCCTGCTCAGATAAATTGGGCTTGATACTGTATGAATAGACAGTATACTTAGCCCAACTTCACTTCTTACTCACGATTTCCAGCGGAGATTGGCATGGATCAGAACAAACAGAAGGCACTGGCGGCTGCGCTGGGTCAGATTGAAAAGCAGTTCGGCAAAGGTTCCATCATGCGTCTGGGCGACAGCAAGACCATGGATATCGAAGCCATCTCTACCGGTTCCCTCTCGCTGGACGTGGCGCTGGGCATCGGCGGTCTGCCGTGTGGCCGTATCGTCGAGATCTACGGCCCGGAATCTTCCGGTAAAACCACCCTCACCCTGCAGGTGATCGCGGAAGCCCAGAAGAAAGGCAAAACCTGTGCCTTCGTCGATGCGGAACACGCACTCGACCCTATCTATGCTGCCAAGCTGGGCGTCAACGTTGACGACCTGCTGATTTCCCAGCCGGATACCGGTGAACAGGCGCTGGAAATTTGCGACATGCTGGTTCGCTCCAACGCCGTTGACGTCATCATCGTCGACTCCGTGGCGGCCCTGACCCCGAAAGCGGAAATCGAAGGCGAAATGGGTGATTCCCACGTGGGCCTTCAGGCCCGTCTGATGTCCCAGGCGCTGCGCAAGCTGACCGCCAACATCAAGAACGCCAACTGCCTGTGCATCTTCATCAACCAGATCCGGATGAAGATTGGCGTCATGTTCGGTAGCCCGGAGACCACCACAGGTGGTAACGCGCTCAAGTTCTACGCCTCCGTGCGTCTCGATATCCGTCGTATCGGCGCCATCAAGGAAGGTGACGAAGTGGTCGGTAACGAGACCCGCGTCAAAGTGGTCAAGAACAAGGTGGCCCCGCCCTTCAAACAGGCTGAATTCCAGATTTTCTACGGTGCCGGTATCTCCAAAGAGGGTGAGCTGGTTGACCTGGGCGTCAAGCACAAGCTGATCGACAAGGCCGGTGCCTGGTACAGCTACAACGGCGAGAAGATCGGTCAGGGCAAGGCCAACGTCATGAAGCTGTTCGCCGAGAACAAGGTGATGGCTGGCGAAGTGGAAGCGCGCCTGCGCGAGCTGCTGCTCTCCGGCGCCGTGCCGGCAGAAAAGCCGGTGGCTGCTGCTGCCGAAGAGTTTGAAGACGAAAGCGAACAAGAGTTCGAATAAGGTAAAGGAGGCCGGGTTGATACCCGGCCTTGTCATTTATGGTCGATGAATCTCTCCCTGAACCCGTTGAACCCTCCTTTGCAGAGCTGTTTGCCGCTGCCCGCGCCTTTGCCATGCGCAGTCTGGCCCGCCGCGAGAGCGCCGAGTCTGAGCTGGCCAACCGGCTGCGCCAGCAGGGTTTCAATGAAGAGGTGATCGAGGCGGTGGTCGACTACTGCCGCGGTTACAACTGGGTCAACGACGAACGTTACGGTGGCATGGCGGTGCGGGCCGGTGCAGCCAAGGGCCATGGCCCCATCAAAATCCGCTTCGATCTGCGCCACAAGGGACTCGACGATATGCAGATCGATGCCGCCTTCGATCAGCCGGAGCTGGACTGGTTTGAACTGGCGTTTGCCCTGCTCGAACGGCGTGCCCGGGTGGCCGATCTGGCGGATTTCAAGCTGCGGATGAAGTGGCTCAAGTATCTGTTGGGTCGTGGCTTTACCCAGGATCAGGCGCGTTATGCGATCTCAGCCCTACAAGAGGTGGCCGCAGAGTAGCGGGGCGGTAACCCTCCCTTTTCTCTTCGTACCCATTAATGCGCGCTTTTTCGCCCGTGGCGGACCTGTCCGTTTTACTTTACCCTGCAGAAAACTTACATTAATGCGGTTAAAAGTCCGTATTCGAATCAAGCAGGATTTTCCATGTATATGTCCACGTCAGAGATTCGCGCTGCGTTTCTCGAGTATTTCCGTTCCCAGGGACACCAGGTTGTCTCCTCCAGCTCGCTGGTACCGCATAACGACCCGACCCTGTTGTTTACCAACGCGGGTATGAACCAGTTCAAGGATGTGTTTCTTGGCGCCGAGAAGCGTGCCTACAACCGCGCCACCACGTCCCAGCGTTGTGTTCGTGCCGGTGGTAAACACAATGATCTGGAAAACGTCGGCTATACCGCCCGTCACCACACCTTCTTCGAAATGCTGGGCAACTTCAGTTTTGGCGACTACTTCAAGCATGACGCCATCAAGTTTGCTTGGGGTTTCCTGACCGAAGTGCTGCAGCTGCCGAAAGATCGCCTGCTGGTGACCGTCTACGCGACTGACGATGAAGCATTCGATATCTGGGAAAAAGAGGTCGGTGTCCCGGCCGATCGCATCGTTCGCATCGGTGATAACAAGGGCGCCCCATACGCCTCCGACAACTTCTGGGCGATGGGTGATACCGGCCCGTGCGGTCCCTGCACCGAGATCTTTTATGACCACGGCGATCACATCTGGGGTGGCCGTCCCGGCTCACCGGAAGAAGATGGCGACCGTTTCATCGAGATCTGGAACGTGGTGTTCATGCAGTTCAACCGTCAGGCTGATGGCACCATGGAACCGCTGCCCCGTCCGTCCGTGGATACTGGCATGGGTCTGGAGCGTATCTCCGCCATCATGCAGGGCGTGCACTCCAACTACGAAATCGACATCTTCCAGGCGCTGATCAAGAAAGCGGCCGAGATCGTCGGTACCACCGATCTGAGCAACCAGTCCCTGCGCGTCATCGCTGACCACATCCGCTCCTGCGCCTTCCTGGTGGCAGATGGCGTGATGCCGTCCAACGAAGGTCGTGGCTATGTGCTGCGCCGCATCATCCGTCGCGCCGTGCGTCACGGTCGCAAGCTGGGCGCGACCGATGTCTTCTTCTACAAACTGGCCGCCGAGCTGGCAGTGCAGATGAAGGATGTCGCTGCCGAGCTGATCGCCCAGCTGCCGCTGGTCGAGCGTGTGCTGCGTATCGAAGAGGAGCAGTTCGTCCGCACCCTGGATCGCGGTCTGCTGCTGCTGGAAGATGTGCTGGCCAACCTGGGCGACGCCAAAGTCGTGCCGGGCGAGGTGGTGTTCAAGCTGTATGACACCTACGGCTTTCCGGCCGATCTGACTGCGGACGTGGTGCGCGAGCGTGACATCAGCATCGATGAAGAGGGCTTCACCGTCGAGATGGAGAAGCAGCGTGCTCGTGCCAAAGAGGCTTCCAGCTTCGGCGTGAACTACAACGAGATGCTCAAGCTCGACTTCGAGACCCCGTTTACCGGTTACAAGAGCCTGAGCGAGCGTACCCGCGTGGTCGGCATCTACAAGGGCACCGAAGAGATGAGTGGCCTGATCGCCGGTGACGAAGCGGTCATCGTGCTGGAGCAGACCCCCTTCTACGCCGAGTCCGGTGGTCAGGTGGGCGATAGCGGAACCCTGAAAGTGGACGATGGCATCTTTGCCGTGACCGATACCGTTAAAGCGGGCAAGGCGATCATCCACAAGGGCTACATGGAGCTGGGTACCCTGGAGAAAGGGGCCGAGGTCGAAGCCGTGGTCGATGGCGAGCGTCGCCAAGCCATCGCCCTGAACCACTCCGTGACTCACCTGCTGCACGCTGCCCTGCGTCAGGCGCTGGGTGAGCACGTGACCCAGAAAGGCTCTCTGGTGGGGGCCGAGCGCATGCGCTTTGACTTCTCCCACTTCGAGGGGATGACCATGGCGACCATTCGCCGGGTCGAGGAGCTGGTCAACGCCCAGATCCGCGCCAACCACGAAATCATCACCCAGCTGATGGACCTGGAAGCCGCCAAGTCTGCCGGCGCCATGGCGCTGTTTGGTGAAAAATATGAAGACGACGTGCGCGTTGTGCGCATGGGCGACTACTCCACCGAGCTGTGCGGCGGTACTCACGCCAAGCGCACCGGTGACATCGGCTTCTTCAAGATCATTGCCGAGAGCGGTATCGCCGCCGGTGTGCGTCGTATCGAAGCGGTGACCGGCAAGGGCGCCATCGACTTCATACACCAGCTGGCCGAACAGTTTGAAGAGGCTGCCGCGCTGGTGAAAGGCGATCAGTTCTCCATCGGCAGCAAAGTGCGCCAGATCCTGGACAAGTCCAAGATGATGGAGCGCGAGCTGGAGCAGCTCAAGGCTAAATTGGCCGCTCAGGCCGGTAACGACCTGCTGAGCCAGGTGGTGGAGATCAACGGTCAGAAGGTGCTGGTTGCAGCGCTGGAAGGAGCTGATCCGAAATCCCTGCGCGGCATGCTGGACGAGCTGAAGAATCAGATGAAATCCGGTGTCGTGCTGCTGGCAACCTGTGCCGATGACAAGGTCAATCTGATCGCCGGTGTTACCAGCGATTTGACCGGCAAGGTCAAGGCTGGAGAGCTGGTCAATCTGGTTGCCCTGCAGGTGGGTGGCAAGGGCGGTGGTCGTCCGGACATGGCTCAGGCGGGTGGTACCCAGCCGGACGCTGTGCCTGCGGCGCTGCAATCTGTTCACTCCTGGCTGGAAGAGCGCCTGTAAGCGGGCGAGGTGATCTGTGGCACTCTATGTACAGAAGTACGGCGGCACCTCGGTCGGCACACTGGAGCGGATCGAGGCGGTAGCTGAGCGGGTCGAGCAGACCCGCGCCCAGGGACACGACGTGGTGGTGGTTGTCTCCGCCATGTCGGGCGAAACCAACCGGTTGCTGGGCATGGCCCAGCGGCTGGATCCTGATGCCAACCGGCGCGAGATGGATGTACTGGTCTCCACCGGTGAGCAGGTCACCATAGCGTTACTGGCGATTGCGTTGAACAAACGCGGTTGCCCGGCGGTCTCAATGACCGGTGATCAGGTACGGATTCATACCGATTCTGCCTATGGCAAGGCGCGTATCACCCACATCGACACCGAACTGGTTCAGGCTGAACTGGGGGCGGGCAAGGTGGTGGTGATCGCCGGTTTCCAGGGCCGTGACGAGCATAACGCCATCACGACCCTGGGCCGTGGTGGCTCGGACACCACGGCGGTTGCCGTGGCGGCGGCCATCAAGGCCGATGAGTGCCAGATCTTTACCGATGTGGATGGGGTATACACTACGGATCCGCGCATCGAGCCCAAGGCGCGTCGTCTCGACACCATCACCTTCGAGGAGATGCTGGAGATGGCCAGTCTCGGCGCCAAGGTGCTGCAGATCCGCTCGGTGGAGTTTGCGGGCAAATACCGCGTCCCGCTGCGGGTGCTGTCGAGCTTTATCGATGGAGAGGGAACCTTAATCACATATGGAGGTGATAGGATGGAAGCTCCCTTGGTATCCGGGATCGCTTTTAACCGCAACGAGGCCAGCCTGACCATTCTGGGCGTGCCGGACAGACCAACCGTTGCCGCGCAGATCCTGAATCCGATCAGCGACGCCAACATCGATGTCGACATGATTGTGCAGAACACCCTGGGAGATGGCACCGCCGACTTCACCTTCACGGTGAATCGTGACGACTACCGCCGCGCCCGGGCACTGCTGGAGGAGACCGCCACTGCATTGGGCGCCTCCTGCGTGCAGGGAAATGGCGAGATCGCCAAGGTTTCCATTGTCGGTGTCGGCATGTGGAACCATCCCGGTGTTGCGCGCACCATGTTCAAGGTATTGGGCGAGGAGGGGATCAACATGCAGTTGATCTCGACCTCTGAAATCAAAATCTCGGTGGTGATTGACGAGAAGTATCTGGAGCTGGCAGTGCGCGCCCTGCACGCGGCTTTCGGGTTGGATCAGGCACCGCAGGAGCAGCCCTTGGGCTAACAATCGCTGATTGATTTAGTTTCAACCATTTACCATATCGGTATCTTTGTAAGATAATGTCGCATATCGATATAAAAACAAAACAGGATACAGGAGCAAGCGAATGCTTATTTTGACTCGTCGTGTTGGGGAAACCCTGATGATTGGTGATGAAGTGACTGTCACCGTACTGGGCGTTAAAGGCAACCAGGTTCGTATCGGTGTGAACGCACCGAAAGAGGTCTCCGTGCACCGCGAAGAGATCTACCAGCGCATCCAGGCTGAGAAAGTGCCGGGCCAATCCGGCTTCTAAGCGGCATTACTGGCTGTGACAAGGCGACACCTTATGTGTCGCCTTTTGTTTTTTACAGCCAGGAAAAGCGTGTAGCAAGGTGCAAAAGCGCGGGATAAGTGTCGATATTGTTTGAATATTCCACGCTTTGGCTCAAATACTGAGCGAACACGCTTTTTTATCCAAAAAAGTGTTTGACTAAAAATCCCTGTGACGTATTATCAGCCCCGCAAACGGAGAGGTGGCCGAGAGGCTGAAGGCGCTCCCCTGCTAAGGGAGTATGCGGCTTATACCCGCATCGGGGGTTCGAATCCCCCCTTCTCCGCCATTTTTGCGCCCGTAGCTCAGCTGGATAGAGTACCTGGCTACGAACCAGGTGGTCAGAGGTTCGAATCCTCTCGGGCGCACCATTTTCAAGAAGTACAAAAAAGTTTGTGAGCGCCCGTAGCTCAGCTGGATAGAGTACCTGGCTACGAACCAGGTGGTCAGAGGTTCGAATCCTCTCGGGCGCACCATTTTTCAAGTAGTACATAAAAGTTTTTGAGCGCCCGTAGCTCAGCTGGATAGAGTACCTGGCTACGAACCAGGTGGTCAGAGGTTCGAATCCTCTCGGGCGCACCATACAGACAGCCCCGACTTCGGTCGGGGCTGTTTTTTTTTTTGTTATAAACGACGTATTGCATGGATGCCAAGCGCCTCATGCAAACACGTTTTGAGATTCACACTCTTCCCGTAACGCGCCAGCATCCTGCGCCTACCCAGATGATCCCTCAAGTAGTCAATCGCCACGCCATGGAGGCGCATCATCCACGCTTTCAACCTATGGTGATATCCATTTAGATGTTGAATGTGGTCGCCCCATGGCCCGTTCACCTTGGCGATTGCGCACCACTTGATGGATCACTCGCTGCACGTTGTCAAAACTGTCATGCACATCCACACAGACAGATGTGACGGTCATGGTTGTAACGATTGGCAGCATCCTTAACTGGCTTGATGTGCCAAAGGTAACAACTGGCTCCTGCCGTGACGATGGTCGGGTTGCAGGTGTTTCCGGCGTGTCTGGTATCACATATCTGCCATATATTCCTGTTATGCTAACTGATTGGCGAATGGATGTTGTTTTTTAACTTTAATAAAAACATACGATTACGTTCTCGTTGAGATCCTTTCTCATACTTTTTTAATATTGTGCTCCCATACCTCCTTGGTAGACTCAGTTGGCCAGATTAGGTGGTTTACAGGTTCAAGGAAGAGGACACAATGAAAGCCGCATGCCCGATCGCTCTGGTCACTGAAAATAATGTGCAGGCCAACACATTTGCTGCATACCTCATCTCTCATTTGAGCCGTCCCGTCCAGCTAATCCACGAGATTAACCAGCTGGAGAACCAGTGTGACGGTACGCTGTTCCTCATCGATCTCGACTATATTCGCTCCGGTCAGTCATTGGGTTGGAACTGGGCGATCTCGGAGCGTTTTGGTATGGCGCCGACCGTGTTGCTCAACGCGCCCACTACAACAGACCGCGAACTGCTGCTGATGTGGCCGCAGATCTGTGGTCTGTTTTTCCGCCAGGATCCGCTCGACCGGCTGGTCGCCGGGTTGCAGAAAATCCTGCTGGGCGAGTACTGGATGCCGCGCCACCTGCTGTGCGAGCTGGTTGAATACTATCGCCAGGGCAACAGTTACCTGCTGCGTAACGACACTCTGCTGACTGCCAGAGAGCAGGAGATCATCCGCTATCTGATGACGGGCGCTTCCAATGTCGAGATCGCCGACAGCCTGTTTGTCAGCGAACACACTGTCAAATCCCACCTCTATAACGTCTTTAAAAAGCTGAACGTGAAGAACCGGATCCAGGCGGTGAGCTGGGCCAAAGAGTATCTCGATGTATCGGATTCCCACTGATGAAAGCGCTTGTTCTGGCGTGCTGTTTCGCGCTGGTCTGGAGCAGCTCGACCGTTGTTGCTGCCGAGGCCGATGTGCCGCTGGAGTCGGTACAGCCGGAGCAGGAGAGTGATCGGCTGGATGTGGATGGTCTGGTACTGGATCGCACCTTTACCCGCTTCGGTCAGGGCTTTTATAACGAATTTACCCGGTTACGTAGTGATGAAGACCCGGATGCCAGAGAAAATCTGACGATCCATGAGCGCCCGACTGCCCGATGGGGCAGCCTGATCTGGATCACCCATAACCGGAAGGTGATTTTTAAAACCGCGCTCTCTCCCGGCCGCAATCAGCAGGAGCAGAGCGCCAAACTGGCCTGGTCACAGGTCAGGCAGACCCTCGAACAGCAGAAGATCGCGACCCTGTTCATGGATACCTTCGATTTGGAACATGATGAACTATAAGGATATTTTTCATGCGTGCCCGGTTATGGCTAGTTGCAGTCCTGATAGCGCCAGCGCTCCATGCGTCGGAACTTGTCTATCGCCCCGTCAACCCCAGCTTTGGGGGTAACCCTCTCAACAGCAGTCATCTGCTTGGCACCGCCAATGCGCAGAATGATTACAAGGATCCCGCCAGTGGCAGCAGCAGCGGCACCTCGGCACTGGATCGCCTGACCTCCAACCTGCAATCCCGCCTGATCAGCCAGCTGCTGGCTGATATCGGCAAGGATGGCAGCCAGAGCGGCAGTCTGGTGACCGACGATTTTGCCATCAATGTGGTAGATGAAGATGGCACTCTGGTGGTCTCGATCACCGACCGGGTGACCAACCAGACCACCATGATCGAAGTGAATGGCCTGATTGCCGATTGAGGATGATATGAAACGAAACCTGCTCTTGGGGGCAATTCTGTTTGCCCTAACCGGCTGTGCCACTCATATCGGTTCTCCCGTTGCCGATGAAAAGGCGACACTGATGCCGCGATCCGTCTCTTACAAGGAGCTGATCAGTCTGCCCAAGCCAAAAGGGAAAATTGTCGCGGCTGTCTATGACTTTCGCGATCAGACCGGTCAATACCTGCCCGCACCGGCATCCAACTTCTCCACGGCGGTCACTCAGGGCGGGGTGGCCATGCTGAGCACGGCCTTGTGGGATTCCCAATGGTTTGTACCGCTGGAGCGGGAGGGGCTGCAGAACCTGCTGACCGAGCGCAAGATTGTGCGGGCGGCCCAGAACAAGCCCAATGTTCCCGGCAACAATGCCAATCAACTGCCCTCGCTGGTTGCCGCCAACATCCTGATCGAGGGGGGGATCGTCGCCTATGACAGCAATGTGCGAACCGGCGGGGCGGGTGCCAAGTATTTTGGCATCGGTGCCAGCGGGGAGTACCGGGTCGATCAGGTGACGGTCAATCTGCGTGCCGTCGATATTCGTTCCGGTCGGATCCTGAACAGTGTGACCACCTCCAAGACAGTGCTGTCGCAACAGGTGCAGGCCGGGGTATTCCGTTTCGTTGAGTACAAGCGCCTGTTGGAGGCCGAGGCCGGTTTCAGCACCAATGAACCGGTACAGATGTGTGTCATGTCGGCTATCGAGTCCGGGGTGATCCGGCTGATTGCCAATGGCGTGCGGGACAATCTGTGGCAATTGGCCGACCAGCGGGATATCGACAATCCGATCCTGCAAGAGTACCTGCAAGACAACGCCCCGCTGCTTTGAGTTTTCCCGCTCTCGCAATGCCCTCCCTGATGGAGGGCATTTTTTTGGCCTCTATCGAATACGACTTAAGACTTTCTGCTCAGCGCCCGGGTGGTGCTTCTCATCCTCGAATCAGCGGAGTGCCTGATAGGCAGCCCCTTGTCAGACAGGGATACTGTGAGCGTTCTCCAACAAGGCGATGGCGCGATGAAACATCGGTTGAGTGCTCTCTTTTTCCTGCTGATATCGGGCGCCCCGCAGCTCGCCGCAGAGCCTGCCGCCTTCGATGAGCTGGCGATGGCCAGCGAGCTGGACTCCGGTGTGCAGAGCGGCGGGGATCAGGCGCTGTTGTGGCAACTCGGTAGCGAGCAGCAGCTGCGCCTCACCCAGCAAGGGGAGCTGAATCAGGCGCGCCTGCTGCAACAGGGTTGGGCCAATGAGTTGGCGCTCTCCCAAGTAGGGGAAGATAACTGGGTCAATGGCGCGCAACTGGGCGAGGGCAATAGCGCCGAGCTCTATCAGGCGGGCATCAATAACCGGATTTGGCTACTGCAGCAAGGCAGCGGCAATGAAGCCTGGATCAGTCAGCAAGGGGCAGACAATCAGGCCCGGGCGATCCAGCTGGGTGATGGCAATCAGGCCAGCATCGAGCAAAACGGTAACGGGTTGGCGGCAACTGTCATCCAGATGGGGGCCAATCAGCAAGTGAATGTCGTTCAAACCAACTGAGCCTAGGCTCAACCATTAGCACGAGAGGGAAATCATGTTTAAACGTACCATTATTGCCTCGGCAGTTCTTCTGGCGACCAGCACCGCTTGGGCGGCTTCGACTGGTAACGACGCTTTTGTCACTCAGTATGGTAATTCCAACGAGGCTACCGTTAAGCAGGTAGAGTCGAGTGTGGATAACCGGGCGGATATCTATCAAGATGGTAATAACAACTATGCGTTGACTACCCAGGAAAACACCGGCAGCTCGAAAGCCAATACCATTCAGGTCGGCAATCGCAACAGCGGCGTAGTGCTGCAATCGGGAGATACCAATCTCTCCACCGCTACCATTAACACCAACGGAAAGCGGAACAGTGCAAGCGTCACCCAGCAGATCAACAATGGCAGCGCTACCGCCACGATTAACCAAGGGGCCGTCGGCAGCGATGCCAACGACAACACGGCAACCATCGACCAGAACAATGCCGATAAAGCCAGCTCGGTGATTAACCAGTTTTCAAATCATAACGAGGCCACCATTGACAACTATTGGTCAGACTTTGCCGAGGCGACCGTCACCCAGCAAGGGGGGGCATATCGCCACGGTCAATCAGAACGCGTCTGATGGCGCGTCGGCCACGGTCACCCAGGAGGGGGCAGACCAAAAAGCCACCGTCTATCAGAATACCGAAAACTATGGTTATGTCGCCGCCGAGGGCACCAGTGCCAGCGTGGTGCAGCGCGGCGCACGCAATACGGCTAACGTCGATCAGTTCGACCAAAATAACGTAGCGCAGGTCACGCAGGTGGGTGAGGACGGGCAGTATACCCTGACCCAGCGAGGTTCGGCCGACAATCAGGGTAACCAGGCTGTTGGTTATCAGGCAGGAACCGGGGAGGCAGCAACGGTGACCCAAGACGGTAACCGCAACTACGCAGACACTTATCAAGACGGGAGCGGCAACACCACCGAGGTGGCCCAGACCGGCGATGACAACGATGCCTATGCTCGTCAGTATGGTAGCAACTCCTCGGTGACCCTGACCCAGGAAGGCGATGGCAACGATGCAATTGGCGTTACCTCTGGTGGAGACGGTAACACCGCCACGGTCAGCCAGACCGGCGATGACAATGTGGGATCGGCATCTGCATCAGGTGGCGACAATATCGCCACGGTCAGCCAGTCCGGTAAAGGCCACAGGGGCGATGCGGCCGCCTATGGCCAAGGTAACGAGGTGACCGTGACCCAGACTGGGCTCAACAATGAAGCGTATGCATATGGCGTTGGCAGCAACAACACCGTCACTGTGACCCAGAACGACAGCGGTAACTACGCGTATGCCTACTCGAACGGAACAGGCAACCAGATCCTGGTCACTCAGGGTCAGTAACCGTGAACTTAGTTAGGGGCCTGCGGGCCCCTCTTTTATTGGTGCTGCTCTGTGGGCTGATGCTGGTTCATCCCGTTGCCTCACCAGCAAGCGCAATGGAAACCAAAATGGAACTCGACTCGTCGATCCGCTTGTCTCTCAATATGGTGCAGAACGAGCAGGGGCTGTCACTTGCGCCAACTCTGCTCAGCGAGCACGACGTGACGGTGAGTGTCAGATTGCTGGTGCGCAGCGAAGGAGCGGCCGGGAGCTCGACTCAGCGCCAGAGTCGTAATCTGTCGCTGCGGGCAGGGGAGGTCAGGGTCGCAGGCAACATAGCGTTGGGTTTGCGTTGCCCCTATCGGGTCGAGGTCACCGCCCAGATATGGCAAAACGAGCGGCTGTTGGTGGAGAAAAAAGAGCAGATGGCGTGTTCAGGATGATGCGCATTTAAGCTCATGATTGTCTCTTCATGGCGCTGTTCCCTTTACGTATAAAGCCGTTTTACGTTCATCAGAATAACGGGTATTTAACGCTCATTTCCGCCCCCGGTCTCCACATTTAGCCTGTAGTAGGTCCAGAAGGTGGACGCAGGCTGCTGGCTAGAGTGGCGACAAGCTGATCGCTGTGTTGTAGAATGGCGATGCTATTCGGTCTGCCTCATGGTATGAAAAACACGTTGCGCAGTAATTTAAATAATTGATTTATAGGGTTTCATTTAAATGGCAGTGGAGCAGCAAGACCAAATCCGCCAGGATCAAGCCCATCTCGAGGCCGTGGTTGCCGAAGCCCTGGAGATAGCCAAAGGACTGGGCGCCGGGCTTGCCGAAGTATCCATCAGCAAGCAGACCGGGTTGTCGGTGAACACCCGGGGTTGTGAACTGGAAAGCATTGAATTCAATAAGGATGGTGCCCTCGGCATCGCCGTCTATCGCGATGGTTGCAAGGGATCCTCCTCGACCACCGATCTGAGCAAACCCGCCATTCGCGCCGCCGTCGAAGCGGCCATCGAGATTGCCCGACATACCTCGCCGGATGCCTGTGCCGGTCTGGCGGACGCCGAGCTGCTGGCCTGGGATGCTCCCGACCTGCAACTGTGCCACCAAATCGAGCTGGATCCCCAGCGCGGGATCGAGCTGGCCATCGAGTGTGAACGCTTGGCGCTGGGCCGCGATGCCCGCATCAAGCACTCCGACGGTGCCGGTTTCTCCAGCCATCTCGGCATCAAGGTCTATGGCAACAGCCACGGCTTCGTCAAAGGCTACGCGGCCTCGCGCAACTCCCTGAGCTGTGTGCTGATCGGCGAGCAGGATGGCGATATGCAGCGGGATTACGGCTACTCCTCCAGCCGTACCCTCGACGGGCTCTGGAGCCCGCAGCGCATCGCCGATGAGGCGGTGGAGCGTACCGTCTCGCGCCTCGGCGCCCGCAAGATCTCTACCCGCCATGCGCCGGTGCTGTTCCACCCTGACACCGCTTCCGGCCTGTGGGGCCATCTGGTGATGGCCATCAGCGGCGGCAACCTCTATCGCAAGTCGAGCTTCCTGCTCGACAAATTGGGCAAGCAGATCCTGCCCGAGTGGCTCACCATTCAGGAGTTCCCCCACCTGCTGGGCGGGCTCGCCAGTACCCCGTTCGATGGTGAAGGGGTGCGGACTCGCGACATGGATATAGTGCGCAACGGCGAGCTGATGAGCTGGCTGCTTACCTCCTACTCTGCGCGCAAGCTGGGGCTGACTACTACGGGTCACGCCGGTGGCATCCACAACTGGCAGGTTTCCAATACCGGCCAGGATTTTCAGGGCATGCTGAAAGAGATGGGCACCGGTCTGCTGGTGACCGAGCTGATGGGGCAGGGGGTCAATATCGTCAATGGCGACTACTCCCGCGGCGCTGCCGGTTTCTGGGTCGAGAATGGCGAAATAGCCTATCCGGTCGAGGAGATCACCATCGCCGGCAATCTGGCCGAGATGTTCAGCCATATCGTGGCGGTGGGCCGTGACGAGGATGAGCGCTCCAGCCTCAAGACCGGCTCGGTGCTGGTGGAAAATATGAAGCTGGCGGGTCACTGATCCCCCTCTCAAGGGAACTGCAGTTATGAAAAAGGCCCCCTCGCCAACGCGAGGGGGCCTTTTTATTGGCCAGCGATCAAGAGGTTATCAGCCCTTGATGCGCTCGATGCGGCCACCCAGACCCTGCAGCTTCTGCTCGATGTCTTCGTAGCCACGGTCGATGTGATAGATACGGTCGACGATGGTAGAGCCTTCTGCAACGAAGCCGGCCAGCACCAGACTGGCGGAGGCGCGCAGATCGGTCGCCATCACCTGGGCACCCTTGAGTTGCTCGGTGTCGCGGCAGATAGCAACATTGCCCTGCAGTTCGATGTCTGCGCCCATCCGAACCAGCTCGGGAACGTGCATGAAGCGGTTCTCGAAGATGGTCTCGGTGACCATGCCGGTACCTTTGGCGACGGCGTTCAGCACGGTGAACTGGGCCTGCATGTCGGTCGGGAAGGCCGGATAGGGGGCGGTCTTGATGGTGACCGGCTTGAGGGTGCGGCCAGTCATGTCGAGGGTGATCCAGTCGTCACCCTTCTCAATCAGGGCGCCAGCCTCTTCCAGCTTGACCAGTACCGCCTCCAGCAGGGAAGGATCTGTCTTGCGGCAGGTGATCTTGCCGCCGGTGACCGCTGCACCCACCAGGAAGGTACCGGTTTCGATGCGGTCAGGTTGGACGCTGTAGTTGCCGCCGTGCAGACGCTCGACACCATCGATGGTCAGGGTGTCGGTGCCCGCGCCCTGAATTTGGGCACCCAGGGTATTGAGGAAGTTGGCCAGATCGACCACTTCCGGCTCGCGCGCGGCGTTTTCGATCACGGTACGGCCATCCGCCAGGGTGGCGGCCATCATCAGATTTTCGGTGCCGGTGACAGAGACCATGTCCATCAGGATGTGGGCGCCTTTCAGACGGCCATCGACACGGGCCTTGATGTAACCATCTTCGATGGCGATCTTGGCACCCATCAGCTCCAGGCCATGGACGTGCAGGTTGACCGGACGGGCACCGATGGCGCAACCGCCTGGCAGGGAGACGTCGGCAGCACCGAAACGGGCGGCCAGCGGGCCCAGCGCCAGAATGGAGGCGCGCATGGTCTTCACCAGCTCGTAGGGGGCGACGTGGTTGTTCACCGCACCGGTCAGCACGGTGACGTTGCCGTTGACCTTGGTGGTCGCGCCCAGCATCTCCAGCAGCTTGATGGTGGTGCCCACATCTTTCAGGCGCGGCACGTTGGAGAGGTGTACCTCTTCATCACAGAGCAGGGTCGCGAACAGGATCGGCAGGGCAGCGTTTTTGGCGCCGGAGATGGTCACTTCGCCGTTGAGAGTACAACGACCATCGATTTTGAATTTGTCCATTTTTACTTTGTTACCAAATCAGGAGGGCAATAGGAATTTACGTTCGCGTTTCCACTCGGCGTCGGTGAACGCCTTGATGGAGAGGGCGTGAATGGCGTTGCTGGCGATCTTGTCCATCAGCGGGGCATAGATGGCCTGCTGCTTCTTGACCCGGCTCATGCCATCAAACATGTCACCGACGGCGATCACTTGGTAGTGACTACCGTCCCCTTTGACATGGACTTCGGACAATGGCAGCGCCTCAAGGAGTATCGATTCAATTTCAGAGACTTGCATTATGTGTCCTCAGTTGTGAGCGGGGTTGACTGCAACAGCCCGGCCACCCCGTAGAGGTTGGCCAGGGTATAGAAATCACTGGAGGCGCCCACCAGTTGCGGTGTGGCGCCTCGCGCTAATACGGCTTTGGCCCATTTGACCAGCAGGGCCAGTCCGGCCGAGTCGAGGGTGGTGACGCCACCGAGATCGAGCTGGTCGTCCTGCCACCATTCGGCGCGGCGTTGCCACAGGTCATTGACCTGTGGCGCCTGCAGATCGCCGCTCAGGATCATTTCTTGAGTACCAGCGGCTTGGCGTTGTGTTCGCGCAACTGGGTGATCACCGCATCGATGCCGTTCTGGCGAATGAGGCCACCCAGCTCGCTCTGTTTGGCGGAGAGCAGGCTGATCCCCTCGGCTACCATGTCGAAGGCTTTCCACTCGCCGCTCTTGCTGTTCTTGCGCAGCTTGAACTCGAGGAAGATGTCCGGCTTACCGGCCTCTTTCACGCTGACGTTGACGGCGGTGATGTTGCCGTTCGGGGCTTTGCCTGGCTCAACCTTGACGGTCTGCTTGTCAAAATGGGCCAGCGCATCGGCGTAGGAGCTCACCATGTACTCGGTGAACACCTCGACGAAGGCATTGCGCTGCGCTTCGGTGGTCTCTTTAATCTGGTTGCCGAGCACCTTGTAGGCGGCGAAGCGGTTGTCCACATAGGGTAGCAGCTCTTCGCGGATGATCACACGCAGGTGATCCGGATTGCTCTTCACCTGGGCCTGATCGGCCTTCAGGCGGGCGAAGGTCTGCTTGGCCGCCTGATCCACCAGCGCATAGGGATCGGTGGCATCGGTGGCTTGCGCGGTCAGGGAAAACAGCATGCTGGTCATCAGACCCAGCAGCAGGGCGATTTTCTTGAACATGGTTACTCCTTCTTGCTGTCTGATTTGCTGTCGGAGGATTGGCTGTAGAGGAACTTGCCAATCAGATCTTCCAGCACGATGGCGGATTTGGTGTCTTCAATCAGGTCACCGTCCTTGAGCATGGCGGTACCCATCTCCTCATCGCTGAAGCCGGGGGTCAGGCCGATGTACTGCTCGCCGAGCAGACCGGAGGTGAGGATGGAGAGGGTGCTGGTATCGGCAAACTCGCCAGCGCTCTTTTGCATCATCAGGGTGACTTCGGGCACCTGGGTTTTCGGGGCCAGTACGATGTCGCTGACCCGACCCACCACCACGCCGCCGACCTTGACCGGTGAACGGACTTTCAGGCCGCCGATATTATCGAAATGCGCGCGCAGGGTATAGGTTTCTCCTTCCGGTTTGAAGCTCAAACCGGCCACTTGCAGGGCCAGCGCCAGAATGGCACCGATGCCAGCCAGCATGAAGATGCCGACCAGGAATTCTACTTTGCTGAACTTCATCTTTACCTTATCCAAACATGACTGCTGTGAGTATAAAATCCAGGCCGAGCACGGCGAGGGATGAGTGGACCACGGTACGGGTCGTGGCCTGACTGATCCCGGCCGAGGTCGGCTTGGCATCATAGCCGTTAAAGAGCGCAATCCAGGTGACCACCAGGGCGAAAATCAGGCTCTTGATGGCGCCCTGCATGATGTCTTCACCCCAGTCAACTGAGGCCTGCATGGCAGACCAGAAGCCCCCTTCGTCCACGCCGAGCCAATCCACGCCGACCAGCTTGCCGCCGAAGATGCCGATCAGGCTGAACATAAAGGCCAGCAGCGGCATGCTGATGACCCCAGCCCAGAAACGGGGAGCCACCACCCGGCGCAGCGGGTCGACCGCCATCATCTCGAGGCTCGAAAGCTGCTCGGTGGCCTTCATCAGGCCAATTTCAGCGGTCAGGGCCGAACCGGCACGGCCGGCAAACAACAGCGCAGTGACCACCGGCCCCAGTTCCCGCAGCAGGGAGAGGGAGACCAGCGGACCCAGACTCTGCTCGGCGCCGAAATCCTTCAATACGTTGTAACCCTGCAACGAGAGCACCATGCCGATGAACAGGCCGGAGACCAGAATGATGGCCACCGACTGCACGCCCACCACATAGAGCTGCTGGATCAGCAGCGGGAAGTGCTTGCGCGGCTCGGGTTTGCCCGCCAACGCATGAAACAACATGATGGAGGCGCGACCGATGGAGCTGATAAACCGCACTCCGACCCGCCCCAGCTTGCTTATTTGACTTATCAACATCAGAGATCCTGTAGCAGATCGCCTGCCGGAAAATGAAACGGAACAGGACCATCGGGCAATCCTTTGAGGAACTGCTCGACTTCGGGATTGTGCTCCTCGCGCAGCTGATCCGGCGTGCCGTGCGCCACCACCTTGCGATTGGCGATGATGTAGGCGTAATCGGCGATGCTCAGCACCTCTTTCACATCGTGGGTGACGATGACAGAGGTGATGCCGAGGGCATTGTTCAGCTCTTTAATCAGCTTGACCAGCACCGCCATGGTGATGGGATCCTGCCCGACGAACGGCTCGTCATACATGATGAGGTCGGGGTCTAGGGCGATGGCCCGTGCCAGCGCCGCCCGACGCGCCATGCCGCCGGAGAGCTCGGAGGGCATCAGTTTCGCCGCGCCGCGCAAGCCCACCGCCTGCAGCTTCATCATGACGATGGTGTGGATCAACTCCTCCGGCAGGCCGGAGTGCTCCCGCAACGGGAAGGCCACGTTGTCGTAGACCGTCATGCCGGTAAACAGGGCGCCGCTCTGGAACAGCATGCTCATCCGCTTGCGCACTTCATAGAGGCGCGAACGGGAGAGGGTGGGGATATCTTCCCCGTCAAACAGAATGTGACCGGACTCCGGTTTGAGCTGGCCACCGATCAGCCGCAGCAGGGTGGTTTTACCGATGCCGCTCGGGCCCATGACGGCGGTCACCTTGCCACGAGGAATGGTCAGGTTGATCCCGTCATACAACAGCCGATCTCCGTGACTGAAGGTCAGATCGGAGATGGTGATCAGGTCATTGTTCAAACAATTGTCCATCCGGTGTAAATGAGGTGCGAATTTTATGGGGTAGTCTAGGTCTAAGCAACAGCAAGGAACAACTATTGAACAGGCCGCCAGCCCATTTGCACGACAGTTTTCTGCAACAAAGAGCGTTATTGAGAGCGGGACTTACCATCCGATTCGCTTATCCGGGCAGACTTTTTTATAATCCCGCAGCTAATTTCGGCCCGGAGCTGTGCCTTTATGTCTGTAAAGCCTGAGAAAGTGTCTGAACTGTTCGATTTTCGTCGCAGTGCCCGCGCGGTGCTGGACACAGAAAAGCAAGCCATTGATGGACTCTATCAGTATCTGAACGACGCCTTCGACCAGGCGTGCGAGATGGTGCTGCGCTGCGGTGGCAAGATAGTGGTCACCGGCATGGGCAAGTCGGGTCATATTGGTAGCAAGATCGCCGCCACCCTCGCCAGCACCGGTACGCCGGCCTTCTTCCTCCACCCGGGAGAAGCGAGTCACGGCGATCTGGGGATGATCTCCAGCGGCGACCTTATCATCGCTATCTCCAACTCCGGCGAGAGCGACGAAATCCTGGCCCTGCTGCCGGTACTCAAGCGCCGTGGTATTCCGCTCATCTGCATGACCGGCAATCCGGCCTCTACCATGGCCAAAGAGGCCAACGTGCACCTGTGCATCAAGGTGGAAAAAGAGGCCTGCCCGCTGGGGCTGGCACCCACTTCCAGCACCACGGCAACCCTGGTGATGGGCGATGCCCTGGCGGTCGCCCTGCTGGAAGCGCGCGGTTTTACCGCCGATGACTTCGCCCTCTCTCACCCGGGCGGGTCGCTCGGCAAGCGTCTGTTGCTGCGGGTCGGCGACCTGATGCACAGTGGCGAGCTGTTGCCCCGGGTGGGGATAGATGCCACCATCAGCCAGGC
The DNA here is from genome assembly GCA_041319085.1 of Aeromonas veronii. Taxonomy (NCBI): domain Bacteria; kingdom Pseudomonadati; phylum Pseudomonadota; class Gammaproteobacteria; order Aeromonadales; family Aeromonadaceae; genus Aeromonas; species Aeromonas veronii. Next base: position 3,799,294 of record CP101033.1, on the reverse strand, counting down.
GCTGCTGGAAGTGAGCCGCAAGGGGCTCGGTATGACGGCGGTGGTCGATGGCAATGGCCTGCTGGCCGGGCTGTTTACCGATGGCGACTTGCGCCGCATTCTTGACCAGCAGATCGATATCCATCACACCCCCATCAGCCGTGTGATGACGGCCAACTGTGTTACCGTAGGTCCAGAGATGATGGCTGCGGAAGCCGTCAAGCTGATGGAAACGAGAAAAATCAACGGATTACTGGTCGTGGATGAAGAGAAACGCCCACTCGGCGCCTTCAACATGCACGACCTGCTGAAAGCCGGAGTCATTTGATGCAAAACGTACCGACCCTCTATGGTCCGGTGACGCGCAGCCAGTTTGAGAAGGCGGCGCAAATCCGCCTGCTGGTGTGCGATGTGGACGGGGTGCTCTCCAACGGCCTCATCTACATGGGAAACAACGGCGAAGAGCTGAAAACCTTCTGTACCCGCGATGGTGCGGGCATGCGAGCGTTGCTCAATGCCGGGATCGAGATCGCCATCATCACCGGGCGCAACTCCCGTATCGTCAGCGATCGGATGAAAAGCCTGGGGGTGGCTCATGTTGTGCAGGGGGCTGATAAAAAGCTGCCTCACTTCGAAGCGCTGCTGGCCAAGCTGGGGCTGACTGCTGAACAGGCCGCCTATATGGGCGATGACACCATCGATCTGCCGGTGATGGCCGCCTGTGGCCTGGGTATCGCGGTGGCTGATGCCCATCCGCTGGTGCTGAGCCGTGCCGATATGGTGACCCGGCTTGGCGGTGGCATGGGCGCGGTGCGCGAGGTGTGTGACCTCATTTTGCAGGCGCAGGGCCATGACGATTATCAGCCCGAGGCCTCGGTATGAGCAGACAGACCCTGTTGTTTGCCCTGCTGTTTCTGGTTGCGCTGGTTGCCTGGCAGCTGGGCAAGGTTGAGCTGGTGCCGGAGAGCACCGTCAAAATCGAAAACTATCAGCCGGATTTTGTCGCCAAAGATCTGGTGACCACCCGTTTTGATATCAACGGCAAGCGCACCGAGCGGCTGGAGTCGACCTACGCCGAGTATTATCAGATCCTCGAGCAGGCCACCTTCGACAAGCCGGTGGTCTACATGTATGACGATCAGGGTACCGCCGAGTGGAAGGTGACCGCCGAAACCGGCGTGCTCAACACCGGCGACAACGTCATCCTGCGGGATAAGGTGCATCTGGATGGTCTGCTGCCCACCTCCTTCATCTCCACACTGGATACCCCCTATCTGGAGCTGGATCTGGTGACACAGGATGTGCGCAGCAACCGGGAAGTGAACATTCTGGGTCGGGATTTCCAGACCCAAGGGGTTGGCCTCAAGGGCCATCTGGACCGCAAATATTTTGAGTTACTGGATCAAGGCCATGCCATCTATTTCAATGAAAAACGCTAATCTGGCCCTCGCAGCCCTATTGTTGTGTGGTGCAGTGACCGCCAAAGAGTCCGACTTTGCCGAGAAGGTCTACGTCGATGCCGTCAAGCAGGTGGCCGAGATGCAGGACAACCGCATCACCTTCGAAGAGGATGTGACCATCAATCAGGGCACCATCAAGATCAAGGCTGACAAGGTGGTGGTGACCCGTTCCGGCGAGAAAGGGGCCGAGGTGATGACTGCCTACGGCAAACCCGCCACCTTCTTCCAGATCCTGGATAACGGCAAGCCGGTCAATGCCCACGGCAACACCATCCGTTACGAACTGAAGAACCGGCTGGTGACCATTACTGGCAACGGTCAGCTCAAGCAGGAAGATAGCCAGGTCAATGGCGATCTGATCCGCTACGACATCGTCAAACAGAAGATGATTGCCGAGAGCAAGAGCCCGAGCCAGCGGGTCAAAACCGTGTTCCTGCCGGATCAGGTAGAGAATTTCGACAAGCCCGCCGACCAGAAGAAGTAGGGAAAATAAGCCATGGCAGTGTTAAAAGCAGTGGGCCTGCAAAAGAGCTACAAGCGCCGCATGGTGGTGAGTGACGTCAGCCTGGAAGTAGGCACCGGCCAGATTGTCGGCCTGCTCGGCCCCAACGGGGCGGGCAAGACCACCTCGTTTTACATGATCGTCGGGCTGGTGCAGCGCGATGCCGGTCTCATCACCATCGACGATCAGGACATCAGCCTGCAGCCCATGCATGTGCGGGCTCGCAACGGCATCGGTTACCTGCCGCAGGAGGCTTCCATCTTCCGTCGCCTGTCGGTGTTCGACAACCTGATGGGGGTGATGCAGACCCGCAAGGGGTTGAGCCGCGAGGAGCGTGAGGACAAGGTTCAGCAGTTGCTGGAAGAGTTCAACATCACCCACATTCGCGACAATCTGGGTCAGAGCCTCTCCGGCGGTGAGCGCCGTCGGGTCGAGATCGCCCGTGCGCTGGCGGCCGAGCCGCGTTTTATTTTGCTGGATGAACCCTTTGCAGGGGTTGATCCGATTTCTGTGATAGACATCAAGAAGATCATTCAGCATCTGAAAGATAGGGGCCTTGGCGTCTTGATTACCGACCACAACGTCAGAGAGACTCTGGACGTATGTGAGAAGGCCTATATCGTCAGCCATGGCAAGATGATTGCCGAAGGTGCACCGGCTGACATCCTCGCCGATGAACAGGTCAAGCGCGTCTATTTGGGCGATCAATTCAGTCTATAGTAAGGGGGCATGCCTTCATTTCCTTTGACGAGTGCCTCGCTGAACATAAGGATATCCCGACGTAGATGAAGCCGACATTACAGTTGCGTCTCGGTCAGTCCCTGACCATGACGCCGCAATTACAGCAAGCGATTCGTCTGCTCCAGCTCTCCACTCTGGAACTTCAGCAGGAAATTCAGCAAGCGCTCGAAAACAACCCCCTGCTGGAGCAGGAAGAGAGCGAGGCGCAAGAGACCAGCCCGGAAGCGCCGGTTGATGCCAGCCAGCTGGATTCCAGCGATGCCATGGCCCAGGAGCAGATGCCGGACGAGTTGCCGGTGGATTCCACCTGGGACGACGTCTACTCCGCCGGTACCGCCCAGAGTGCTGGCCCCATCCATGATGGGGAAGATAGCGTCTATCAGGGAGAGACCACCGAAAACCTGCAGGATTACCTGCTGTGGCAGATGCGGCTCACCCCGTTCAGCGATGTGGATGCCGCCATCGCGCTCGCCATCATCGATGCCATCGATGAATCCGGTTATTTGACCGTTGCGCTGGAGGATATCCAGGTTGCCGTCACCAGCGATGACGTAGAGGTGGAACTCGATGAGGTCGAGGCGGTGCTCAAGCGGGTGCAGCATTTCGATCCGGTCGGCATTGCCGCACGTTCGGTGCAGGAGTGTCTGCTGATCCAGCTGGAGCAGTATGATCCTCAGACCCCCTGGCTCAATGAGGCCAAGGAGGTGATCCTCGAGCACATGGAGCTGCTCGGCAACCGCGATTATCGTACCCTGGCCCGCAAGACCCGACTCAAGGAGAGCGACCTCAAGGAGGTGCTGGACCTGATCCAGCTGCTGGAGCCGCGCCCCGGCAACGGCATCATCCAGAGCGACTCCCAGTACGTGATCCCCGACGTCTCCGTGATAAAAAAGGGCAGCAAATGGGTCGTTGAACTCAATCCCGACTCCGCTCCCCGCATCCGGGTCAACGAGACCTATGCCGCCATGGCCCGCAACGCCCGCAGCAGCACCGACACCCAGTTTATCCGCTCCCATTTGCAGGACGCTAAATGGTTCATCAAGAGCCTGGAGAGTCGCAATGACACCCTGCTGAAAGTGGCCAGTTGCATTGTTGAGCAGCAACAGGGCTTTTTCGAGTATGGTGAAGAGGCGATGAAGCCGATGGTGCTCAATGACATCGCCGAAGCGGTAGAGATGCATGAGTCGACCATCTCCCGGGTGACGACCCAGAAGTATATGCATACCCCCCGTGGTATCTTCGAATTGAAGTTTTTTTTCTCCAGCCATGTGAACACCGAAGGAGGAGGAGAGTGCTCATCGACCGCAATTCGCGCGCTCATCAAGAAGCTGGTGACGGCAGAGAATCCTGCCAAGCCGTTAAGTGATAGCAAGATCGCGGATTTGCTGGCCGAACAGGGTATTATGGTGGCGAGACGCACGATCGCTAAGTATCGCGAATCCTTGTTTATCCCACCTTCCAATCAGCGCAAACGCCTGGTTTAGGCAAAACAAAAGGATGATGTTATGCAAATTAACCTGACCGGACACCATGTCGAGATCACCGAAGCTCTGCGTGATTATGTGAATAACAAATTTGCCAAACTCGAGCGTCACTTTGACCACATCAACAATGTTCATGTGGTGCTTAGCGTGGAAAAACTGAACCAGATAGCGGAAGCCAAATTGCACGTCAGCGGTGGCGAAGTGTTTGCCAACTCTGAACATGCCGATATGTATGCTGCGATAGACATCTTGCTCGACAAGCTGGACAGGCAGATCATCAAGCACAAAGATAAGTTAAATAAAAAATAACTATGCAACTTGAACACATACTGAGTCGGGACTGCACCAAGAGTGCAGTCCCTTGTACCAGCAAGAAACGCGCCCTCGAAATCATCAGCGAGCTGGCCGCCGAACGCCTTGGCACCTCCCGCCAGGCGCTGTTCGAATGCTTGCTGGCCCGCGAAAAAATGGGCAGTACCGGGATCGGTGCCGGTATTGCAATCCCCCACGGTCGCATTGACGATGAGTTCCCGCCAACCGCGATCCTGATGACCTTTGCCGACCCTATTCCTTTCGACGCCATCGACAATCAACCGGTTGACCTGCTGTTTGCCTTGCTGGTGCCTGAAAGCGAGTGCAAGCAGCATCTCAAGACCCTTTCTCTGATGGCTTCCAAGCTGGGTGACAAGGCGGTCTGCCGCCAGCTGCGTCAGGCAACCAGCGATGAAGAGCTCTATCAGATCATGACCTCGGCCTGACCGCAGGCCAAGGATGCGACACCCGTTTTGGCGTGAGGGAACAAGATGCAGTTAATCGTGGTAAGTGGACGTTCGGGCTCCGGTAAAACGGTAGCCCTGCGAGTGCTGGAAGATCTGGGTTACTACTGTGTGGACAACCTGCCGGTTAATCTGCTGCCCCAGCTAATTGTCTCGGTCGAGAGCCAGTATGACAAGCTGGCTGTCAGTATCGATGTGCGCAACCTGCCGAGCGATCCGGAGAAACTGGAAAATCTGCTGGCTCAGGTGAGGAATGAAGGGCGGGTGGAGTTTTCCAGTTTCTTTTTCGATGCAGATAATGCAACCCTGCTCAAGCGTTATGGCGAGAGCCGCCGCTTGCACCCTTTGTCACGCAACAAACTGTCGCTGGATGAGGCGATTCGGGAGGAGACCCACCTGCTGGCGCCCATCTCCTCGACCGCTGACCTGCGCATCGACACCACCACCCTCAGCATTCACGACCTGAGCGAACTCATCAAGACCCGGGTGCTTGGCAAGAAAGAGAACGAACTGGTGCTGGTGTTCGAGTCGTTCGGCTTCAAGTACGGCATTCCCAAAGATGCTGACTTCGTGTTCGATGCCCGCTTCCTGCCCAACCCGCACTGGATCCCCGAGCTCAAGCCGTTTACCGGCAAGGATGAGCCGGTCGCCAACTACCTCTCGGCGCAGGCTGACGTGATGCTGTTTACCCAGCAGATCGAAAACATGCTGCTGACCTGGTTGCCCCATCTGGAGCGCAACAATCGCAGCTACCTCACGGTCGGCATCGGTTGCACCGGCGGTCAGCACCGCTCGGTCTTTATCGCAGAACGGTTGGCCAGCGCGTTCCGCTTGCTTGGCAAGAACGTGCAGATCCGCCACCGCACACTCGACAAGAGTGCCCCCCAATCCTGACGGACCAATAGGACGACCCGATGACTGTTTCCGCCTCGGTTGAAGTGAAAAACAAGCTGGGCATTCATGCCAGACCGGCCATGATGCTGTTCGAGCTGGTGCAGGGGTTCGATGCCCACGTGCTGCTGCGCAATGAAGAGGGCGTGGAGGCCGATGCTGACAGCATCATCGGCCTGCTGATGCTGGATTCTGCGCAAGGGCGGCAGGTGGAAGTACAGGTTGAGGGCCCCGAAGAGGTCGAGGCCCTGGCCGCTGTGGTGGAGTTGTTCACCTCCGGCTTCAACGAGGAGTAGTCACTGCTCGTTTTTGTGCTCATCCGCAATGCAATGATCTGCTGTGCAATCATTCAGGATTCGCAGTATGGCAGCAGGAGATAGTTGACCTCCTTGCTGTATCGATGAATCCGAGTCTCGGGCGATTATCTCCTCAGCAATATCATTTCACTCGTGGCAAGCATGCCGCCGCTCCACAGCCGGAGCGGCGTTTTAGCTGGTAGATGCGGCGCTCGCGCTAGCCATTTTCTGCTGATAGCGCAGGTCTTCCTCTATGGTGACCACCACTTCCAACGGTTTGCCGGAGCGGAATATCGAGATGGTCAGCTTGGTACCGGGGCGGCTCTCGACAATCTTGTCCATGGCGCTGCGCACGCCACTGATCGCTTCTCCGTTGATCTTGAGCAGCACATCCCCTCGCAGCAGGCCGCCTTTGGCCGCCGGGCCGTTGGGATCCAGACTCTCTACCACCAGCCCACGCAGGTCGCCGAGGTTCATCATCCGCGCGACTATGGGGTTGATCTCGACGCTGGAGATCCCGAGGTAGCCACGGATCACCCGACCGTTGGCGATCAGCTCATCCATGATCCGTTTTGCCAGCCGGTAGGGGATGGCGAAGCTGATGCCGTAGCTCTCCTGATTGCCGTTGAGGTGATAGGTAGCGGTGTTGATCCCCACCAGATCGCCACGGCCGTTGACCAGCGCCCCCCCCGAGTTGCCCTCGTTGATGGCGGCATCGGTTTGCAGCAGATCCTGACGGCCATTGCTGTCGGGCCCCATGCTGGAGAGGCCGGTACGGCCGGTCGCGCTGATGATGCCCTGGGTGATGGTCTGGCCGACGTTGTAGGGGTTGCCGATGGCGAGCACCACATCCCCCACTTCTGGCAGTCGCTCCGGATCCTGCGGGATCACCGGCAGGTTGTCTGACTCGATATAGAGCACGGCGAGGTCGGTGAGCTGATCGGTGCCGACCAGCTCGGCGCTGAAGACCCGGCCATCCTGCAACGCAACGATGATCTGGTCGGCATCGGCGATGACATGGTAGTTGGTCAGTACATAGCCGCGCTGGTTCATGATGACGCCGGAACCCAGCCCCTGCGGGCGCAGTTCCCCCTGATTGCCCTGGTTGGGGGCAAAGCTGCGGGTATAGATGTTGACGACGGCAGGGCCTGCCCGATGGGCGGCATAGGAGAAACTCAGTTCACGGGCATTGGTGATGATGCCGGGCAGTTGGGCACCACCGCGAAAATGGGGAAACAGCAGCAACAGCAGCGCCGCGACGGTCAAACCAAAACCGACAGACTTGCCCAAGTAACTGACTAAAGGGGGAATTTTCATGTCATTCTCATCCGTACAGGCTGCGCGCAGAGAATAACACTATCGGTGGATAAAAATCACCCGCGGTGAAGGCCGCGGGTGATAGAGGGGTTGGCAAACAACCCGAGTGTTAGCGGATCACCAGATAGAGCGAGGAGTCACCGCGCTGGATGTTGAGCGCCAGCACGTCAGGCTTGTTCTTGAGCGCCTTGGTCAGCTCGCCCAGGGTGTTGATGCGCAGGCGGTTGACCCCGATGATGATGTCACCCTTCTGCAGGCCGGAAGCGGCGGCCGGAGAGCTAGGATCAATGTCGGCCACCGCGACGCCGGAGACCGGATCGGTAGTGGTGCTCAGCTTGGCCCCTTCCAGTGCCGGATGCAGCGCGCTGGCGCGCACTTCGCTGTCATCGGCCTGCTTCAGGGTCACCTTGGCAGTTTGAGACTTGCCATCGCGGATCAGCCCCAGTTCGACCTGCTTGCCAGCGCCCATGGTGGCGATCTTGGCGCGCAGCTCACCGAAGGAGCGAACCGGTTTGCCATCGATGCTGACGATGATATCACCGGCCTTGATGCCCGCCTTGTCTGCCGCCGAATCAGGCATGACCTGATTGACGAAGGCACCATCCTTCTTGTTGTAGCCGAAGGTTTTGGCGATGTCGGAGGTGAGCTCGGTGCCGGTAATCCCCAGCTGGCCGCGGCGCACTTCACCGTACTTGACGATCTGCTCGGTCAGATCCCGCACCATGTTGGAGGGGATGGCAAAGCCGATGCCGATGTTGCCGCCGTTCGGGCCCAGAATCGCGGTGTTGATACCGATCAGCTCACCACGCAGGTTGAGCAGGGCGCCGCCGGAGTTACCGGAGTTGATGGCCGCATCGGTCTGGATGAAGTTCTCCAGATTCTCGATGTTGAGGCCGCTGCGACCCAGCGCGCTGACGATACCAGACGTGACGGTCTGACCCAGACCAAACGGGTTGCCGATGGCCAGCGCGTAGTCACCCACCCGCAGCTCGTCGGAGTCGGCGAACTTGATCTGCACCAGATCTTCCGCCTTGATTTGCAGCAGGGCGATGTCGGATTGCTTGTCTTCACCGATCTTCTTGGCCGCATATTCACGACCATCCTTCAGGTTGACCTTGATCTCGTCCGCCTCGTGAACCACGTGGGCGTTGGTGATCACGTAACCCTTCTTGGCATCGACGATGACACCGGAGCCGAGCGCCTGGAACGGCTGCTCGCTCACCTGTTCATCGGGCATGTTGGGGCCGAAGAAGAACTTGAACTGCTCCGGCAGACGCTGACGGGTAATTTTTTTGCCAGAAACCGAGATATTGACCACCGCCGGGGTGACCTGTTCGAGAACAGGCGCCAGGCTGGGCATCTCCTGATTTGAGCCTAACAGGGAAGGCAGTGCAGCCTGAGCAGGGGCCGCAGACATGGCGATACCGACACTGAGGGCTAGCACACTGAGCATGGAAAGAGGTTTACGCATATGAAAAACAGCTCCCAGAAAAAGTTGCATTGCAATCGTCAAGGTCAGACCACGGGACTGGCCAATTAGTTCCGCGAGGAACTAGTTTGGCTGCTTGAGCAGCCCGGAAGAGGCGCCAGCATAGTCGCGAGGCGGAACACCCGGCTCCTCTGCCACATTGGTAGGGGCTTCTTCTGTCAATGACTCGCGGAACAGTGGTTCCTGCGCCTTGGCCAGGAATTTGCTCTGTTCGGCCATGTGGCGATAGAGGGTCTGATACTGCTCGGCCAGTTGTTCCATCAGCGCGGCACTGTCGGCGAAGTGGGTGTTGATCTGGCCCTGATAACTCTCGAGCTCCTTGTGGGCCTTCTTCAGTTCCTGTTCCAGACGGCCAGCATCGCGGCTACGCACCGAAAAACGGCCGAGAACGATACCGATAATCAAGGCCGCGACAGCCAGCAGGATCCCAGTTAACAGACTCATAGATGCTCCTTGTTACAGCTAAAACAGAGTGGGTTTATGCGGTCGTCATAACCGCCATGCCTTGATGGCACTATACCGTGCGTCCTGAGGCCGTGATACCATTTTGTCCTCGATTCAGGGACTTGGAGAGGCGCTCAAGGATGACACCGCAGCAAAAATACCAGCAGGATCTGCTGCGCCCCGGCTTTGTGGCCGACCCCGCGCAGGGGATGGCCATTAGCAGGCTGGAGCGACTGTATCAGGATTTGCTACGGCGCCCGACTCCGACCAGATCCCGCGGGCTGCTGGGGTGGCTGCAAAAGCCCAAGCTGCCGGAGCCGATCCTCGGTATCTATATGTGGGGCGGAGTAGGCCGAGGCAAGACCTGGCTGATGGATACTTTTTTCGACAGCCTGCCGGGGACGCGCAAGATGCGCAGCCATTTCCACCGCTTCATGCACCGCATTCACGATGAACTGCAGGGGCTGAGCGGGCAACCCGATCCCCTCAAACTGGTGGCCAGCAAGCTTGCCAGCGAGACAGACATCATCTGTTTCGACGAATTTTTTGTCTCCGACATCACCGACGCCATGCTGCTGGGCACGCTGTTTCAGGAGCTGTTTGGCCACGGCGTCGTGCTGGTCGCTACCTCAAATCTTCCGCCGCAGGATCTTTATCGCAACGGGTTGCAGCGAGCCCGTTTTCTACCAGCTATCGAGCTGATCGAGCGCCATTGCGAGGTACTTAACGTGGATGGCGGTATCGACTATCGCCTGCGTACGCTGGAACAAGCCGAGATTTATCACTGCCCGCTGGATTTGCAGGCAAAAGCCAATCTTGACCACTATTTTCAACAATTAACCGGTGGTCACACGGCTTGCGAGGGGACGTTCGAGGTCAATCATCGTCAGCTGACGTCGCTCGGGATGGGGGAAGGGGTGCTCTATATGGAATTCGAGCAACTTTGCTGTACTCCCCGCTCCCAGAACGACTATATCGAGCTGGCCAGGCTGTTCCATACCGTTCTGCTGGCCAATGTGCAGCCAATGGGCACAGGCACGGATGACGCGGCTCGCCGCTTCATTGCCATGGTCGATGAGTTTTATGAACGGCACGTCAAGCTCATCATGTCGGCGGCGGTTCCCATGGCAGAACTCTACGGCGAAGGGCTGCTGAATTTCGAATTCCAACGCTGTCTTTCACGGCTTCAGGAAATGCAATCGCACGAATACCTTGCCAGAGTGCACCTTCCTTAGTCACAATACCGCGCCTGCCAGTCGGATGGGCATCTGCGGCAGGTAGGGCCGGGCGACATTTGCTGGTTTCATGGCAGTGAAATTAGCAGGTGATATTTAAGGCAACTTCACTTATAATCGCCCGGCCCACGTTACAGCTGTCGATAAGACAGCAACACTTTAAGCTTTACTTGTATTCGAAGGGGTACAGGTAGGCCATCGTTTGTTGTTTGTGGGAGAGCCCCCATAAGCAATTGGGTCTGTAACAGGTAATTGGGTTTAACTTAATGAAAACTTTCGTTGCCAAGCCAGAAACCGTAAAACGTGACTGGTACATTGTGGACGCAGAAGGTAAAACTCTGGGTCGTATCGCAACCGAGATCGCTGCTCGTCTGCGTGGTAAGCACAAAGCTGAGTACACTCCGCACGTTGACACCGGTGATTACATCATCGTTGTAAACGCTGAGAAGGTACACGTAACCGGTAAGAAATTTACCGACAAAATGTACCACGCTCACTCCGGTTTCCCGGGTGGTATCAAGTCAATCAGCTTCGACAAGCTGATTCAGCGTAAACCGGAAATGGTAATCGAAGCTGCCGTCAAAGGCATGCTGCCGAAAGGTCCTCTGGGCCGTGCCATGTTCCGTAAACTGAAAGTTTACGCAGGCGCCGAGCATGCTCATGCTGCTCAGCAACCTCAAGTACTGGATATCTAATCGGGAACTGGCAACATGGCAGAAAATCAATACTACGGTACCGGCCGTCGCAAAAGCTCCACTGCTCGCGTATTTATCAAAGCGGGTAGCGGCAAGATCGTAATCAACCAGCGCTCCCTGGAGCAGTACTTCGGCCGTCCGACTGCCCGCATGGTAGTTCGTCAGCCGCTGGAACTGGTTGAGATGACCGAGAAACTGGACCTGTACATCACCGTTAACGGTGGCGGCATCTCCGGTCAAGCTGGTGCGATCCGCCACGGTATCACTCGTGCTCTGATGCAGTACGACGAAACCCTGCGTTCCGAACTGCGTAAAGCTGGCTTTGTTACTCGTGATGCCCGTAAGGTTGAGCGTAAGAAAGTCGGTCTGCACAAAGCTCGTAAGCGTCCGCAGTACTCCAAGCGTTAATTCGCTTTTGGTACTCACTCTTTCGAGTGTCAAAAAAGCCTGGCAACCGCCAGGCTTTTTTTATTGGTAATATTACCGACATCAATGCTAACCACGCGTCACAAAAGACAAAAAATTGTTTCTTTATTGTTTTCATTGCTCACCGCTCTTTCTTGTCAAGTTGTTATCTTTTCTTTAAAATTTCCCCTGTTTTCTGTGGCAATTGTAAATCCAGCTTCCGCCGCTGTTGTCACGGGAAAAATGGGGAACAGGGACACTATAAGAATGTGCGGAGTCCACATGGGAGAGTTTTTGGATGAGCAATGCGCCAGTTGATACCGGTCGCCGCAGATTTCTTACCTGGTCAACGGTTGCCGTTGGTGGGGTAGGAGCTGCGTTTACCGCAGTGCCGTTTATAAAGTCATGGAATCCGAGCGCCAAGGCCAAAGCAGCCGGTGCGCCGGTTGAAGTCGATATCAGCAAGTTGGAACCGGGTCAGCTCATCCGTGTCGAGTGGCGAGGCAAGCCTGTCTGGGTGGTGAAACGCACCAAACAGACGCTGGATGCCTTGGCCGCGCATGATGACAAGCTGCGGGATCCCTCATCTGAAGAGCCGCAGCAGCCTGACTATGCCCATAACGGGTACAGATCGATCAAGCCCGAAATTTTTGTCGCAGTTGGTATTTGTACCCACCTTGGGTGTTCACCTTCCTATCTGCCTGACAGCTTTGGCGAGCAGGTGCAGGGCGTCACGTCCGGCTTCTTCTGCCCGTGCCACGGCTCCAAGTTCGACATGGCCGGCCGTGTGTTCCAGGGGGTGCCAGCACCGCTGAACCTGGTCATTCCGCCCTATCAATTCATTAATGACACCACCATCCAGGTCGGTGCCGATGGCAAGGAGGCCTGACCATGTTGAGTAAACTGATGGGCTGGATCGATTATCGATTCCCGCTCACGGCCATGTACAACGACCATATGGCCAAGTATCCGGCACCGAAGAACCTGAACTTCTGGTACTTCTTCGGCTCGCTGGCCATGCTGGTGCTGGTCAACCAGATCATCACCGGTATCTGGCTGACCATGAACTACAACCCCTCTGCGGAAGGTGCGTTTGCCTCCGTGGAGTACATCATGCGCGATGTGGAGTACGGTTGGCTGCTGCGATACATGCACTCCACTGGCGCCTCCGCCTTCTTTGTGGTGGTCTATCTGCACATGTTCCGCGGCATGATCTATGGCTCTTATCAGAAGCCTCGGGAACTGCTGTGGATCTTCGGTATGCTGATCTTCCTGGTGCTGATGGCGGAAGCCTTCATGGGCTACTTGCTGCCCTGGGGCCAGATGTCATTCTGGGGTGCCCAGGTCATCATCTCGCTGTTTGGCGCCATTCCGGTCATCGGTGACGATCTGACCCTGTGGATCCGTGGTGACTATGTCATCTCCGGTGCGACCCTGAACCGCTTCTTCGCGCTGCATGTCATCGCGTTGCCGCTGGTGCTGGTGATGCTGGTTGCCATGCACATTCTGGCGTTGCATGAGGTGGGCTCCAACAACCCGGATGGCATCGATATCAAGAAGCACAAGGATGAAAACGGCTGGCCGCTCGATGCGGTAGCGTTCCACCCTTACTTCACCGTCAAGGATATGATCGGTGTGGCAGGCTTCCTGTTCTTCTTCTGCGCCATCATCTTCTTCAAGCCGGATATGTGGGGTTATTTCCTCGAGAAGCCGAACTTTGAAGTGGCCAACGGGCTGAAAACCCCGGCGCATATCGCGCCTGTGTGGTACTTCACGCCGTTCTACGCCATTTTGCGGGCAGTGCCGGACAAGCTGCTTGGCGTCATCATGATGGGTCTCTCCATAGTGGTGCTGTTCCTGCTGCCGTGGCTGGATCGCTGCAAGGTGCGCTCGGTGCGCTATCGCAGCAAGCTGCACAAGCTGAACATTGCCCAGTTTGTGGTGTGCTTCGTGATTCTGGGTATCCTCGGGGTGCTGCCGTCGACGCCGACTCTGACGCTGATCGCCCAAATTTGTACCTTGGGTTATTTCGGGTTCTTCGTCCTGCTGTTCTTCTATAGCAAGAACGAAAGCACCAAGCCGCTGCCGGAGAGGGTGACATTTAAATGAAAAGAATAATATTTGCAGTGCTGACCCTGCTGCCGTCACTGGTGTTTGCCAATACCGGATCCGTGCATCTGGATAAGGCCAACTATGACCTGAGCGACAAGGCTTCTTTGCAGCGTGGCGCCGCCACCTTCATGAACTACTGCTTTGGTTGCCACAGCACCCAGTACCAGCGTTACAACCGGGTGGCAGAGGATCTGGGGATCCCGGCCGATCTGATGGCTGACAATCTGATCGTCAATGGAGCCAAGATTGGTGACCTGATGGAAAACTCGGTCTCGGAGAAGGATGCTGCCAAGTGGTTTGGTGCGCCGCCGCCCGATCTGACACTGGTTGCCCGGGTGCGTGGTGCAGACTGGATCTACACCTACCTGCGCTCCTTCTACGTGGATGAAACCCGTCCGTTCGGGGTGAACAACGCCGTATTCCCGTCCGTGGGCATGCCCCATGTACTGGAGCCGTTGCAGGGTACCCCCCGTGCCGAGTTTGCCACTCACATGGTCGATGGCGTGGAAACCCATCAGGTTGTCAGCATCAAATCTGATGGCAATGGTGAAATGAATAACGAAGAGTATGATCAGACGGTGCTGGATCTGGTAAACTTCTTGGTCTACTCGGCTGAACCGGTACAACAGGAGCGTGAACGTATGGGCTTCTGGGTGCTTGGCTTCATCGTGATCTTCTTCATCTTCACTGTGCTGTTGAAGAAGGAATTCTGGCGCGACGTTCACTAAGCGACCAGATCCGGGTAATATAATGCACGGCAATGAAGACCAAGATGCTTCATTGCCGTTTCTGCTTTTTAATGACGGGAGGGTTCAATGGCTGTAGCTGCCAATAAGCGTTCGGTAATGACGCTGTTTTCCGGTGCCAACGATATGTTCAGCCATCAGGTGCGTATTGTCCTGGCGGAGAAGGGTGTTAGCGTGGATATCTGCCAGGTTGACCCAGCCAATCTGCCGGATGAGCTGGCCGAGCTGAACCCGTACAACTCTGTACCGACCCTGGTTGATCGTGAGCTGGCACTCTACACCTCGCGCATCATCATGGAGTATCTGGACGAGCGCTTCCCGCATCCTCCCCTGATGCCTGTTTACCCGGTTGCCCGTGGTAACAGCCGTCTGATGATGCACCGCATCGAGCTGGACTGGTACTCACTGGCCGACAAGATCATGGCTGGTACCGATGCTGAAGCGGCACGCAACGAACTGCGTGACAACCTGCTGGCCATCGCGCCGATCTTCGGTGAAATGCCCTATTTCATGAGCGAAGAGTTCGGTCTGGTGGATTGCTACATGGCACCGCTGCTGTGGCGTCTGCCGAGCCTTGGCATCGACCTGAACGGTCGTGGCGCCAAAGAGCTGAAGGCCTACATGGTTCGTCTGTTCGAGCGCGAGTCCTTCCAGGCTTCCCTGACCGAAGCCGAACGCGAGATCCGTGCTGGCGTATGAGCATGGAACCGACAATGACACCGAGCCGCCCGTACTTGTTACGGGCGTTCTTTGACTGGTTGCTGGACAATGACCTGACCCCCCATCTGGTGGTCAACGTCAACATTCCCCATGTGATGGTTCCGATGCAGTTTGCCCAGGATGGGCAGATAGTGCTGAACATCGCGCCCCGTGCCGTGATGCAATTTCACATGGACAACGAGGCAATCAGCTTCAGTGCCCGCTTTGGCGGGGTATCCCAGCAGGTCTATATCCCGATGGCGGCCGTGCTGGCTATCCATGCCCGGGAGAACGGCGTGGGCACCATGTTCCCGCCCGAGCCAGGTTACGATATCTGGCTGGAGCAGGCCGAAGCGCCGGTGGAGCCGGAGCCGGAACCGCCGCGTCCAAGTGGTCGTCCGACCCTGAAGGTGATCAAATAAAAAACGCAGCCGATTGGCTGCGTTTTTTATGCCGCGTTTGCTTAGTTCTGGGCGAACTCGAAGGCTTTGATCACGCGCTTCACGCCGCTGACGTGACGGGCGATCTGCACTGCCTGTTCCCCCTCTTGACGCGTCACCAGACCGATCAGGAATACTTCGCCGTTCTCGGTGACCACCTTTACCTTGGCGCTGTCGAAGTTCTTGGCGCCCAGCATGTCTGCCCGCACCTTGGAGGTGATCCAGGAGTCATTGCTGCGGGTGGTGAAGCTGGCTGGCTGGCCGAGGCGCAATTCGTTGTAGACGTGGCGGACCCCTTCGATGCGACTGACAATTTTGCCCGCCTCAACCTTGTAAACGTCAGAAGGTGTCTGCCCGACCAGCAGGACGCGGCCGTTGTTGCTGTAGACGCTGATCTTGCTGGCTGCGCTGAGCGGTTTGTTGTCGGCCAGCAGATTGGCTGCTTTCAGCTCGATGGCCTGGTCATCCCACTGCGCGCCCAGCGTGCGGCGATCACCAGAGGCCTTGGCAGTCCCTGCGGCGCCGCCAACGACCAAGGCTGCGCAGCCTTGCAGCAGCAGGGTGCTCACCAGCAGACCGAGCAGGATAGTGTGCTTTTTCATGGTTTCAATCTTCCTGTTGCGGGAAAAGTGTCTGGTCGATGAGATCACACAGGCAGTGCAGGGTCAACAGGTTCACTTCCAGAATGCGAGGCCGACGGGCGGAGGGAACCCGGATCTCCACATCATTCGGCCCGAGCAGACCTGCCATTTCACCACCGTCACCCCCGCTCAGCACCACAATGGTCATATCGCGGGAGAGGGCGGCCTCGGCGGCCTTGATCAGGCTGCGGCTATGGCCGGAGGTGGTGATGACCACCAGAATGTCGCCGGGCTGGCCCAGTGCGCGGATCTGCTTGGCGTAGACCTCTTCAAAACCGTGGTCGGTGGCGATGGCGCTGATGGTTGCCATATCCGGGGTCAGGGCCATGCCGGGCAGGGAGGGGCGCTGGGTCTCGTAGCAGTTGACCAGCTCGGAGATGAACAGTTGCGCCAATGCGGCAGAAGGACCGTTACCGCATGCCAGCACCTTGTGGCCATTGAGCAGGCAGATGGTGATCATCTGAGCTGCAGTATGGATGGCATCCGGCAGCGCCTCGGCGGCGGCTATCTTGGTCTGGATGCTTTCGGTGTAGTTCTCTTTGATGCGGTCAGTCATAGGGTCCTCTTAAAATGCGTTCTGGATCCAGGCTGGCTGGTCGCCCTCGAACGCAATCACATCGAATCGGCAGGCCTGGTTGGCCTCGTTGATGGCATGTTGCTTCAAATAGTGGCGCGCTGCCAGCATGATCTTGTGTTGTTTGCTGCGGGTGACCGAGCTGGCGGCCCCGCCATGGCTGCCGGTGGCACGGTAGCGCACCTCAACAAACACCAAGGTCTGGCCCTGGTGCATGATGAGGTCTATTTCACCACCACGACAACGGTAGTTGCGAGCTACCGGTTGCAGGCCCCGGGCCTGCAACCAGCGTTCAGCGATGTGTTCAAAGTGTTGTCCCTTGCTCGTTGGTGAGGGGAACAGATTCGGTAGCTGCTGGCGCATCCGTTTCCATAGTTCCTTCATTGGAAGGCTTCTCCAACTGCTGAACGGCGTTCTCATCGACCAGTTTGCCGTTCTGGTAAGTACCCCAGCTCAGCATCCGTATGATATTGCCCTTGGCATCCACGCTCAGCTGACCGCTCATGCCGGCCTGCTGCATGCCGCCCACCTTGCGCATCTGCTGCAGGTTCTCTGCCAGGCTGACGGCATCGTAGCCCATGGCAAACAGACGCAGCAGGTCACCCTGGGTCTGCGGCCAGAGCAGGGCAATCTGCTCACGCTGCTTCTCGTAACCGCCAAGCAGTAGCGGCATATCGGCGATATGCATGCCGTTGAGCTCGGTGGCGACCTCGGTGGCGGCGCTGTCGTAGCCACGGGCGCTGGTGTAGATGGGCAGGCTGCCCATCGGATTGACCGAGACATCCACGTAGGGCTTGATCATCCGGGTTTCCAGGCTGTTGGCCACCACATAAACGGCATCGATGCTGCGGGGCGCGGCATCAGAGAGCTGCACCACTTCGCCTGCCCGGGCGGTAGAGCGGCCGCTGAGGGCATTCTTGACCATTCCCTGCACTTCGTTGCGGGCACCGAAGGTGGCGACGACCGGCTTATCCTGGCTCAGGTTGGCCCAGCTCTGTTCAAACGCCTTGATACTGCTGTAACCGATCCGCCCCTGGGCGGCGATCAGCAGCGGCTTGCGGTAGCCCTGTGTGTAGAGGTACTGGGCTGCCTGGGCTGCATCTGCGGCGGCAGAGAGGGAGAAGTAGTAGGTAGTGTCGTTGACGACCGGCTGGTCCAGCTCGTTGAGCGCCAGTACCGGCACGGTCGGATTGGCTTTGAGCAGCTCCTCGACCCGGTCTTTCAGCAGCGGGCCGATGATCATGTCTGCCCCTTCCTGAATCGCCTGCTTGTAAAGATCGCCGGTCGACTTGCTCTGGGTGTCGTAGAAGTTCAGGGTAAATTGTCCCTGATTCTCCTTGTAGGACATCAGCATACCGTTGCGGATGGCGGTGCCCTGCAGTTCCAGATTGCCGGAGAGGGGCAGTAGCACCGCGATCTGCTGCACCGAGGTGCTGGCAGTGGCCGCCAGATCGCCCAATCCTGCCGGCATATCCTTTTGGGCCGGATGGTTGGGGAAGTCGCGTTTCCAGCCAGCCAGCTGCCGGGCCAGCAGGTTCGGCTGGGCGCCAAACTCGTTGACCAGTGCCGCCAGTCGCAACCAACCGGTGGTCACATCAGGGGCCGGTGCCTCTTCCAGTGCTTGCAGGGTGGAGGGGGTCATGCTTTTGAGCAACGACCAGATCTGCTGATGATTGGTCGCCTGCTCGCTCTGATTGAGGTAGGGCTCCAGTGCAATCAGCGACTTGGCTGCGCCAAACTTGTTGTTGATGTCGAGCTGCAGCACCACGCGCTGGCGATACCAATCCTTCTGGGTATCGGCATCCAGCACCACCTCGGGTTTGCCTTCCAACAGGATCAGCGCCTGATTGGCGTGGCCCTGCGCCAGCAACAGATGGGCTTGCAACAGTTGCAACTGCGTCTTCTGGACGGGATCCTTTGCCTGCTTCTGCAGTTGCTGGAACAGTGCCGAGGCCGGTTTGGCCTGACCCAGCGCCAGGTAGCTGCGTGCCGCCAGCATTTGCCAGGTAAAGGCTTCGGCCGGCTTGGCCGGGTCCACCTGCTCAAGATACCACTGGGCATTCTTGGTCAGATTGGAGAACGCAGAGGGCATGCCTGACTGCCCTGACGGTTGATTGGGCTCCGACGCACAGGCGGCGAGCAGTACTGCCGCGAGTATGATGCCGAAGAGTCGTGATACACTTAGCTGCTTTGTAACCCGGTTCAAGTTCATTCCCCGACCAGTGTTGAAGTTCCCCATAGTGTAAACGGGCCAATATGGAGACACAATTGTCGGGGCACTCGGAGATCCCATGAGTGACATCCCAACCCTGTATATAGTCCCCACTCCGATCGGCAATCTGGCGGACATCACCCAGCGTGCATTGGACATTTTACGCAGTGTCGATCTGGTGGCAGCCGAAGATACCCGTCATACCGGCATCCTGCTCAGCCACTACCAAATCTCGGTGCCAACCTTCGCCCTGCACGATCACAACGAGCAGCAGAAGGCCGATGTGCTGATCGGCCGGATCAAAGAGGGCAAGCGTATCGCGCTGGTCTCCGATGCCGGCACCCCGCTTATCAGCGATCCCGGTTATCACTTGGTCACCCGCTGTCGCGACGCCGGGGTCAAGGTGGTGCCGCTGCCCGGCCCCTGCGCCGCCATTACCGCCCTGAGCGCGGCCGGTCTGCCCACCGATCGCTTTGCCTTTGAAGGTTTCTTGCCCGCCAAGAGCAAGGGACGCGACGATCGTCTGCAAGCCGTTATCGAAGACACCCGCTCGCTGGTGTTCTACGAATCACCGCGCCGGGTGCAGGATACCGTGGAAGCGATTGCTCGCATTCTCGGCGAGCGTCAGGTGGTGGTGTGTCGTGAACTGACCAAGACCTTTGAGTCGATCCACGGTCTGCCAGCCTCTGAAATGCTGACCTGGCTCGGTGAAGATGACAACCGCTGCCGCGGCGAGATCGTGCTGGTGGTGGCTGGCGCCTCTAAGAATGAAGAGGAGTTGCCGGCCGAGGCGATCCGTACTTTGGGGCTGCTGGTGACCGAGTTGCCACTGAAAAAAGCGGCCGCCCTGACCGCCGAGATCCATGGTGTGAAGAAAAATGCCCTCTACAAATACGGTCTCGAGCACTATTGAGCCGGTGAAATAGGTCAGCAGACTGTTTTCTGGCCAGCGCGTTCCGCCGTGCCGACAAGCATTCAGCCCGTAAACGGGGGCCAAAGCGCGATAAATGGCTGTAAACGGGAATTGCCGGTTTACCCCGTGCGTATCGCAAGGCTATAATCCGCGCCTCGGAGTTGGCTGGGCAATCGCTGCTTCGTCGTTGTGTCCCTCGGGACAGACGGGCGGAGGGGAGGAAAGTCCGGGCTTCATAGGGCAGGGTGCCAGGTAACGCCTGGGGGGCGTGAGCCTACGACCAGTGCAACAGAGAGCAAACCGCCGATGGCCCGCAAGGGATCAGGTAAGGGTGAAAGGGTGCGGTAAGAGCGCACCGCGCGACTGGCAACAGTTCGTGGCACGGTAAACTCCACCCGAAGCAAGACCAAATAGGCCCCTATTGGCGCGGCCCGCGTTGGGGGCGGGTAGGTTGCTTGAGCCAGTGAGCGATTGCTGGCCTAGAGGAATGATTGCTACCCGGGGCAACCCGGTACAGAACCCGGCTTACAGGCCGACTCCGACCTCATTCCGAAGAGCCCCGCGATTTTTCGCGGGGCTCTTTTTTATGCATGAGAAAATATGGCTTCGTTGGTCGGATAATTTTTGTCTTACCATGTTGAATGAAATTATATGTTTTAAATCAATTGAATAGCTTCGTGCTTAGTGCAATGGCAGCGATGGATGGCGACAGGACACAGGATGACTGGTTGGTTGTTCGCACCCGCATATTGTGCATGTTCTCAGTTAATTCACTTATTTCAATTAATCACCAGCGTTTAACGCCAAATAACTTGTGGAAAATCAACTCACTCAATCTGCGGTCCGCAATCGCTGCGTCAATATGTTCCCTATGCCACATCTCCTTGCTTGAAAAGCTCCCTGCACGTCCTTAAACTTCAAGGTGGGGAAAAGTGGATCAAAGTGGTTTATAGAGGGGCAATCTGCCTGGTCACTCACCTTCAGGGACTGTAATTTGTTGCGTGGCGCTCATGCCATCAGCCTGGACAGTAAAGGGCGGCTGGCTATTCCGACCAAATTCCGTGATTGGCTGCGCTCCGAGCGCGACGGCCAGCTGGTCTGCACCATCGATATTGCCCATCCTTGTCTGCTGCTTTATCCCCTGAATGAATGGGAAGAGGTTGAACGCAAGCTCAAGACTCTTTCCAGCATGAATCCGCAAGAGCGCCGTTTGCAGCGACTGCTGCTGGGACATGCAACCGAATGCGAGCTGGATGGCAATGGTCGTCTGCTGCTCAGCCAGCCACTGCGCAACCATGCGGGGCTAGACAAGAAAATCATGCTGGTGGGCCAGCTCAACAAGTTTGAGTTGTGGGATGAAGCCCGCTGGCAACAACAGGTCAATGACGACATCTTGGGTCTGCCCGGGGACGATTGGGCAAGCTCACCACGACTACAGGATTTCTCTTTATAAATGCCCCAAGCCGCTGAACACATCACAGTGCTGCTGCACGAAGCCGTTGACGGTCTGGCCATCAAGCCGGACGGTGTTTACGTCGACGGTACTTTTGGCCGTGGTGGTCATTCTCGTCTGATCCTGCAGCACCTTGGCCCCAATGGCCGCCTGATCGCCATCGACCGCGACCCGCAGGCGATCGCCGAAGCGGCCAAGATCCAGGATCCCCGTTTCGAAATCGTGCACGGCCCCTTCTCCGGCATCGCCTCCTATCTGGATGAGCGCGGTTTGTTGGGCAAGGTGGATGGCTTCCTGCTGGATCTGGGGGTCTCTTCACCCCAGCTGGATGATGCCGAGCGGGGTTTCAGCTTTATGAAAGATGGTCCGCTCGATATGCGGATGGACCCCACCTCCGGCCAGAGCGCCGCCGAGTGGCTGGCCAGGGCCGATGTGGACGACATTGCCTGGGTGCTGAAGACCTTCGGTGAGGAGCGTTTTGCCAAGAAGATCGCCCGCGCCATTGTGCACGACCGCGTGACCGAACCTTACGTGCGAACCCGTCAGCTGGCGGAGATGATTGCCCGGGTCAATCCGAGCAAGGAGAAGGGAAAGCATGCGGCAACCCGCAGCTTTCAGGCCATTCGCATCTATATCAACAGCGAGCTGGACGAGATCGAAACCGCGCTCAACGGTGCACTGGAGGTGCTGGCACCCCATGGCCGCCTGTCAGTGATCAGCTTCCATTCGCTGGAAGACCGATTGGTGAAGCATTTCATCCGCAAGCACGAGAAGGGGCCGGAAGTGCCTTACGGCATTCCGTTGACCGAGGCCGAGCTGGCTGGCGGTCGCAAATTGAAGTCGGTCGGCAAGGCACTCAAGCCTTCAGATCACGAAGTATCTGAAAACAGCCGGTCACGCAGTTCGGTGCTGCGTGTTGCGCAGCGGCTGGCGGAGTAAACGATGAGCGAAGAGCGTGTTCATCTGGCCAAGGAGATCATCAGTGATCTCTGGCGGCACAAATTGCAGATTTTTCTGTCGGTTGCCGTGCTGGTGACCGCGTTTGCCGTGATTCTGGTGACCAACATGACCCGTGGTCTGACTGCCGACCAGAACGATCTGATGGCAGAAGAGGACCGCCTCAATATCGAATGGCGCCATCTGCTGCTCGAGCAGGGTACCCTGGCTGAACACTCCCGGGTGGCGAGTCTGGCGATGGACAAGTTGCAGATGGGTCGCCCGCTGGTGACCACCGAAAAGGTCATTACCCAACCATGAAACGCAAGGTTGCAGCCAAAGCTGCTAAAGCGACGGTCAAAGCGCCATCGATCTATCCGTGGCGCTTTCGTACGCTTGCGGTGTTCATCGGCATCGCGTTTGTGGGTCTGATCCTTCGTCTGGCCTGGATCCAGGTGATCAATCCGGATCGTCTGCGTCAGGAGGGGGATATGCGCTCCCTGCGTACCACCTCCACTCAGGCGGTGCGTGGCATGATCACCGATCGCAATGGTGAGCAGCTGGCGGTCTCGGTACCGGTCGAAGCGGTCTGGGCCGATCCCAAGACCGTCCACGAATCCGGCGCCATCAATAATGAGCGAGCCTGGCTGGCGCTCTCCGCCGTGCTCAAGCTCGACATCAATACCCTCAAGCACCGCATCGCCAACCCCAGCAAGCGCTTCGTCTATCTGCAGCGTCAGGTGACCCCTGCGGTGGCGGAATATATCAAGGGTCTCAAGCTGGGTGGCATCTACCTGCGCCCCGAAGCGCGCCGCTTCTACCCGGCCGGCGAGATCAGCGCCCATCTGGTGGGGGTGACCAACATCGATGGCAGCGGTATTGAAGGGATTGAGCGCAGTTACAACGAGTGGCTGACCGCGACGCCCGGCGAAATGCGGGTGCGCAAGGACAGGCAGGGACGGGTCATCGAGCGGCTTGGCATCGTCAAAGAGGGCAAGAACGCCAACGACCTGCAGCTCAGTATCGATCAGCGGGTGCAGGCATTGGCCTACCGCGCGCTCAAGCGGGCAACCGACGAGAACAAGGCGACCTCCGGCTCCATGGTGATGCTGGATATCAAGAGCGGCGAAGTGCTCGCCATGGTCAACACCCCCTCCTACAACCCGAACAACCGCGGCCAGTATCAGAGTTTCCGGGTACGCAACCGGGTGGTGACCGATACCTACGAGCCGGGTTCTACCGTCAAGCCATTGATTTTGCTCAGTGCCTTGCAGGCTGGTGTGACCAGTTGGAAAGATACCATCCAGGGCGGGCCACTCTTTATCGGCGCCAAGCAGATCAAGGACGTCAGTATCCATCGGGCGACCAACCTCTACGACATTTTGCGCTACTCCTCCAACATCGGTATGTCGCGCATCGCGCTGCGGATGCCGGCGCAGGAGATGATCAACACCCTCAGCATGTTCGGTTTCGGCATGGATACCGGCAGCGGGCTGATGGGCGAGAGCAGCGGCATGCTGCCCCAGCGTCGCCGCTGGTCCGATATCGAGCGGGCGACCCTCTCGTTCGGTTATGGCCTGCGGGTCACCCCGCTGCAGCTGGCTTCCGCCTACGCGACCCTGGCCAACAAGGGCAAACGGGTGCCACTCTCCATCGTCAAGGTGACCAAGCCGCCCAAGGGGGAGCAGGTGATCGACCACAACAACGCCTCTGCCATGTTGCAGGCGCTGGAGTATGTGGTCGACAACGCCATTCCAAAAGCCAAGGTCCCGGGCTATCGGGTCGGCGGCAAGAGTGGTACTGCCAAGGTCGCCGTTGCCGGTGGCTACGGCAAGGATTACATGGCCTGGTTTGCCGGTTTCGCGCCTGCCAGTGACCCCCGTTTCGTCATGGTGGTGGTGATTAACGAGCCAAAAGGTAGCGCCTACTATGGCGGTGCCGTGGCGACCCCACCGTTTGCCGAGGCCATGGGCGGGGTATTGCAGCTCTTCAATATTCGTCCAGATGCAGTGCCGCCCGCGGTGCCCGTCAAACTTGCCCGTACGGAGGCTTCCCTTGTCCCGCGCACATGAGTCCCGCGTACTTGATGCATTACTGCGCCCCTTCGGTATCCAGGCGCCGGCGCTCACCCTGACCGATATCCAGCTGGATAGTCGGCGGGTCGGCCCCGGTTCTCTCTTCGTGGCCATTCGTGGCCATCAGGTGGATGGCAGACGGTTTATCGAACAGGCGGTGGCTCAGGGGGCGACCGCTGTTGTGTTTGAGGAGGATGGTGAATTTATCCCGCCATCGACCCCGGTTCCCTGTATCGGGATGCGGGATCTGCCCGCTCACCTCTCTGCGCTCTCCGGCTATTTCTACGATCAACCAGCCAAAAAACTGGCGCTGGTCGGGATCACCGGCACCAATGGCAAGAGCACTACTGCGTTGCTGGTCGCCAACTGGCGCTCCCTGCTGGGTGGCAAGGCAGGTGTGATGGGCACCATCGGCAACGGCCTGTTTGGCCATCTGATCGAAGCGGAAAACACCACCGGCAGCGCCGTGCAGGTGCAAGCCAATCTGGCTGCGCTGCAAGCGCAGGGGGCGGATCTGGTGGCGATGGAGGTCTCCAGCCACGGTCTGGTGCAGCACCGTGTTGCCGCACTGCCGTTTGCCGCTGCCGTTTTCACCAACCTGAGCCGGGATCACCTCGACTATCACGGCACCATGGAAGCCTATGGCGCCGCCAAGGAGCAGCTGCTGCAGCTGGTCGATGAGTCGAATGCGGTGATCAACCATGATGACGAGTTGGGTGCCAAGTGGCTCGAAAAATACCCGGCTGCGGTGGCCTTCAGCGTAAATGGCCCGATTGAACACCATTTTGGCCGTCAATTAACGGCGTGGCAGCTCGATTTTCATCAACAAGGTTTTCGCGCGCAGATTAACTCCAGCTGGGGGAATGGTGTATTATCCGCCCCCTTGCTCGGGCGCTTCAACGTCAGCAATGTGCTGGCGGCGATGGGAGTCATGCTGGTACTCGGCTATGACTTCGATGAGCTGCTGGCAACTGCCCCGAAATTGCAGCCGGTGACCGGGCGCATGGAGTGTTTTGGCGGTGGCGATACGCCGCTGGCTGTGGTCGATTACGCCCACACCCCGGATGCGCTGGAGAAGGCATTGCAGGCCCTGCGGGTGCACTGCACAGGCCAGCTCTGGTGTCTGGTTGGCTGTGGTGGCGATCGCGATCGCGGCAAGCGCCCCATGATGGCTGCCATGGCTGAACAGTATGCGGATCGTGTGATCCTGACCGACGACAATCCCCGTACCGAGGAGCCGGCCCGGATCATGGCCGACATGGTGGCGGGTCTTCGCGATCCTGCTGCGGTGCAGGTGGAGCACGACCGGGTCAAGGCTATTGCGCTGGCCATCGGTCAGGCGAGCAAACAGGACATCATTCTGGTGGCCGGTAAGGGTCACGAGGATTATCAGATCATTGGAACCGACAAGCGGCACTACAGCGACCGGGAAACCGTCGCGGCCGCCTTGCACACATTATTGGAGTCATTCACATGATGACCCTCAGGCTTGCCGAGCTGGCGCAGGTACTCGATGCCCGCCTGATTGGTGACGATGGCGAGATCACCGCTGTCAGTACCGACACCCGCACTCTGGGCGCGGGTGCCCTGTTCGTTGCCCTGCGCGGCGAGCGCTTCGATGCCCACGATTTTTGCGAGCAGGCTGTTCAGGCTGGCGCCTCTGCCTTGCTGGTCGAGCGTGAATTGCCGCTGGCCATCCCCCAGCTGGTGGTGGCCGATAGCCTCAAGGGGCTGGGCCGTCTCGGCAAGCTGGTGCGTGAGCGCTTCAATCCGAAAGTGCTGGCCATTACCGGCAGCTGTGGCAAGACCACGGTGAAGGAGATGGCGACCGCCATCCTGCGCAATGAAGGGGAAGTGCTGGCCACCGCTGGCAACTTCAACAATGAGGTGGGCGTGCCGCTCACCTTGCTGCGCCTCGAACCGCAACACAAGTTCGCAGTGATGGAGCTGGGTGCCAACCATCCGGGCGAGATCGCCTGGACCACCTCGCTGGCCAAACCCGATGCCGCCATCATCAACAACGTGGCCGCGGCTCATCTGGAGGGCTTTGGTTCGCTGGAAGGGGTGTTCCACGCCAAGAGCGAGATTTTTGAGGGCTTGCGTGATGGTGGCACCGCCATCGTCAACGCCGACAACGAATTCTGGCCGAAGTGGCGCGAACGCGGCATTCGCTGCGCCTTCTCCATCGAAGATCAGAGCCAGCCGTTCCACGCGCGCGACATGGCGCTCAACGAGCAAGGCTGTGCCGAGTTCGTGATGGTGACCCCGCGGGGCGAGCTGAGCCTGACTCTGGCGATCCCGGGTCGCCACAACGTGGCCAATGCACTGGCTGCCGCCGCAGGCTGTCTGGCCCTCGGCGCATCCCTCGATTCCGTCAAGGCGGGGCTGGAGCAGATGGCGCCGGTCAAGGGGCGCTTCTGTGTACAGCGCTGGGGCGGTCTGACCCTGGTGGATGATACCTACAATGCCAGCGTGGAATCCGTGCTGGCGGGCATCGATACCCTGACCGCCATGGGCGGCTTCAAGGTGCTGGTGTTCGGTGATATGCGGGAACTGGGTGAGGAGTCTGCCGAGCAACACGCCCGGGTTGGCCGTCATGCCCGCGAGCGCGGCCTGGATGCCGTGCTGACAGTGGGAGAAGAGAGTCGCCACACCGCAGATGCCGCGGCGGGCCGACATTTCGATAACAAGGCGTCGTTGTTTGAAGTGCTTGCGCAAATGATAGATACACATCAGGAAATGTCGATTCTGGTCAAGGGGGCCCGTGGCTCCCGCATGGAAGATATCGTCGAGATGGTCAAAGGCCATCAGGAGTCAGCCACATGCTAGTCTGGCTGGCCGAACTGCTCACCCCGCACTTCACCTTCTTCAACGTCTTCTCCTACCTGACGTTTCGCGCCATCCTGTCGATCATCACCGGACTGGGGGTTGCGCTCTGGATGGGGCCGCGGCTGATCCGCCGCCTGCAGATCCTGAAATTCGGTCAGGTGATCCGCAACGACGGTCCCGAGTCTCACCTCAGCAAGCGTGGCACCCCGACCATGGGTGGCCTGATGATCATTGCGGCGATTTTCACTTCTGTGCTGCTCTGGTGCCGCCTCGACAACCCCTATGTCTGGCTGGTGCTGTTCGTGCTTGGCGCCTACGGAGCCATCGGCTTTGCCGATGATTACCTCAAGGTGGTGCGCAAGAATACCGACGGCCTGATCGCGCGCTGGAAGTACTTCTGGCAGTCTGCGGTAGCGCTGGCGGTGGCGGTGTTCCTCTATACGACCGCCACCCACGAGGGTCAGACCCAGCTGGTAGTGCCCTTCCTCAAGGATGTGATGCCGCAGCTTGGCCTGATGTTTATCGTGCTGACCTACTTTGTCATCGTCGGTACCTCCAACGCGGTCAACCTGACCGACGGTCTCGACGGCCTGGCCATCATGCCGACCGTAATGGTGGCGGGCGGTTTTGCCTTCATTGCGTGGGCCACCGGTAACGTTAACTTTGCCAGCTACCTGCACATTCCCTATGTGCCCTATACCTCCGAGCTGGTGATCGTCTGTACCGCCATCGTCGGGGCGGGTCTGGGTTTCCTCTGGTTCAACACCTATCCAGCCCAGGTCTTCATGGGGGACGTCGGTTCCCTGGCGCTGGGCGGCGCGCTTGGCACCATCGCCGTGCTGGTGCGTCAGGAGTTTCTGCTGGTGATCATGGGCGGCGTCTTCGTGATGGAGACCGTCTCGGTGATCCTGCAGGTGGGTTCCTACAAACTGCGCGGCGTGCGGATCTTCCGCATGGCGCCGATCCATCACCACTACGAGAAGAAGGGCTGGCCGGAGCCGCGCGTCATTGTGCGCTTCTGGATCATTACCCTGGTGCTGGTGCTGCTGGGTCTTGCCACCCTGAAGGTGAGGTAAGGCCATGGTCATCATTATCGGATTGGGCAAAACCGGACTCTCCTGTGTCGATTACTTCCTCGGCCGTGGCGTGACGCCACTGGTGATGGATACCCGCGCCAACCCGCCCGGCAAGGATCAACTGCCGCCTGAGGTGGCGTTGAACCATGGGCTCGACGAGGCACTGCTCAAGCAGGCGCACATGATCGTCGTGAGCCCCGGCATCGCGCTGGCGACCCCCGAACTGAAAGCCGCCGCCGAGCGTGGCGTGCAGATCATCGGGGATATCGAACTGTTTGTCCGCGAGACCCAGGCCCCAGTCATCGCCATCACCGGCTCCAACGGCAAGAGCACAGTCACCACCCTGGTCGGCGAGATGATGGCTGAAGCCGGACTTAATGTTGGTGTGGGCGGCAATATCGGCACACCGGCGCTGGACTTGCTCAAGCAGCCGATGGATCTCTGCGTGCTGGAGCTCTCCAGCTTCCAGCTCGAGACCACTTACAGCCTGCGTGCTGCCGCGTCCGTGGTGCTGAACCTCTCCGAAGATCACATG
The DNA here is from genome assembly GCA_041319085.1 of Aeromonas veronii. Taxonomy (NCBI): domain Bacteria; kingdom Pseudomonadati; phylum Pseudomonadota; class Gammaproteobacteria; order Aeromonadales; family Aeromonadaceae; genus Aeromonas; species Aeromonas veronii. The sequence goes on along the minus strand of CP101033.1, from coordinate 3,770,339 downwards.
GATCGCTATCAGGGTATGGCCGACTATCGCGCCGCCAAGATGGAGATCCATCAGCATTCGCAACACATTCTGGTCAATCGCGACGACCCTCAGACCCTGCCCGATGTGGGTCAGGTATGGCAGAGCTTTGGCCTCGACTGCAATGGCTATGGCCGCTGCCTGCTGGATGGCCGCTACTGGCTGACCCTGCACGGCGAACCGCTGCTGGCGGTGGATGAGATGAAAATCGTTGGTGCCCACAATCAGGCCAATGCGCTGGCCGCCATGGCACTGTGCGATGCGGTCGGCATTCCCCGCGCGGCCCAGCTCACCGTGCTGCGCCGTTTCGAGGGCTTGCCCCATCGTGCCCGTTTCGTGCGCGAGGTGAACGGGGTGCGCTGGATCAACGACTCCAAGGCCACCAACGTGGGGGCCACGCTGGCTGCCGTGGCCGGGGTGCGCGAGTCGGTCAAGGGGCGCCTGTTGCTGCTGGCCGGTGGTCAGGGCAAGGGGCAGGATTTTGGCCCCATCCAGGCGCTGCTGGGCAACCAGATCGATCACATGTACTGCTTCGGTCAGGATGCCGACGTGCTGCTGGCGCTGGGCGAGCAGACCGAACGGGTGGCCGATCTGGCCGCCGCGGTCGCCAAGGCGGCGGCAGATGCCCGGCCTGGTGACTGGGTACTGCTGGCGCCGGCCTGTGCCAGCCTCGATCAGTTCAAGTCGTTCGAGGTGCGCGGCGATCGCTTCACCGAGATGGTACAAACGTTATGAACGCCCTTCGCGCAGTCGCAGGCTTCTTGCAGCGTTGGCTGTTACCGGCACGTCCTGCCGGTCTCTACGATCGGCAGTTGGTACTGCTGGCGCTCTCCCTGATGGCCGTTGGGGTGGTCATCGTAGCCTCGGCATCGATCCCCGAAGGGATTGCGCTGGGGGATGATCCCTTCATGTTCGTGAAGCGTCACGCCCTGTTTCTGATGATGGCGCTGGGTATCTCCTGGTTTGTGCTGCAGGTGCCGATGGCGCGCTGGCAGGAACACAATGGCCCCATGCTGCTGCTGGCCGTTCTGATGCTGGTGCTGGTGTTGCTGGTGGGGCGCAACGTCAACGGCGCGGTACGCTGGTTGCCGCTCGGCCCGTTCAACCTGCAGCCTGCCGAATTCGGTAAGCTGGCGCTGTTTGTCTATCTGGCGGGTTATCTGGTGCGGCGCCAGAACGAGGTGCGTGAAGCCTGGCTCGGCTTCCTCAAGCCGCTGGCGGTGTTCGGGGTGCTGGCCGTCCTGTTGTTGCTGCAGCCTGACCTGGGTTCCACCGTGGTGATGTTCGTTACCTCGTTCGGGATGCTGTTTCTGGCCGGTGCCCGGCTGGGCCAGTTCGTGACCCTGATCGGTGCCGGCGTCGGTGCCGTGGTAATGCTGATCATCGTCGAGCCTTACCGGATGCGGCGGGTGACCGCCTTTATGGACCCCTGGGCCGATCCGTTCGGCAGCGGCTACCAGTTGACCCAGTCGCTGATGGCCTTTGGTCGTGGCAGCTGGTTTGGCGAAGGGCTTGGCAACTCTATCCAGAAGATGGAGTACCTGCCGGAAGCGCACACCGACTTCGTGTTTGCGATCCTCGGCGAAGAGTTGGGTTACGTTGGGGTGCTGGGCGCCCTGTTCCTGATTTTTGCGCTGGCGATCAAGGCGCTCAAGCTGGGGCATCGCGCGCTGGCGGCAGAGCGGCTCTATGACGGCTATCTGGCCATCGGCATCGGCATCTGGTTCAGCTTCCAGACCTTCGTCAACGTCGGCGCAGCCAGCGGCATGATGCCGACCAAGGGCTTGACCCTGCCGCTGGTGAGTTACGGTGGCTCCAGTCTCATCATCATGGCGGTGGCGGTGAGCATGTTGATTCGAATCGATTTTGAGTTGCGTCAGGCGACAGCCCAGGCGCGTGTGCGGGAGGTTTAGTGAGCAAGACTCTGTTGGTGATGGCCGGTGGTACTGGGGGACATGTGTTCCCCGGTCTGGCCGTGGCCGATCGCCTGAAGGCCCAGGGCTGGACTGTCCACTGGCTCGGCACTGCCGACCGAATGGAGGCGGAGCTGGTGCCCGCCCACGGTTATCCCATCTCCTTCATCGATATTCAGGGAGTACGTGGCAACGGCATCAAACGACTGCTGGTTGCGCCCTATCGCATCGTCAAATCGATCCTGCAGGCGCGTCAGGTACTCAAAACCGTTCGCCCTGATGTGGTGCTCGGTATGGGCGGTTTTGCCTCCGGCCCGGGTGGTGTGGCGGCCTGGTTCTCCGGTATCCCGTTGCTGCTCCATGAGCAGAATGCCGCTGCCGGCATGACCAACAAGCTGCTGGCCCGTATCGCCAAGCGGGTGCTGATGGCATTTCCGGGCGCCTTCGCGCCGAGCCGTCGTACCGCCGTGGTGGGTAATCCGGTGCGCCCCGAAGTGGTTGCCCTGCCGGATCCGCAACTACGCAGCAGCAGTGAGCCGCTGCATCTGCTGATTGTCGGCGGCAGTCTGGGGGCCCGGGTGCTCAACGAGCAGGTGCCTGCTGCGGTGGCGACGGCCGGCGTGCCCATTGACGTGCGTCACCAGTGTGGCAATGGCAATGCCGAGACAGTGTCTGCTGCCTATGCCCAGCACGGCATCCATGCCGAGGTGAGCGAATTTATCAAGGATATGGCCAGTGCCTACGCCTGGGCCGACCTGGTGGTCTGCCGTGCCGGTGCGCTGACCGTTTCCGAAGTGGCTGCCGCCGGTGTGGCTGCCATTTTCGTGCCGCTGCCCCATGCGGTGGATGATCACCAGACCCGTAACGCCCTGACCCTGGTCGACGGCGGTGCGGCCGAGTTTCTGCCCCAGTCCGAGCTGAACACCGCCTCACTGGCGGCGCGTTTGACCTGGCTGGCTGGGCGCAGGGAGACCCTGTTTAACATGGCGAAAGCGGCGCGCCGCGTCGCCATCACCGATGCGGCCGAGCGGGTTGCGGATGAGTGCAAACAGCTCGCAACAGGGCAGCGTGGTAAAGATTGATGAGCAAGGTTGCAGCGGTGACTCCGGGCAGCCTTGTACCTGTATGTATTGATGCCGCCGTGCAGCCGCGCGTTGCCGGCACATGGCCTGCGGCAGACTAAAGAGACGATTATGACCAAGGTTGAACTGGCAAAACTGCGTACTGTGATCCCCGAAATGCGCCGCGTGCGTCGCATCCACTTTATCGGCATCGGTGGTGCCGGTATGGGCGGGATCGCCGAAGTGCTTGCCAACGAAGGGTATCAGGTAACGGGTTCTGATCTGGCTCGCAACGCCGTGACCGAGCGGTTGGCCGGATTGGGCGCCCACATCTTCGTCGGTCACAGTGCCGAGCACGTCGAGGGTGCCAGCGTGGTGGTGGTCTCTACCGCCATCAAGCAGGACAACCCGGAGCTGCTGGCTGCCCGCGAACTGCGGATCCCGGTGGTGCGCCGCGCCGAGATGCTGGCCGAGCTGATGCGTTTCCGTCATGGCATCGCCATCGCCGGTACCCACGGCAAGACCACCACCACCAGTCTGGTGGCGAGCATCTATGCCGAAGCTGACCGTGACCCGACCTTCGTCATCGGTGGTCTGCTCAACAGCGCCGGGACCAATGCTCGTCTGGGTAACAGCCGCTATCTGATTGCCGAGGCGGATGAGAGCGATGCCTCTTTCCTGCATCTGCAGCCGATGGTCTCTATCGTGACCAACATCGAAGCGGATCACATGGATACCTACGGCGGTGACTTCTCCAAACTGAAGGCCACCTTCATCGAGTTTCTGCACAATCTGCCCTTCTACGGGCTGGCGGTGGTCTGCATTGATGATCCGGTGATCCGTGGCATGTTGCCGGAGATTGCCCGCCCGACCCTGACCTACGGTCTCGCTGACGAGGCCGACGTGCAGGTGCTGGATTTTGTCCAGACCACCAACCACTGCAGTTTCCGGGTTCGCCGTAAAGAGGCGGGTGAATTGCAGGTCACCCTCAATTTGCCGGGGATTCACAACGCGTTGAACGCCGCAGCGGCGATAGCTGTCGCGACAGAGGATGGTGTCAGTGATGAAGCTATTATCGCTGCGCTGGCCAAATTTGAAGGGGTTGGCCGCCGCTTCCAGCAGTATGGTGAGTTTGAAACGGGTTGCGGCAAGGCGATGCTGGTGGACGATTATGGCCACCACCCGAGTGAAGTGAAGGTCACCATCAACGCCGCCCGTGCCGGTTGGCCCGAAAAACGCCTGGTGATGGTGTTCCAGCCGCACCGTTATACCCGCACCCGCGACCTCTACGAGGACTTCGCCGATGTGCTCTCCAAGGTAGATGTGCTGGTGATGCTGGAGGTTTATGCTGCCGGTGAGGAGCCGATCCCGGGTGCTGATGGACGGGCACTGTGCCGCTCCATTCGCTCGCGCGGTAACCTGGAACCCATCTTCGTCGCTACGCCAGATGACGTGCCAGCCGTGCTGGCCGACCTGATTGGCGAGGGGGATTTGGTGCTGACTCAAGGTGCCGGGAACGTCGGGGCACTGGCCCGTCGTCTCGGAGAGATGAAATTGAGCATAGATAGCATGAAATCTGGCGCCTGAGGGCCCAATGAGTATTTTGACCGCCAAGCCGGGGCCTATATAATGGCGAGCCGGTCTGTCAAAGGCCGGTTTAGCGCGTGACACGGGGATCGATCGGGTGGAGGCAAGGGCACAGGGGCGCACCAAGGGTAGCTTCATCGCTGGCGTAGTGTTTTTCCTGCTGGTGATATGGGGCTGCTACCGGACGGCGCTGGATGTTAAAGGTTGGTTGACAGATGCCAACCGGTTGCCCATGAGCGAGCTGTTGCTGCAGGGGCAACACCAGTATTTGGAAACCGAAGAGCTGCGGGTGGCGGTGCTGGATGGCGTCGAGCTGCGCAACTTCTTCGAGTTGGATGTCAATGAATTGCAGGCACGGCTCAATGCCCTGCCATGGGTAGCTCAGGTTTCGGTACGAAAGAAGTGGCCGAACAAACTCAAGATCTACCTGACAGAACAGGATGTAGCGGCGCGCTGGAATGGCAACCGCTTCGTCAACACCAAGGGCAAGGTATTCACTGCCCCGGATCGGGTCAAGACGCCGCTGTTGCAGTTGTCAGGGCCAGATGACCAGGCTGCCCGGGTGTTGAAAGAGAGTCGGCAGTACGAGTCGCAACTCGCTGCCAAGGGATACACATTGCAGGGGGTGAATTTGACCCCTCGCCATGCCTGGGAACTGACCCTGGATGGCAATATCAAGCTGTTCCTGGGACGCAATGACATTGCGCTCCGGTTGCAGCGGTTTATCGATGCCTTCCCGGTTATCGAACCCCGTGCGCAAGTTGCCTACGTGGATCTTCGATACGACACCGGAATGGCAGTTGGCTGGAAGAAGAGCGAAGAGAACGTGCATGACCAACACCGCAGATAGGAATTTGATTGTCGGACTGGATATCGGCACAACCAAAGTGGCGGTTCTGGTCGGGGAAGTATTGCCGGACGGTGAATTGAACGTCATCGGTATGGGCAGTCACGCTTCCCGCGGAATGGAGAAGGGCGGGGTCAATGACCTCGACTCCGTGGTCAAGTCACTGCGCCGTGCGGTGGAAGAGGCCGAGATGATGGCAGATTGCCAGATCAGCTCGGTCTATCTGGGGTTGTCCGGCAAGCATATCGACTGCCGTAACGAGACCGGTATGGTGCCCATCTCCGATGAAGAGGTGACCCAGGAGGATGTGGACAACGTGATCCATACCGCCAAGTCGGTTCGCCTCTCCGACGAGCTGCGCGTGCTGCACGTGCTGCCCCAGGAGTTCGCCATCGATTATCAGGAAGGGATCAAGAATCCGGTGGGGCTCTCCGGTGTGCGGATGGCGGCCAAGGTTCACTTGATCACCTGCCACAACGACATGGCCCGCAACATTGAGAAGTGTGTGGAGAAGGTCGGCTTGCGGGTGGATCAACTGATATTCTCCGCGCTGGCCTCCAGCTATGCCGTGTTGACTGAAGACGAGAAGGAGCTGGGTGTCTGTGTCGTGGACATCGGTGGCGGCACCATGGATATGTCGCTGTTTACCGGCGGCGCCCTGCGCCACACCAAGGTGATCCCTTACGCTGGCAGCACGGTCACCAGCGACATCGCCTACGCCTTCGGTACGCCGCCGCTCGACGCAGAAGCGATCAAGGTACGCTACGGCTGCGCCCTCGGCCGACTGGTCAGCAAGGAAGACAATATTGAAGTGCCCAGTGTCGGCGGTCGCCCGGCGCGCAGCCTGCAACGGCAGACACTGGCTGAAGTGATTGAACCCCGTTACACCGAGTTGCTCTCCATGGTGAATGATGAGCTGGTGCGGGTACAGAACGAGTTGAAGGCGCAGGGGGTCAAGCATCAGCTGGCAGCCGGTGTGGTCTTGACCGGCGGCGCTGCCCAGATTGAAGGCATTGTGGAGTGTGCAGAGCAGATCTTCCAAAGCCAGGTCCGGGTGGGAGAGCCCATGAACATACGTGGTTTGAGTGATTACGTGCAGGCACCGGTGTACTCGACTGCGGTCGGGTTGCTGCAATATGGCCGCACCCATCAAACCACCGGTAGCAACAAAGAATATGCCGCCAAGGCAAGCGTCGGTGGCCTGGTCAAACGGGTTAGCAACTGGCTGCGTGGCGAGTTCTAAGAATTTTGCTGAGTCAGGCAAACAAAGCGGAGAGACAACATGTTTGAATTTATGGATAGCCACACTGACGAAGCCGTCATTAAAGTGATCGGTGTAGGTGGCGGCGGCGGTAACGCTGTCGAGCACATGGTTCGTCAAAACATCGAAGGCGTTGAGTTCATTACTGTCAACACCGACGCCCAGGCACTGCGTAACTCCAGCGCCAACACCACTCTGCAGATCGGCGGTGGCATCACCAAGGGTCTGGGGGCCGGAGCCAATCCGGAAGTGGGTCGTGATGCAGCCATGGAAGACAGGGAAGCGCTGCGTGAGCTGCTGACCGGTTCCGACATGGTGTTCATCGCCGCCGGTATGGGTGGTGGTACCGGTACCGGTGCTGCGCCGATCGTGGCCGAAGTGGCACGCGAAATGGGCATCCTGACCGTTGCCGTCGTCACCAAGCCGTTCTCCTTCGAAGGGAAGAAGCGGATGGGCTTCGCCGCGCACGGTATTGAAGAGCTCTCCAAAAACGTCGACTCCCTGATCACCATCCCCAACGACAAGTTGCTGAAGGTGCTGGGTCGCGGTATTTCCCTGCTGGACGCCTTCAAGGCGGCCAACGATGTGCTGCTTGGCGCGGTACAGGGCATTGCCGAGCTGATTACCCGTCCGGGCTTGATCAACGTCGACTTCGCGGACGTGCGTACCGTGATGCGTGAAATGGGTACCGCCATGATGGGTACCGGTTCCGCCTCCGGTGATGACCGTGCCGAAGAAGCGGCCGAGAAAGCCATCTCCAGCCCGCTGCTGGAAGACGTGGATCTGGCCGGTGCCCGTGGCATCCTGGTCAACATCACCGCCGGTATGGACATGACCATCGAAGAGTTCGAAACCGTGGGTAACGCGGTCAAGGCCTTCGCTTCCGAGAACGCTACCGTTGTTGTGGGTACCGTCATCGACCCGGAAATGCACGACGAACTGCGTGTGACCGTGGTTGCCACCGGTATCGGTGCCGAGCGCAAGCCGGACATCACGCTGGTCAAGAGCAGCCAGGTGCAAGAGCGCCCGGTACGTCAACCGCTGGTCAGCGACATGATGCAAGGCCGCGTGATGGACGAAGCCCCGGCCAAGGTGGTCAACGCCGAGCCGCAAGCTCGTCGCGAACCGGATTACCTGGATATTCCGGCGTTCCTGCGCAAGCAAGCTGACTAAGCCTCTTATGGCTCTTGTTTGTTTGTTGTTCAAGGAATGTGCTAAGATGGCCTGCCAACGACCATCTGGTCCGGATTTTAAGCTGTTTAGGGTACACCCATGATTAGACAAAGAACCTTGAAAACGAGTGTACAGGCGACTGGTGTCGGCCTGCATTCGGGTCGGAAAGTCACTATGACGTTCCGTCCGGCACCTGTGAACACAGGGATCGTTTACTTGCGTACCGACCTGAATCCTGTGGTGGAGCTGCCAGCCAATGCCGATCAGGTGCGCGATACCGTGCTCTGTACCGCTCTGGTCAACGAAGCTGGTGTGCGGGTCTCTACCATTGAGCACCTCTCTGCCGCGCTGGCTGGGATGGGTATCGACAACCTCTATGTCGAGGTTGACGCGCCCGAGATCCCGGTGATGGACGGCAGTGCGCATCCCTTTATCTACCTGCTGCAGGAAGTCGGGATCCGTGAGCAAAATGCGGCCAAGCAGTTTGTGCGGATCAAGAAGAGCATCCGGGTTGAAGATGGCGACAAGTGGGCGGAATTCCACCCCTATCGCAACGGCTTCAAGATGGATCTCGAGATCGATTTCCAGCATCCGGTCTTTGCAGGGCGCAACCAGCGTTGCGTGCTGGACTTCTCCGGTGCTTCCTTCGTGAAAGAGATCAGCCGAGCCCGTACCTTCGGGTTCATGCGTGATATCGAGTACCTGCGTTCCCAGAACCTGGCGCTGGGCGGAAGCCTGGAAAACGCCGTGGTACTGGACGACTATCGGGTGCTGAACGAAGATGGTTTGCGTTATGAGGACGAGTTCGTCAAGCACAAGATGCTGGACGCGATCGGTGACCTCTATATGTGTAACCGCAGCATCATCGGTGAGTTCCGTGCCTACAAGACCGGACATGCCCTGAACAACAAGCTGCTGCGTGCCTTGCTGGCTGAGCAGGAGGCTTGGGAACTGGTGACCTTCGAGGGTGAGGGCGACAAAGCGCCTATCGCATACTACGACAACGGTCTGGTTCTGGCCTGATAGCTGTGCAACGGAACGTCGGTCCTCTCTCCGCACCGACGTTCCGTCATTTGTTTACTCCATCCTTTAATACCGATTATCTCCCGGTTTTATTTCCCGTGCAGGCTCCTGGCCGCACCTGACCGAGCAGACTGATTTCTATGAGCATTACCCTGATCCTCCACGGCAAGCAGCGACGCAAGTTGCACCTGCCCAAACAACGTCTGGCCTGGGTCGGCGGTATTCTCTTCTCCCTGTTGGCGCTTGGTGGTGGTTGGCTCTGGCAGAGCTGGCACCAGAAAATGGCGGCGCTGGAAGTGGCGCTCGCCGTTGCCGAGCAACAGTCCATCGACCAGAGTGGCGACGAAGCCCGTGAACAGTTGGCGATGCTGGCTGCCCAGGTAGGCACCATGCAGGGCCAGCTTGGCCGTCTCAATGCCCTCGGCGAACGATTGACCGAGCAGGCCGATCTCGATCCCGACGAGTTCAATTTCAAAGAGCTGCCCCCGATGGGTGGCCCTTCTTATGATGAAGATCTGGAAGTGAACCTCAACGAGCTGCAAGCCTCGATGAAGCACCTTAGCCAGCAACTCAGCAGCCGTGAAGATCAGCTGTCGGTACTTGAATCTTTCATCATGAATCACCATATCACCGATGCCGGTTTTATTTCCGGCACGCCAGTCAAACAGGAACGAGTCTGGGTCTCGTCCGGGTTTGGTGGACGGGTCGATCCGTTCAACGGGCGTGCCAAGATGCACAAGGGGGTGGATTTCCGTGGCAAACCCGGCACCCCGATTCTGGCCACCGGGCCCGGCATTGTCAGCTGGGCGGGCCGTCATCCGGAATTTGGCAATATGGTGGAGATTAATCACGGCAATGGCCTGATCACCCGCTATGCCCACAACTCCAGATTGCTGGTCGAGGTGGGCACCCTGGTTGATCAGGGTCAGAAGATTGCCTTGATGGGACGTACCGGTCGCGCGACCGGGGTCCATCTGCATTACGAAGTGTTGAAAGACGGTCGTCAGGTCAACCCCGCACGCTTTCTCAGTGCCAGCCGGGGTTAGGTTTTATTTTTCAGGTTCCAGTGACGGAACGCTTTTATAACCAGAAATAGTTGGTACCCATGATTAGCACACTGCTTACCAAGATTATCGGCAGCCGGAACGACAGAACGCTCAAGGCTTTGCGCAAAATTGTAAAACAGATCAATGCCATGGAGCCGCAGTTCGAGGCTCTGTCCGATGCCGAGTTGCAGGCCAAGACGGCTGAATACCGTCAGCGTATCGAGCAGGGCGAGACCCTGGAGCAGCTGCTGCCGGAAGCGTTCGCCACTGTGCGTGAAGCCTCCAAGCGGGTGTTCGGCATGCGTCACTTCGACGTGCAGCTGATCGGTGGCATGGTGCTGAACTCCAACCGCATCGCGGAAATGAAGACCGGTGAAGGTAAGACGCTTACTGCAACGTTGCCGGCTTATCTGAACGCCCTGAGTGGCCGTGGCGTGCACGTGGTGACCGTTAACGACTACCTGGCCAAGCGTGATGCGGAAGCAAACCGTCCGCTGTTCGCCTTCCTCGGCATGACCGTCGACTGCAACGTGCCTGGCATGGATGCGTCCCAGAAGCGTGACGCCTATGCCGCCGACATCACCTACGGTACCAACAACGAATTCGGTTTTGACTACCTGCGCGACAACATGGCGTTCTCGCCGGAGCAGCGCGTCCAGCGTCCGCTCAACTACGCGCTGGTGGATGAGGTGGACTCGGTGCTTATCGATGAAGCCCGAACCCCGCTCATTATCTCCGGCCCGGCCGAAGACAGCTCCGAGCTCTATATTCGCGTCAACAAGCTGATCCCGCTGCTGGTCAAGCAGGACAAGGAAGACACTGAAGAGTACACCGGCGACGGTCACTACACGGTGGACGAGAAGAACCGTCAGGCCCTGCTGACCGAAAACGGCCAGATCTTCGTGGAAGAGCTGCTCAAGAAAGAGGGGCTGCTGGACGAGAACGACTCCCTGTTCTCCGCTTCCAACATCAGCCTGTTGCACCACGTCAATGCCGGTCTGCGCGCCCATACCCTGTTCGAGCGCAACGTGGACTACATCGTCCAGAAAGACGAGATCGTCATCGTCGACGAGCACACCGGCCGTACCATGCCGGGTCGTCGCTGGTCCGATGGTCTGCATCAGGCCGTTGAAGCGAAGGAAGGGGTGAAGATCCAGAACGAGAACCAGACGCTGGCCTCCATCACCTTCCAGAACTACTTCCGTCTCTACAACAAGCTGGCGGGCATGACCGGTACTGCAGATACCGAAGCCTTTGAATTCCAGCAGATTTATGGCCTGGATACCGTGGTTATCCCGACCAACCAGCCGATGGTGCGCAAGGACATGGGCGATCTGGTCTATCTGACCGCCAATGAGAAGTATGCCGCTATCGTCGAAGATATTCGCGGTTGCGTTTCCCGTGGTCAGCCGGTGCTGGTGGGTACCGTCTCCATCGAGAACTCCGAGCTGCTCTCCGGCATCCTGACCAAGGAGAAGATCCCGCACAAGGTGCTGAACGCCAAGTTCCACGCTATGGAAGCGGAGATCGTTGCTCAGGCGGGTCAGATTGGCGCGGTGACCATCGCCACCAACATGGCCGGTCGTGGTACCGACATCGTATTGGGCGGCAACTGGCAGGCAGAGATTGCCAAGCTGGAAAACCCGACCAGCGAGCAGATTGCCGAGCTGAAAGCCGCCTGGCAGGTGCGTCACGATGAGGTGCTGGCCGCCGGTGGTCTGCACATTATCGGTACCGAGCGTCACGAATCCCGTCGTATCGACAACCAGCTGCGCGGCCGTTCCGGTCGTCAGGGTGACCCGGGCTCCTCCCGTTTCTACCTCTCCATGGAAGATACCCTGATGCGGATCTTCGCCTCAGACCGCGTGACCGGCATGATGAAGAAGCTGGGTATGGAAGAGGGCGAAGCCATCGAGCACCCGTGGGTCACCAAGGCGATCGAAAACGCCCAGCGCAAGGTGGAAGGTCGTAACTTCGACATCCGCAAGAGCTTGCTGGAGTTTGACGACGTGGCCAACGACCAGCGCAAGGTGGTCTACGAGCAGCGCAATGAGTTGCTGGATACCAACGACATCTCCGAGACCATTCATCTTATCCGTGACGACGTGTACGGTGCGGTGATTGACGAGTACATCCCGCCCCAGTCTCTGGAAGAGATGTGGGACGTGCCGGGCCTGGAAACGCGTCTGAGGGCAGACTTCGCCCTCGACCTGCCGCTGCAACAGTGGCTGGCGGAAGATGACAAGCTGTATGAAGAGAAGTTGCGCGAGCGCATTCTGGATGAAGCCACCAAGCTCTATGCCCACAAGGAAGAGCTGGTCGGCAAAGAGGTGCTGCGCAACTTCGAGAAAGCAGTGATGCTGCAAACTCTGGATGGTCTGTGGAAAGAGCATCTGGCGGCCATGGATCACCTGCGTCAGGGCATCCATCTGCGCGGTTACGCCCAGAAGAACCCCAAGCAGGAGTACAAGCGCGAATCCTTCGATCTGTTCACCCAGATGCTGGAAACCCTCAAGCGCGATGTGGTCAGCATCCTGAGCCGGGTTCAGGTCCAGGAGCGCGATGTGGAAGCGATGGAAGAGCAGCAGCGCCAGCAGGCGGAAGCCGCTCCCCGTACCTACACCCACGCCGCGGCAGAGAATCAGCTGGCCGATGAAGAGGCCGCAGGCGAAGAGGGTCACACCACCTTTGTGCGCGACGAGCAGAAGATCGGTCGCAACGATCCCTGCCCGTGTGGCTCCGGCAAGAAGTACAAGCATTGCCACGGTCAGTTGACCTGATCGACGTAATGCCATGACAAGGCGGGCCCGGTGCCCGCCTTGTTTTTGTCAGAGGGTGGCAAAGTCACCGGGGTGGCGCCACTTGACGAAAGGAAATCGGATATCAGGCATCATCGGCCGCTCACCCAACCGGAGGTTGGGTTCATCTAACGGTCCGGTCATGCATAGCGTGTAAAGGTAACAAGATGGAACAGAAAAAGCGGATCTGGGTGGCGGTTGGCGTCATCGAGAATGAACGGGGCGATATCTTCATCGCCAGACGCTCCTCCGACCGTCATCAGGGGGATCGTTGGGAGTTTCCCGGTGGCAAGGTGGAGTCGGGCGAGGATCTGCTCACCGCGCTGGATCGGGAGCTGTGGGAAGAGATCGGTATCCGGGTGCAGGATTGTGCTCCCTTCATGGAGTTGCAGCACGACTACCCCGAGAAGCAGGTCTTGCTCGATATCTGGAAGGTGACCCATTTTAGCGGCGAACCGTTTGGTAAGGAGGGGCAGGAGTGTCTGTGGGTGCCGGTGGCAGAGTTGCACAACTATCACTTTCCCGATGCCAATGGCCCGATTGTGGCACGGCTACAGGGCCTGCTGGCTTGAGCCGGTAGCCATCAAAAAGCATCAAAAAAGGGCCAATCGGCCCTTTTTTATTCTCCATGACCGCGCTCAAAAAACGGGAGCTTGCTCCCGTTACAGGTAACACCTTCCGCCATCCAGTTACAAAACGTAACTACTCAACAGCGTGATTCACACTAATAAAATCAATTGGTTGTAAGTCGCCAGCAAGGGTTTTAGCGTGCCGTTACCATCCCTGTAACGACGAGCCACCATGCGTATTTCCAGTATCGAGTGCGGGCGGGTGCTGGCCATTCTGGCCGTGATGACCATTCACGTCTCCCCCTTCGCCAATCCGTTCAATCCCACCCTGTGGGGAAGCGGATCCTGGCTCTGGCTGAGCGGCGCCATCAACCAGCTATGCCGCTTTGCCGTGCCGCTGTTTTTCCTCTGTGCCGGTTACTTTCTGCAGCCGAGACTGACTCGCGAGGCGCCGCTGACCGTAGCCTGGCGCTACTGCCGCCCCTTGCTGCTGCTCTGGCTGGCGTGGAGTCTGGTCTACCTGCTGGTGCCGTTCAATCCGCTGGCTGCCGTGCAGCAAGGCTATCTGGCCTCCCTGCGCGGGCAGTGGCAGTTCCAGCTCGCCGACCCCCTCAACGGCTGGCTGGTGGGCGGCATGATCCACCTCTGGTTCCTGCCAGCCCTGATCATGGCGGTGACCCTGCTGGCACTCTGCTACCGGCTTGGCAGGCCAGCGCTCGCTCTCTGGCTGGGTCTTGGCCTCTACCTGCTGGCGTTGCTGGGGGGCTCCTATGCCAAACCGCTACTGGGCGCCGAGTGGCCACTGCTCACCCGTAACGGCCCCTTCTTCTCCCTGCTGTTTGTGGCGCTGGGGGCCCTGCTGCGCCAGCGTCAGTGGCAACCGGATGCCAGCACCGGCTGGCAACTGCTGCTGGCGGGCGTGGCGCTCTATGGCTGTGAAGCCTGGGCGCTGCAGCACTTCGCTGGGGTGCCGCTCACCCGCCACGACTTCCTGCTCGGCTCCCTTCCCTGGGCCCTCGGTCTGTTTGGTCTACTGCTGGCCAACCCCGAATGGGGCAAGGGCAGCTGGCTGGAGCGCCAGGCTCCCAAAGTGCTCGGGATCTACTGTCTGCACATGATGCTGGTGGTCTGGCTCTTCATGTTTGGCCCGCAGGGTGCATCCATCCAGTGGGAGATCGCCAAGGTGCCGCTGCTGCTGGGGTCGTCTCTGCTGGCCTATCATCTGCTGGCGGCCCTGCCGTTCACCCGCAGACTGCTGCGTACCCACTGAGCCCTCCATCCGGCCCGATCCATCGGGCCGGATATCTCTCCACCCTCGATAGCCAGTTTGACAACATCATCAGAACACCACCGCCATGATCCTGCGTGGCAAGGCGCGATGTTTCATGTCTCCTGGCTGCATCGACTCAATTGCCTTGTAAGAAAGCGGTTTGCTATTCTGGAGCGCACTCATCACTGACATCCTTTCATATCGTTTTGCTATGAGAGCCTGCGCGTAGGTTGTCATTTTAACCTGGTTCACCATCACAGGAACCGACGCGTCAAGCAACGTCTTAAAGCAAGATTCAGTGCGCCTGGATGAGAAAAATTGAACCACCCCGAGCCTTAATAAAGAAAAATATTAGAGCAAGAACAGCAACTTAATGGCGAATCGACATTGATAACAATAGAGAATCTACAGCAACACACGCCCATGATGCAGCAGTACCTTGGCCTCAAGGCCGAGAACCCGGAGATCCTGCTGTTCTACCGGATGGGCGACTTCTATGAGCTGTTCTATGACGATGCCCGCAAGGCCTCCCAACTGCTCGATATCTCCCTGACCAAGCGCGGCCAGTCGGCCGGCAGCCCCATCCCGATGGCAGGCGTGCCCTATCATGCCATCGAGGGTTATCTGGCCAAGCTGGTGCAGCTCGGCGAGTCGGCCGCCATCTGCGAACAGGTGGGGGATCCCGCCACCAGCAAGGGGCCGGTGGAGCGCAAGGTGATCCGCATCATCACCCCGGGCACCGTCTCTGACGAGGCGCTGCTCAGCGAGCGGCAGGACAACCTGATCGCCGCCGTCTACCACGATGGCCGCCGCTTCGGCTTCGGCACCATGGACATCGGCTCCGGCCGCTTCTTCATCAATCAGTTCGAGAAAGAAGAGACTTTACTGGCGGAGCTGCAGCGCACCAATCCGGCCGAGCTGCTCTATCCCGAATCGTTCGAGTTTCTGCACCATGTCGAGGGTCGCCGCGGCCTGCGTCGCCGCCCCGAGTGGGAGTTTGAGCTGGGCACCGCTCGCAAGCTGCTCTGCCAGCAGTTCGGCACCCAGGATCTGGTGGGCTTTGGCGTCGACAAGAGCGAGACCGCCCTGTGCGCCGCCGGTTGCCTGATGCAGTACGTCAAGGATACCCAGCGCACTGCGCTGCCCCATATCCGCAACGTGCGCCTCGAGCAGCCGGATCACGCGGTCATCATGGATGCCGCCACCCGCCGCAATCTGGAGCTGACCCAGAATCTGGCGGGAGGCTATGAGAATACCCTGGCCGAGGTGCTGGATCGCACCGCCACCCCCATGGGCAGCCGCCTGCTCAAGCGCTGGATCCACCAGCCGATCCGCGATCGGGTGATCCTGAAAGGCCGCCAGAGCACCATCAAGGAGTTGATCGTGCAGAACCTCTACGACGAGCTGGGCAGTCTGCTGCGTCAGGTGGGGGATGTGGAGAGGGTGCTGGCGCGTCTCGCCCTTCGCTCGGCCCGCCCGCGCGACCTCACCCGCCTGCGTCAGGCCTTTGCCCAGTTGCCCGAGTTGCAGCGCCTGCTGGCGGATAACGAGCACGAAGCGGTGCAACAGCTGGCCGAGCGCGCCAGCACCTTCCCCGAACTGCTCGACCTGCTGGAACGCGCGGTGATGGAGGTGCCGCCGGTGCTGATCCGCGATGGCGGCGTTATCCGTGACGGCTTCAATCAGGAGCTGGACGAGCTGCGGGATCTGGCCAACGGCGCCACCGCCAGCCTCGCCCGCATCGAGGAGCGGGAGAAGCTGCTGACCGGCATCAACACCCTCAAGGTGGGTTACAACAAGGTGCACGGCTTCTATATCGAGGTGAGCCGCGCCAACAGCCATCTGGTGCCGGCCCACTACATCCGCCGCCAGACCCTCAAGAACAACGAACGCTACATCATCGATGAGCTGAAGAAATACGAGGACAAGGTGCTCACCGCCCAGGCCCAGGCGCTGGCGCTGGAGAAGCGACTCTACGAAGAGCTGCTCGATGCCCTGCTGCCGCACCTCGGCGATCTGCAAGAATCGGCCGCCGCACTGGCGGAGCTGGACGTGCTGGCCAATCTGGCCGAGCGGGCCGAGACTCTCGACTACCGCTGTCCGACCCTCATCGATGAGGATCAGATCCTGATCGAAGCGGGCCGCCATCCGGTGGTGGAGCAGGTGATGACCGACCCCTTCATCGCCAACCCGATCCGGCTGGAGCGGGAGCGGCGGATGCTGATCATCACAGGCCCCAACATGGGCGGTAAATCGACCTACATGCGCCAGACCGCGCTGATCGTGCTGCTGGCCCATATCGGCGCCTTCGTGCCCGCCGACAGCGCCCGCATCGGCCCCATCGACCGTATCTTCACCCGCATCGGGGCGTCAGACGATCTCGCCTCCGGCCGCTCCACCTTTATGGTGGAGATGACCGAAACCGCCAATATTCTCAACAACGCCACCGCCCGCAGTCTGGTGCTGATGGACGAGATTGGCCGCGGCACCAGCACCTACGACGGCCTCTCGCTGGCGTGGGCCTGCGCCGAGCAGCTGGCGAGCAAGATTGGCGCCTACACCCTGTTCGCCACCCACTACTTCGAGCTGACCCGCTTGCCGGAGCTGATGAGCGGGCTGGCCAACGTCCACCTCGATGCAGTGGAGCACGGCGACACCATCGCCTTTATGCATGCGGTGCAGGAGGGGGCAGCCAGCCGCTCCTACGGCCTGCAAGTCGCTGCGCTGGCCGGGGTACCGAAATCGGTGATCCAGCAGGCCCGGCACAAACTGCACGAGCTGGAGAGCGCCACCCCGGTGGCCGCCGGTGAACGCCGCCCGGCTCCGGTGACTCTCGCCCCGCAGAACCATCCGGTGGTGGAAGAGCTGGAAGCGGTGCGCCCGGACGAGCTGACCCCGCGTCAGGCGCTCGATCTGCTCTATCGCCTCAAGCAGATGCTGTGACCAGCGGAAGATGATCAGGCATGAAAAAGGGGAACCGCGAGGTTCCCCTTTTTATGTTCATCTCGGAAGTTGGGCTAAATCGCATGTTTGGCTAAATCTTAGGTTGGGTTTCGCTATGCTCAGCGCCAACCTGCGTCTCGCCCGATACCCCAATCAACCCTGAATCCATCCCCTCATCAGAGCGAGGCATGGCGCGGGCGCTTTTTTTCATGCTACGGAGATGAGTGATCTTTGGCTCATAGCCACTGATCGCCCTCTTCCGGCTCCGGCAGCAGATCCGGGTTGATCTCGCCCGGAATGCGCTTCTCTTCATCAGCCCATTCGCCGAGATCGATCAGCTGGCAGCGCTTGCTGCAGAAGGGGCGGAACGGACTCTGTGGGCCCCACTCCAACTCGGTTTGGCAAGTCGGGCATTTGACCTTGGTGACCATTTAGGATGCCTCTTTAGCAGCAAGTGAATGGTAAAGGGTTGCGGACGCCAATTTCCGACTCGGTTTGGCAAGTCGGGCATTTGACCTTGGTGACCATCTGGATGTCTCCTTAGCAGCAGGCGAGCTGGAACGGCACATCGCCAATCGGCTGTTCTGCGGTGGGCAGAAAGCGCAGGGCGAAGCGGTTCTTGTGGCCGCTCAGGGTCGGATAGCAGAGCAGATTGCCCGGCAGTCTGATGCGGATAAGCTCGGCGCTCTCGGCGGTGTCCTGAAAGAAACCGTTGTTGGCAACCTGTTCACTGAACGCGCCGGACTCGCGCCACAGGCGCAGCAGCAAGGTAATGGCATTCATCAGCAGGGTGATGTCGCTCAGCCAGTCCTGCATCTGCTGGTGACGGGTGATGGTCGGGGTACCCAGCCAGTGATGCAACTGCGGCACATCAAAGGCACACAGGCCACCTGGAATGGAGAAGCGCTGGCGGATGGAGCCGAGCAGGCGATCCTCTTTCAGGCGGGCTCCCGGGCGAGGCGCGTTGAGCAGGTCGCGAGAGAGTTGGCTACTCTCCTGCTGCATCTGTTTAATCTGCACCAGGTCGACGCCGGGCAGGCTGGCCCAGTGGCTCAGACGCTGGCCCAGCCGCTCCAGATCCTTGATGAGATCGGCACGCAGATCACCACGCTCCAGCAACTCCTGCAGATCGAACAGCCCCTTGAAGAAGGCGATATGTGTCCAGGATTGCTCACTCTCCAGATTGTCGCGGATTTGGGAAAACAGGGACTCCAGACGAAGATAGGTCCGGCTTTTTTCATTGAGGGGAAAGTCGTAAATCATGCCTAATCCTGGCCAGTCATAAACCGGCCTAGTGTACTCACACTTGGCGGGCTTGTTGAGAGGCAATTGCCAGATATGTCTTGTGCAGCGCCAAAATCCGCATGTTAATCGCCATTTCGCCGCCATTGTGGTTTTCGATGACATCATCCGCTGCGGCGAGGCGCGCCGACCGGCTCGCCTGGGCCGCGATGATGGCCTTGGCCTGCTCGGCCGATACCCCATCCCGGCGGCAGGTGCGCTCAATCTGGGTGGCTTCGTCCACATCGATCACCAGCACCCGGTTGGCAAGGCCGGTGAGTTTGTTCTCCACCAGCAGCGGCACCACCAGCAGGCAGTAAGGTGAGCGAGCCGCGGCACACTGGCGCAGCATCTCGCTGCGAATGAGCGGGTGCAGCAGGGCATTGAGCCACGCCTTGGCCTGTGGGTCGCTGAAGACCCGCTCGCGCAGGGTACGACGATCGAGTTGACCGCTCGGATCGATCACCTCGGGGCCAAAATGATCGGCGATGGCGGCCAGGGCCGGGGTGCCCGGCTCAACGACCTCGCGGGCGATCACATCGGCATCCACCACCTCGATACCCAGCGCGGCAAACTGATTGGCGATAGTGGTCTTGCCGCTGCCGATACCACCGGTGATAGCAACTACATACATGGGGGCCTCTTGCTCAGAGCAGGGTAGAGAGATACCAGCGGGTGATGGTATCGCCCCACAGCAGGGCGATCCAGCCGGCGATGGCCAGGTAGGGGCCGAAGGGGATGGGCTTGCCCTGATGGTGTTTTTGCAAGGTGATCAGGCTGATGCCGATCACGGCGCCGACCAGGGAGGAGAGCAGCAGAATAATGGGCAGCGCCTGCCAACCGAGCCAGGCGCCCAGCGCCGCCAGCAGCTTGAAGTCGCCATAGCCCATCCCCTCCTTGCCGGTCAGCAGCTTGAAGGCCCAGTAGAGGCTCCAGAGCACCAGATAGCCCGCCATGGCGCCAATTACGGCATCAGCCAGCGGCACGAAGCCACCTGCCAGATTGAACAGCAGCCCGCCCCACAGCAGTGGCAGGGTGAGCTGGTCGGGCAGCAACATCTTGTCGAGATCGATAAAGGTGAGGGCCACCAGCACCCAGGTGAGCAGCAGAGCGGCCAGCGTGCCCCAACCCGGTGTAACCACCATGGCAACAGCCACCGAGAGCAGGGCGGTCAGCAGCTCCACCAGTGGGTAGCGGGCCGAGATGGGGGCCTGACAGTCGCGGCAACGCCCTTTGAGCCAGAGCCAGCTCAGCAGCGGGATGTTCTCCAGCGCGGTGATGGCGTGGCCACAGTGAGGGCATGCAGAGCGCGGTACCATCAGGTTGTAGCGCTCTGGCGCGGGGGTGTCCTCATCGGGGGCGAAGTAGCTGCGATACTCGGTCTGCCACTCCCGCTCCAGCATGATGGGCAAGCGGTGGATCACTACGTTGAGGAAGCTGCCGATCATCAGGGAGAACAGAAAAACCAGCGAGAAGTAGAGCCAGGGCAGCGCGGCCGCCAGCTCGATAACCATGGTCATCGGCAAAAACCTCTGTCAGGTCGGTTGAGTGTTGAGTGTTGAATGTCGTTAGTCGTGAATGGTGAGTCGTTAATCGTGAATGATCGAATCCCGAATCCCGAATCCCGATTCAGCATTAAGCATTAAGCATTAAGCATTAAGCATTAAGCATTCTCGATTCACTACCCCACCACGTCGCCAAGTTTGAAGATGGGCAGGTACATGGCGATAACCATGCCGCCGACCAGCACCCCGAGCACCACCATGATGAGGGGTTCCAGCAGGCTGGTGAGGCCATCGACCAGATCGTCAACCTCCTGCTCGAAGATGGTGGCAACCTTGGAGAGCATATCATCGATGGCGCCGGACTCTTCACCGATCATCACCATCTGGATCACCATGTCGGGGAAGAGATCGACGGTGCGCATCGCCACGTTGATCTGCATGCCCGCCACCACCTCGTTGCGGATGGCCATGACAGCGGTGCGATAGACATAGTTACCGGAGGCGCCAGCCGCCGAGATCAGCGCATCCACCAGCGGGATACCGGCGGAGAAGGTGGTCGACAGGGTGCGGGCAAAACGGGCCATGGCCGCCTTGTGCAGGATCATCCCGACCACCGGAATGGTCAGCACAAACTTGTCGGTATTGTCTCTCACCTTCTGGGAGGCGCGCCAGGCCCGCACGTAGAGGAAGATGCCAATGGCCGTGCCACCAAAGAAGACATACCACCAGTTCTGCATAAAGCGGGAGATGCCGATGACAAACTGGGTGAAGATCGGCAGCTCGGCGCCAAAGCTCTTGAAGATATCCTCGAACTGCGGAATGACGAACAGCAGCAGGATGGAGGTCACCACGATGGCCACCAGAATGACCATGGTGGGGTAGAACATCGCCTTCTTGATCTTCGACTTGAGTGCTTCTGACTTTTCCCGATAGGTGGCGATACGGTCGTAGATGGTCTCCAGCGCACCGGATTGCTCCCCCGCTTCCACCAGATCGCAGTAGAGAGCGTCAAAGTAGCGGGGGTGACGGCGCAGCGCCTCCGACATGGGGGTGCCGGTCTCCACATCGGCGGCAACCTGTCCCATCAGCTCGCGCATCGAGATTTTCTCGTGGCTGCGCGCGATGATCTGCAGGCTCTGCACCAGTGGTACGCCAGCGGAGAGCATGGTGGTGATCTGACGGGAGACGATGGCGATATCCATCGGTTTGATCTTGGCGCCGCCCTTGGAGAAGAGCCCCTGGGATTTCTTGGTCACCTTGGTGACGTTGACCCCCTGCTTGCGCAGCTCGCTCTTGACGGTGTTGATGCTGTCGGCCTGCAGTTGGCCGGAGACTTTCTGCCCCTTGCGGTTTACCCCGTGCCAGCTGAAGGCGAACACTTTCTTGGGGGCATTGTTCTTTTTCGTTAGGGTTGCCATCTTTGCATCCTGCAATGGGGTAGGGCGTCAGCCCTTATGATACCGATGTCCGATTACCAGGCGTGAATCGAACCTACAAAGCTGTGTATCTACTCGACTGTCCGGTTACGCGATTACGCGATTGTCCGGTTAGGCGATTGTCCGATTACGCGATTGTCCGATTACGCTACGCTAATCGAACCTACGAACAACGAACAACGAACAACGAACAACGAATTCACTATTATCGGCAACCATTTCGCCACGCGAATTAGTTGGTGGTGACCCGGTTGACCTCGGCCAGACTGGTGACGCCGAGTCTGGCCTTCTCCAATCCCGAGGTGCGCAGCGTCCGCATCCCCTCCTTCTGGGCGATCGCCGCGATTTGCAGCGAGTTGGCGCCCTGCATGATCAGTTTGGCGATGTTTTCCGACATCAGCATGATTTCGTAGATGCCGACCCGCCCCTTGTAGCCGCCCGAACACTCCTTGCACCCGACCGGTTTGAACAGCCGCAGCCCGGCCGCCAACTGCTGCGGGGTAAAGCCCAGCTCCAGCAATTCGGCTTCCGGCACCACTTCAGGCGCCTTGCAGTGGTCGCACAGTTTGCGGGCCAGCCGCTGGGCCATGATCAGGGTCACCGAGGAGGCGATGTTGAAGGCGGGCACCCCCATGTTCATCATCCGGGTCAGGGTCTCGGCGGCGGAGTTGGTGTGCAGGGTGGAGAGCACCAGGTGGCCGGTCTGCGCCGCCTTGATGGCGATCTCGGCGGTCTCCAGATCGCGGATCTCCCCCACCATCACCACATCCGGGTCTTGCCGCAAGAAAGATCGCAGGGCGCTGGCGAAGGTCAGCCCCGCCTTGGGGTTAACCTGCACCTGGTTGACGCCGGGCAGGTTGATCTCCACCGGATCTTCGGCGGTGGAGATATTCACCTCGGTGGTGTTGAGAATATTGAGGCCGGTATAGAGCGACACCGTTTTGCCCGAGCCGGTGGGGCCGGTGACCAGGATCATCCCTTGTGGCTTCGACAGCGCCCGCAGGTATTGTGTCTTCTGCCGGTCGTCAAAGCCGAGTTGCTCGATATTGAGCCGCGCCGCCGAGGAGTCGAGCAGCCGGATCACGATCTTCTCCCCCCACATGGTGGGCAGGGTGTTGACCCGCATATCCATCGACTTGGTGCGCGACAGCTTCAGCTTGATGCGGCCATCCTGCGGCAGCCGCCGCTCGGCGATATCGAGCCGCGCCATCACCTTGAGGCGGGCGGAGAAGCGATTGGCCAGATTGACCGGCGGGGTGGCAATTTCGTGCAGAATGCCATCGATGCGAAAGCGCACCCGATACTTGAACTCATAGGGTTCGAAGTGCAGGTCGGAGGCGCCGCGCTTGATGGCATCCATCAGGATCTTGTTGATGTATTTGACGATGGGCGCGTCATCATCGGTGGTGTTGACGCTCTCGTCAAGCCGGCTGCTCTCGTCGGAGACCTCGAGATCCGAAATCTCCGCTTCGTCGATATCATCCATGCCGAGGGCGTCGTTTTCGCTCTCCAGCAGCTTGCCGATGGCGGCGGTGAGCTTGTTCTCCTCCACCAGCAGCGCCTCGGTATGCAGGCCGAAGCTGAAGCCGAAATCCTCCAGTGCCGAGACATTGGTCGGATCCGACATGGCGATATAGAGGGTGTGGCCCTGGGTGTAGATGGGCAGCACATGGTGTTTCTCAATCAGCTTTTGATTGAGGAACTTCTGCGGGATCTCGGCCAAGTCGAAGGCGGCAAGATCCAGCAGAGGTACCCCATACTCCAGCTCGCAAAAATCGGCCAGCGCCTTGCTGTCGAGGATGCTGTTCTCAATCAGAAAGGTGACAAAGGGTTTGCGCTGGGCCCTGGCCTGGCTTAGATAGCGCTGGGACTCCTCTTCACTGATCAGTGAAGAGGCGGCCAGGCTTAACGCCAGGCCGCTATTAGGGCTAGAGGTCATTTATTTAGCAGGGCAGTAATCAAGGTCTGTTGTGCCGTTTTTACATGCAGCAGCCCATGTTACTTGGCCAGTACTTTGCACTGTGCCTGTGAGCACATATTTATCGCCAGCAGCAAGCGGAGAAAGGGCTGTGTCTTTTACTTCAGATGTGATTGTGTACTGGTTGCCAGAGACTGCAGCTGTAGTTTCAACACCAGTAGAAACGGCAGGAGAAGGTGCTGCGCCCGGAATGCCGTAGCTACCAGCGGTACAAGCTGTAACACCATTTGTCTGAACACAAACTTCGACTGCAAGTTTTGCTGCGCCAGAAGCGGAGACCAACTCCGTCATCTTGGCTTTTTTGGTGTAGTTCTGATACGCCGGCAGTGCCACCGCCGCCAGAATGGCCACGATCGCGACCACGATCATCAATTCAATAAGGGTAAAACCCGATTGTTTTTTCATTTCAACTGTCCTTTTATCCTTGGTTCCTGGGAAGTGGCGGTAGAAAATCACCCGCACGTCAGTATCTTATCCGAGCTGTCAGGGGTGGCAACAGAGATTGCTGCCTTTGTTAACCACTTTTCTGTCATTTAGCAAAAATTTGATAGGCATCATAAAACAACTGGCTTCTATCGACTCTTTTCTATGGGGGGAGCGGATCCATCTTTACACTCCTTTGCTGAGGGATCCCTGCATAAAGAAAAGGCGCCCAGGGCGCCTTTTGCAAGTTGTTTATCCGCTTGGCCCGCGTATTGGCTCAGGCCCCGGTGATTCGGTTCACTGTTGGCTCTCGGCAGGGAGAAAACGCATCGAGAGATCGAGCGCCCGCAGATGCTTGGTGAGCGCCCCGACCGAGATAAAATCGACGCCGGTGGCGGCAAATTCCGCCAGGGTATCCAGCGTCACATTGCCGGAGACTTCGAGCTTGGCGCGGCCCTGATTGATGGCGACCGCTTCACGCATCATGGCCAGCTCGAAGTTATCGAGCATCACGATATCGGCGTGTGCTGCCAGCGCCTGTTCCAGCTCGGCCAGCGATTCCACTTCCACCTCCACCGGCTTGCCCGGATTAAGACGGCGCGCCTCGTTAATCGCCTCGGCGATGCCGCCACAGGCGAGGATATGGTTCTCTTTGATCAGATAGGCGTCATAGAGGCCGATGCGGTGATTCTTGCCGCCGCCGCAGGTGACCGCGTACTTCTGGGCGGTGCGCAGGCCAGGGATGGTCTTGCGGGTGTCGAGCAGCCGGCAGTCGGTGCCTTCCAGCTCGGCCACATAGCGGGCGGTGAGGGTAGCAACGCCGGAGAGGGTCTGGACAAAGTTCAGCGCATTGCGCTCGCCGGTCAGCAGCAGGCGGGCCGGGCCATGGAGGCGGAACAGCTCCTGATTGGGGGAGAGCACTTCGCCATCCTGCACCTGCCACTCCACCTTCACCTCGCCGCCGAGCTGGGCCTTCAGCTGCAAGAAGACCTCATCCACCCAGGGCTGGCCACAGAATACGCCGGCTTCGCGGGTGATGACCCGGGCGCTGGCCAGCCGATCGGCCGGGATCAGCTGGGCGGTGATATCGGCGCTGGCGTCCGGTTGGTCCAGCGTGGTGAGGGCATCGCCCAGATCTTCGAGTAGTGCGGCGCGCACGGCGCGACTGACATCCTGTTGAAACATCTCTTATTCCTGCAAGGGTCTGAGCAGCAACTGCCGCTCTTTTTGAACCAGCTCCAGCCGACCGAGGGCGTTCATGCCAACCAGCACTTCGTCACCGTCTGCCGCCGGATTGATAAAGATGGCCAGATCGTACAAGGTCAATGGCCCCATCGCCAGCGTTTCGATGGTGCCGTTGCCGACCCGGATCTGCCCCGCGGCGGTATTGACCTGGCTGCTGCCATGGGCGGTCAGGCCGAGCCGCTCGGCAACCTGTTGCGGGATGGTGATGCGGGTGGCACCGGTATCGAGCAGCAGTTGCACCGGCTGACCGTTGATGGCCCCCGCCAGACGATAGTGGCCGCTCTGGTCGGCCCGCAGCAGCAGCTCGCCGCTGGCGGTGACGCTCGGTTGCGAGCGGGAGTGAAAATAGAGGGTCAGCAGGCCCATCAAAGAGAGCCAGGCCAGCAGCCAGAAGCGGCGAGCCAGCCGGGGCGCGCCGCCCGGTGGTGGTTGGCGGGTGAAAGGGGACATGGCGGGGCTCCGGTAGTGGCGATGGCGATACCCTATCACATTGCCCGCCGTGCCCGCTTGGTGGTAGCGTGCGAGGTGAATGGTAAATCGGGATTTGGGAATGGTGATTCGTGAATGGTGATTCGGGACTCGGGAATCGTGAATGATCGAATCCCGAATCCCGAATCCCGAATCCCGGGTCCCGAATCACGACTCACCATTCCCGCCCCACAAGGAGCCTTATGCAATCCGATGATCTGACTATCGACCCGGCGGGCTGGTGCCTGCAGGCGCGCCGGGTGCCTTCTCCCCATCACAACGAACGGGCCGCGCCGGACGATATCTCCCTGCTGGTGGTGCATGGCATCAGCCTGCCGCCGGGCGAGTTTGGCGGCCCCTTTATCGACGATCTCTTTATGGGGCGGCTCGAC
This sequence comes from Aeromonas veronii, assembly GCA_041319085.1. Classification (NCBI taxonomy): domain Bacteria; kingdom Pseudomonadati; phylum Pseudomonadota; class Gammaproteobacteria; order Aeromonadales; family Aeromonadaceae; genus Aeromonas; species Aeromonas veronii. The sequence goes on along the minus strand of CP101033.1, from coordinate 3,744,102 downwards.
CCCGAGGCTCACCCCTATTTTGCCGGTATCCATCAGTTGCGGGTCTCGGCCCACTGCCTGATCCGCCGCGATGGCGAGCTGGTGCAGTATGTGCCGTTTGGCGCGCGCGCCTGGCATGCAGGTGTCTCGAGCTGGCAGGGGCGAGAGGCATGCAATGACTTCTCTATCGGTATCGAGCTGGAAGGAACCGACGAAACCCCCTATACCGAGGCCCAGTACCGGGCGCTGGCGGGGCTCACTCGAGCCATTTCAGCGCGCTATCCGGCGATTACCCACGAAAAAATTGTCGGTCATTGCGACATCGCACCGGGGCGCAAGACGGATCCCGGAGTCAGTTTTCAGTGGGATTACTACCGGCAGCTGCTAAACAGCTAAAGCAATTATTCAAATTGAGTTTGGATTTTAAAATCAATGGCTTGCCGATCTGGCAGGCCATTGTTGTCTCTGGTTGCGCAAATGTTATTTGTGAGCGCAGTCAAAAATATTGGTCAGACCATTTTCTATGAGCTACATCATGTTTGCCCTGTTTTGCCCCGCAAGTGACCTCGGTGATTCTTGACTCAGATCATCTTTTGGGTGGACTTTTCAAAAGGCCTCTGCTAATTTCCGCCCCATTCATAGAATTGGTAATACCAATTTAACAAAGTAGCCTCATGCCCTATCGCAAGATTACACAACCCAAGTTAGCCGACTCCATTGTCGCCGAGCTGGAACAGATGATTCTGGAAGGCAGCCTGCAACCGGGGCAGAAATTGCCGCCCGAGCGGGAACTCGCCATCCAGTTTCAGGTATCGCGCCCCTCCCTGCGCGAAGCCATCCAGCGGCTGGAGGCGCGCGGGTTGCTTTATCGCCGTCAGGGCGGCGGCACCTATGTGCAGAATGCCCTGAGCAAGGGGATCGCCGATCCGCTGTTTGAACTGCTCAGTACCCACCCGGAAGCCCGGTATGACCTGCTGGAGTTTCGCCACGCGCTGGAAGGCATCTGTGCCTACTACGCGGCCTTGCGGGGAACAGAATCTGATTTCGAGCGCATTCGTCAGGTGCAAACCACCATCATCGATGCGGGCCAGTCGGGTTCGCTGGTGGCCGAATCGGCAGCTGTCACCCAGTTCTATCTGGCGGTGGCCGAGGCGTCCCACAACGTGGTGCTGCTGCACCTGCTGCGGGCCATGAGCCCGATGCTCGAGCAGAACATTCTGCAGAATAACGAGATTTTGAATCGCCGCCCGGGAGTGGTAGCCAAGATCCGTCGCCATCGCGCGAATCTGATCGAGGCTATTCTTTCGGGGGCTCCGGAGCGGGCCAGAACAGCTTGTCATGAGCATCTGGCCTTTATCGAGGACACCTTGTTGGATATGCAGAGGGAAGACAGCCGGATCCAGCGATCCATGCGTCGGATCCGTCAGCAGGAAAACTAATCCCACAAGGCTCTATTGTCGAATGCTTGCGCCCTTCGTCGTGCAATGCCGTGCAATCACAACAACATAGGAACCAGCCATGTCTGATATCCTGAAGAACGATGTGGACCCGATAGAAACGCTGGAGTGGCTTGCCTCTCTGGAATCCCTGCTGCGTGAAGAGGGTCCGCAACGCGCATCGTTCATCCTTGAACAGTTGGCCGAGAAAGCCCGCGCAAGCGGTGTAGACGTGGCTGCCAAGGCAAATCGCGATTACATCAACACCATCCCGTCCAGCGACGAGCCGGACTACCCGGGTGACCTGGAGATGGAGCGCCGCATTCGCGCCATCATCCGCTGGAACGCCATGATGATCGTGCTGCGCGCGTCCAAGAAAGACCTGGACCTGGGTGGTCACATGTCCTCCTTCGCCTCTTCTGCGACCATCTATGATGTCTGCTTCAACCACTTCTTCCGTGCTCGCAACGAGAAGGATGGTGGCGATCTGGTCTACTTCCAGGGTCACATCTCCCCGGGCATCTATGCTCGCGCCTTCGCTGAAGGTCGTCTGACCGAAGAGCAGCTGGACAACTTCCGTCAGGAAGTGGACGGCAAGGGTATCCCTTCCTATCCGCACCCGAAACTGATGCCGGACTTCTGGCAGTTCCCGACCGTATCCATGGGTCTGGGCCCCATCGCCGCCATCTATCAGGCTCGCTTCCTGAAGTACCTGACCGACCGTGGTATCAAGGATTGCTCCGAGCAGACTGTTTACGCCTTCCTGGGTGATGGCGAGATGGACGAGCCGGAAGCCAAGGGTGCCCTGACCGTTGCCGTGCGTGAAAAGCTCGACAACCTGGTGTTTGTGGTTAACTGCAACCTGCAGCGTCTGGATGGTCCGGTTGTCGGTAACGGCAAGGTGATCAACGAGCTGGAAGGCCTGTTCGCTGGCGCCGGTTGGGATGTGACCAAGGTGATCTGGGGTCGCAAGTGGGATGAGCTGCTGAAGAAAGACACTTCCGGCAAGCTGATCCAGCTGATGAACGAGACCGTGGACGGTGACTACCAGACCATGAAGTCCCGCGACGGTGGCTACATCCGCGAGCACTTCTTCAACCGTTATCCGGAAACTGCCGCGCTGGTCAAAGACATGACCGACGAGGAGATCTTCGCTCTGAACCGCGGTGGTCACGATCCTCGCAAACTGTTCGCCGCATTCAACAAGGCGACCCAGACCAAGGGCAAGCCGACCGTTATTCTGGCCAAGACCATCAAGGGTTACGGCATGGGTGAAGCGGCCGAAGGCAAGAACATCGCTCACCAGGTCAAGAAGATGGAGCTGGACTCCGTGCGTCACCTGCGTGACCGCTTCAACCTGCCGGTGGCCGACGAGCAACTGGCCGATCTGCCTTACCTGAAGATCGAAGCCGGTTCTGCCGAGCACAAATACCTGCACGACCGTCGCACTGCCCTGAAAGGCTATGTGCCGACCCGTCTGCGCGAAAGCACCACCAAGCTGGAAATCCCGGCACTGGATGCCTTCGGTCCGCTGCTGGGCGAGCAGGCGCGCGAAATCTCCACCACCATGGCGTTCGTGCGTTCCCTGAACGTGATGCTGAAAGACAAGTCCATCGGCAAGCGCATCGTTCCGATCCTGGCTGACGAAGCCCGTACCTTCGGTATGGAAGGTCTGTTCCGCCAGATCGGTATCTACAGCCCGCACGGTCAGCAGTACACCCCGCAAGACCGCGACATCGTCTCCTACTACAAGGAAGACAAGCAGGGTCAGGTTCTGCAAGACGGTATCAACGAGCTGGGCGCCATGTCCTCCTGGCTGGCAGCTGCGACCTCTTACAGCACCAACGACTGCCCGATGATCCCGTTCTACATCTACTACTCCATGTTCGGCTTCCAGCGGATCGGCGACATGGCGTGGGCAGCCGGTGACCAGCAAGCCCGTGGCTTCCTGCTGGGTGCGACCTCCGGTCGTACTACCCTGAACGGCGAAGGTTTGCAGCACGAAGATGGTCACAGCCACATCCTGGCGAACACCATCCCGAACTGCATCTCCTACGACCCGTCCTACGCCTATGAAGTGGCGGTGATCGTACAGGACGGCTTGCGCCGCATGTACGGTGAGAACCCGGAGAACGTGTTCTACTACATCACCACCCTGAACGAGAACTATGCCATGCCGGCCATGCCGGAAGGCGCCGAGGAAGGCATCCGCAAGGGTATCTACAAGCTGGAATCCGTCGCCGGTGCCAAGGCGAAAGTTCAGCTGCTGGGTTGTGGTTCCATCCTGGGTCACGTGCGCAAGGCTGCCCAGATCCTGGCCAGCGAGTACGGCATCGGTTCCGATGTATTCAGCGTCACCTCCTTCAACGAGCTGGCTCGTGACGGTCAGGACGCGGATCGCTGGAATATGCTGCACCCGACCTCTGAGGCGCGTGTTCCCTACATCGCTCAGGTACTGGGTTCCGAAGCCACCATCGCTGCGACTGACTACATGAAGTCCTTCGCCGATCAGGTTCGTGCCTTTGTTCCGACCGAGAACTACCGCGTGCTGGGTACCGACGGTTACGGCCGTTCCGACAGCCGTGCCAACCTGCGTCGTCACTTCGAAGTGAACGAGTTCTACGTGGTGGTTGCTGCCCTGACCGAACTGGCCAAGCGCGGCGAGATCGACAAGCAGGTTGTGGCCGATGCCATCGCCAAGTACGGCATCGATGCCGACAAGGTCAACCCGCTGTACGCGTAAGTGGATCAAGGGTCGCGCCGTCATGCGGCGCGACCCTGCCAGGGTTTAAAACGGTTAACGCGAGATGTGCGTGGCGGCATCAGCCAGTCATGCGGATCGACGCAAGAGGATAAAGCACAATGTCCAAACAGATTATGGTGCCGGATATCGGCGCCGATGAAGTTGAAGTCACCGAGATCATGGTGGCCGTGGGTGACAAGGTCGAGCTGGACCAGTCCATCATCGCGGTAGAAGGCGACAAGGCCTCCATGGAAGTTCCGGCCCCGTCCGCCGGTATCGTCAAAGAGATCCTGATCAAGGTGGGCGACAAGGTTGCCACCGGTTCCCAGATCATGGTCTTCGAAGCCGAAGGCGCTGCCGCCCCTGCTGAAGTGGCTGCACCGGTTGCTGCTGCTCCGGCCGCCGCACCTGCCGCTGCCGTGCGCAAAGATGTGCACGTACCGGACATCGGTGACGACGAAGTGGACGTGACTGAAATCATGGTTGCCGTGGGCGACATGGTAGAAGCTGACCAGTCCATCATTGCCGTGGAAGGTGACAAGGCCTCCATGGAAGTACCGGCACCGTTCGCAGGCCGCGTGGTCGAGATCAAGGTTGCCGCTGGTGCCAAGGTCTCTACCGGCTCTCTGGTGATGGTATTTGAAGTGGCTGGCGCTGCGCCTGCTGCCGTTGCTGCACCGGCTCAAGCTGCCGCGCCCGTGGCTGCAGCCCCGGTTGCCGCTGCGGCCAAAGAGGTCAACGTACCGGATATCGGTGGCGACGAAGTGGAAGTCACCGAGATCATGGTTGCGGTGGGTGACAAGGTTGAAGCCGACCAGTCCCTGATCGCCGTGGAAGGTGACAAGGCCTCCATGGAAGTGCCTGCGCCGTTCGCCGGTGTGGTCAAAGAGATCAAGGTGAAGGCAGGTGACAAGGTCTCCACCGGTTCCCTGATCATGGTATTCGAAGTGGCTGGCGCTGCCCCTGCTGCCGCGCCGGTTGCTCAAGCTGCCGCTCCGGTCGCTGCAGCCCCTGTTGCCGCTGCTCCGGCTCCGGTTGCCCAGGCTGCTGCCGCTGCGACCGATTTCGTTGCCAATGACGCTTATGTACACGCCTCTCCGGCAGTACGCCGTCTGGCGCGCGAGTTTGGCGTCAACCTGGCCAAGGTGAAAGCCTCCGGTCGCAAGGGCCGTATCGTCAAAGAAGACGTACAAGCCTACGTGAAGGATGCCATCAAGCGTGCCGAGTCCGCTCCTGCCTCTGCCGGCGTAGCCGGTGGCAACGGTCTGGGTGTCCTGCCGTGGCCGAAGGTAGACTTCAGCAAGTTCGGTGATGTGGAAGAGGTCGAACTGACCCGCATCCAGAAGATCTCCGGTCCGAACCTGCACCGTAACTGGGTCATGATCCCTCATGTCACCCAGTTCGACGAAGCCGATACCACCGAGCTGGAAGCGTTCCGCAAAGAGCAGAATGCGATGCTCGAGAAGCAGAAGGCAGACGTGAAGATCACCCCGCTGGTGTTCATCCTGAAAGCCGCCGCCAAGGCGCTGGAAGCTCACCCGCGCTTCTGCAGCTCCCTGTCCGAAGATGGCAGCAAGCTGATTATGAAGAAGTACATCCATATCGGTGTGGCGGTCGATACCCCCAACGGTCTGGTGGTGCCTGTGGTGCGCGATGTGAACAAGAAGGGCATCATGGAGCTCTCTCGCGATCTGGCCGAGATCTCCAAGAAGGCTCGTGCCGGCAAGCTGACCGCGGCCGATATGCAGGGCGGTTGCTTCACCATCTCCAGCCTGGGTGGCATCGGCGGTACCAGCTTTACCCCGATCGTCAACGCGCCGGAAGTGGCTATCCTCGGTGTCTCCAAGTCCGAGATGAAGCCGAAGTGGAACGGTAAAGAGTTCGCGCCGCGCCTGATGCTGCCGCTGGCTCTGAGCTACGACCACCGCGTGATCGATGGTGCCGATGGGGCTCGCTTCATCACCACCATGAACGGCGTGCTGTCCGACATTCGTCGACTGGTCCTGTAAGTGAGAGGGCGGGCCCAGAGCCTGCCCTTTTTACTTCTCATTTCATTAACATGATCGTAAACTTGCCCCGTTTTTTTCGCGGCTGCAGCGGCCTCTTGTTTTACAAGGAAAAAAAGGCATAAGACTGCGCTGTCCGGGGATATAAGAACGACAAAGAGGTCATGATGAGTAAAGAAATCAAAACCCAGGTCGTAGTACTGGGTGCTGGCCCTGCCGGTTATTCCGCTGCTTTCCGTGCAGCCGATCTGGGTCTGGATACTATTATCGTCGAGCGTTACTCCACCCTGGGTGGCGTCTGCCTGAACGTGGGCTGCATTCCCTCCAAGGCGCTGCTGCACGTTGCCAAAGTGATTGAAGAAGCCAAGGCGCTGGCCGAGCACGGCATCGTCTTCGGTGCGCCGCAGACCGACATCGACAAGATCCGTCTGTGGAAAGAGAAGGTTATCAACCAGCTGACCGGCGGTCTGGCTGGCATGGCCAAGATGCGCAAAGTTCAGGTTGTGAACGGCTTCGGCAAGTTCACCGGCCCGAATACCCTGGAAGTGACCGGGGAAGAGGGCAAGACCACAGTGACCTTCGACAACGCCATCATCGCGGCCGGTTCCCGTCCGGTGAAGCTGCCGTTCATCCCCCATGATGACCCGCGCGTATGGGACTCTACCGATGCGCTGGAGCTGAAAACCGTTCCCGGCAAACTGCTGGTTATCGGTGGTGGCATCATCGGTCTGGAGATGGGGACCGTTTACTCCTCTCTGGGTTCCGAGATCGACGTGGTGGAATTTGCCGACCAGCTGGTTCCGGCTGCCGACAAAGACATCGTCAAGATCTACACCAAGCGTGTGGCCAAGAAATTCAACATCATGCTGGAGACCAAGGTCACCGCAGTTGAAGCGCGCGAAGACGGCCTGTACGTCTCCTACGAAGGCAAGCACGCTCCGGCCGAGCCGGTTCGTTACGACAACGTGCTGGTTGCCGTAGGTCGGGTGCCGAACGGCAAGATGCTGGATGCCGAGAAGGCTGGCGTTGCCGTGACCGAGCGCGGTTTCATCGAGGTGGACAAGCAGCTGCGTACCAACGTGGCCCACATCCACGCCATCGGTGACATCGTGGGTCAGCCGATGCTGGCGCACAAAGGTGTCCACGAAGGTCACGTGGCCGCCGAAGTGATCGCCGGCAAGAAGCACTACTTCGACCCGAAAGTGATCCCGTCCATCGCCTACACCGAGCCAGAGATGGCATGGGTTGGTCTGACCGAGAAGGAAGCCAAGCAACAGGGCCTGAACTTCGAAGTCGCCACTTTCCCGTGGGCTGCTTCCGGTCGTGCCATCGCGTCCGACTGCTCTGACGGCATGACCAAGCTGATCTTCGACAAGGAGAGCGGCCGTGTCATCGGTGGTGCCATCGTCGGCACCAACGGTGGTGAACTGCTGGGTGAAATTGGTCTGGCCATCGAGATGGGTGCCGACGCCGAAGATATCGCGCTGACCATCCACGCTCACCCGACGCTGCACGAGTCCGTGGGTCTGGCTGCCGAAGTGTTCGAAGGCTCCATCACCGACCTGCCGAACGCCAAGGCCAAGAAGAAAAAGTAATTTTCTTCCCCGCTTGGATAAAAAAGCCGCTCGAATGAGCGGCTTTTTGTTGTCTGTCTTTCGGTACCCGGCGGTCAGCAGCGCCCCTTCTTGGCCTGACCAGGTGGACAGAAGGTGCCGTAACCGCCACCACTGCCATCGCTGACCCGGATCCGGGTGTCGTCCACACTCACATCGGCACCATGCACCCGCACCGGCCCGCTGCTGCAGGCGCCGAGCACTCCCCCCAGCAATATCATTACGATCAGCTTGCCCATAACTCCTCCTGTCTTTTGCTGATTATGAGGCATTTCGAGGGTCGCATAACGGCATTTGAATGGTCGTGCGTCACCGTTTGCCGTGGCTATGACAGAGGGCGCCGCAGCGCCCTCTGGTGAGTCATCAACAGGAAGTAACAGGTTACAGACGGAAGTTGCCGACCAGCTTGTCGAGTTGACCTGAGAGCTGCTGCAGGCTGCGGCTCGATTCGGTCAGCTGGTGGGCGATATCGGCGGTCTCCATTGTGAGCTGGTTGATATCTTCCACGTTGCGGTTGATCTCGCCGACCACGCTGGATTGCTCCTCGGTGGCGGTGGCGACCTGGATATTCATGTCGTTGATCTGGGTGATGTGGGCACTGATCTGGCCGAGGGCGGCGTTGGCCTCATCGGCCTGACTCACTACCTCCAGACTCTGGTTGCGCCCTTGGGCCATGGCGCTGACGGCGCGGGCACTCTGCTCCTGCAAGCGGTTGATCATTCCCTGGATCTCGGTGGTGGAGGCGGCGGAGCGGTTGGCCAGATTGCGCACCTCATCTGCCACCACGGCGAAGCCGCGACCCTGCTCACCGGCGCGCGCGGCCTCGATGGCGGCGTTCAGTGCCAGCAGGTTGGTCTGCTCCGAGATGCTGCGGATGGTTTCGAGGATGCTGCCGATGGAGTCGGTCTGGCTCGCCAGCGACTCGATCACGCCAGCGACTTGCTCGATCTCCCCGGAGAGGCCAACGATGCCTTGGCGCGCCTGCGCCACTACCACGGCCCCCGCATCGGCCTGATTGTTGGCCTGTTTGGCAACGTCCGCTGCCAGCGAGGCGTTACCGGCGATCTCGCCCACAGTGGCACCCATCTCGTGGATGGCGGTGGCCACCTGCACGGTACGGTCGCGCTGGGCGGTACAGTTGTGCTGGGTCAGCTGCGCCTTGTTGGCCACCTCGTTGGCGGTGGCAGCGAGCTGGCGGGAGTTCTCTGCCACCTGCTCGATGGAGGCGTGGATCTTGGCGACGAAGTTATTGAAGCCGGTGGCGACCTGACTCAGCTCGTCACGCCCTTCCACTTTGAGGCGCTGGGTGAGATCCCCATCACCGCTGCCCAGCTCCTTGAACAGGCTGGCCAGTTGGTTGAGCGGACGACTGACCGAGCCGGCCAGCAGCATACCGAGCAGCCCCATGCCGGCTGCGATGGCCAGGCTCACCAGCAGGATGTGCAGGCGGGCGCTGTCCAGCTCGGCATAGATCTCAGCCTCCGGCACCTGGGCCACCAGATACCAGTCGAGCAGCGGGATATAGCTGCTGGCCAGCACTACCGGCTGGCCGTCGATCTCGGCGTGGGTAGCGGCGAAGGGCTGCTTGTTCAGCAGATTGCTGCTACCGCTTGCCAGCTGGGCCAGGCTGTCCCGGTCGATACGGCTGGCGTCGGGGTGCAGTTTCACCTTGCCGCTGGCGTCGGTCATGAACACCAAGCCGCTGTCGCCGATGCGGAAGTTGGCGAGCATGTTGACCATGCTGTCGAGGGACTTGGCGAGGCCGGCGAGGCCACGACCATTAAGCTGCTGGAAGTTGACGAACAGCTTCACCTCGCCGTTGCTCTCGCGAAAGATGCTGAGCATCAGGTCTTGCTGGCTCTTGGTGTAGCCGTAGAACCAGGCATCCTGCTCCGGCGTCAGGTTGCGCAGAAAGCCATCCTGGTTGTAGTAGGCGGCGGTCTGGCGATCGGCGAAAGAGGCGGTGACCAGCCCGTATTGGGCCGCCATGTCCTTGAGCTGGTTGATCAGGATCGCTTCCTGCTCCTTGGGCATGCCGCGGGCCACCCAGTCCAGCACGAAGCGATCGTTGGCCAGTTGTCTGGCGGCGCCAGCGACCGAGGTGAGATCCTTCTCGATCTCCTTGCCGATGCGCTGGGTCAGGTTGGGCAGCTCCTGCTCGAACATCCGGGTTTCTATCAATTGCTGCGCCGAGCGCTGGCTGAAGTAGCCTACCAGCAGGCATGAGACGACCACTGCCAGGGTGACCGTGGCCAGTATTTTCTGTTTGAGAGTAAGGGTTGCCAGCATAAACGTGCTCAAAAGGTGGAGGATTGACGATGCTCATATTAGCGGCAGCGCAGCCCCGGCCATGAGGCTGGCGGCCCTTTATTTGTGGATTACGTTTGCGCTCACGGGGGCGACGGCGCGCACTTCCCACGAGCTGGCCATTCGGGATGCGGATTGACGGTTGCGCTAACGGCCCGGCCCCTTATAGTAGAGGCCATCCCTGGTGACTGACCCTCTGAATAATATGGAAAAAATGATGCGCAGCTTAGGTGCGGGATGGACCCGTCTGCTTTTGGTAATGCTGGCGGCCATGCCGCTGCTGGTGCAGGCCGCTGATGGTGGCCGCCCCAAGGTGGCACTGGTCCTGAGCGGCGGCGGCGCCAAGGGCTCGGCCCATATCGGCATTCTCAAGGTGCTGGAGCAGAAGCGCATCCCGGTCGACATCATAGTCGGTACCAGCATGGGCTCTTATGTGGCCGGGATGTACGCCATGGGGCTCAGCGCCGAGGAGGTGGAGCGCACCACCCTGGCTATCGACTGGAACAAGGGGTATCAGGACAAGGTCGGTCGCGACGAGCTGTCGCTGCGCAAGAAGCAGCAGAACGAGCAGTATCAGCTGCGCACCGACATCGGGGTGAATGGTGACACCACCCAGCTGCCGGACGGTTTCTTCCAGGGCCAATCCATGGCCAGTCTGCTGCGGGGGGCCACCTCCAACCTGCCGGTGCAGGTAAGTTTTGACGATCTGGCCATCCCTTACCGCGCCATGGCGACCGATATGGAGACGGTCACCCCCTTCGTGCTGGATCACGGCAGCCTCGCCAAGGCGATGCAGGCTTCCATGTCGATCCCCGGCGCGCTCAAGCCGGTGGAGTGGGAGGGGCACATCCTGGCGGACGGCGGTAGCGTCAACAACATGCCGGTCGATGTCGCCAAGGCGATGGGGGCCGATGTGGTGATCGCGGTGGATATCGGCGCCAAGCTGCGTACCCGCGAGTCCCTCAAGTCGGGTCTGGCGATGATCGATCAGCTCACCACCTACATGACCCAGGTGGGCACCGACAAGCAGAAGGCACTCATGGGGCCCAAGGATATTCTGCTGGTGCCCGAGTTTGGCGATATGGGGATCGCCGACTTTGCCCGCATGCCGGAGGGGATCAAGATGGGTGAGGCTGCAGCTGACAAGGCGTCGCTGCAACTCGATAAGCTGTCGCTCACCAAGGCGCAGTACAACGCCTATCGCAACCAGAAGCTGAGTCGCCGTGCCGAGCGCAGTGGCCAGCCCGCCTACTTCATCGACAAGGTGGAGATCATCAACAAGTCACGCCTCTCTGACGAGACGGTGCGCGCCATGCTCAAGGTGCGGCCGGACAAGGTGCAAACCAACGAGAGTCTGGAGGCGGGCATTCGCCGCCTCTATGCCCTTGAGTCGTTTGACCGCATCACCTATGAGGTAGAGGAGCGCGATGGGGAGAACGTGCTGCTGGTGGATGCCAGCGAGAAGAACTGGGGGCCGGGCTACCTCAACTTCCAGTTTGGTTTCACCGATGACTTCGAGAACACCTCCAACTACAACGTCGGTACTTCTTACACCCTCACCAACGTCAACGAGTGGGGGGCCGAGTGGCTGACCGAGGCGTCACTGGGTACGGCCAAACATATCAAGACCGACTTCTATACCCCGCTCGAACCCTCCCAGACCTTCTATGGTGAGGCGAGTCTGGCCTATGACCAAACCCTGCGTCGCCTGTTTTTCCCCAATCCGGATCCCGAGACGGTCGCGAGAAGCTATCTCGACTCCGAATACTCCTTCTTCAGCGCGGATCTGGCGGTGGGCTGGAACCGCCAGCCCTGGAGCAGGCTGTCGATGGGGCTGACGGGACAGCTGGGCACGATTGATGTGAAGAACGTCAAGGGGCTCGAGATGGATGCCATGGCGTGGGGCCCCTATGTCCGCTTTGAACACGACAATCTGGATAGCCGCTATTTCCCTTATCAGGGGGTGAAATGGGACATGAAACTGGGCCACGCCCACGTCAGTGTGGAGGGTCTCACGCCGGAAGATGGCGGCAGTGAAGGCTGGAACTATCACCTCTCCATGATCAAGCCCTGGTCATGGGACCGGCATAGCCTCAACCTGATCCTAGAAGGGGGGGGCTCGGGCAGTGAAGAGGTGGTGCCGCTGCATATTCAGGATCTGGGTGGCTTGTTCCGTCTCTCCGGTTTCCAGCGCTACCAGCTGAGCGGCCGCTACAGCCTGCTTGGCGGCCTGCGCTACATCTATCGGGTGGCGGACAATGACTTCGGTGCTCTCAAGATGCCGCTCTATCTGGGTGGATCTCTGGAGCAGGGCGGGGTCTGGAACAAGGGTGAGGATATCAGTCTGGAAAGCTCGTTTACCGCCGGTTCGGTGTATGTCGGGGTGGAGAGCTTCCTTGGCCCGGTGTTCCTTGGCTACGGCATGGCGGAGGGGGGCAATGACGTCTTCTATCTGCAATTGGGCAGTACGTTCGAATAATGCTGAAATGATGCCAATTTGTTAACTCTGGTTGGTGGCAGTCAATTAATTTTCAAAAAATGCCTGCCTGTTTAGTTGGTTACGATTTTGTGATGAATAAGTAAACAGGGTTTGGATTTTAATTAGTCGTTAAAACTTATATAGTGGGGAGCACCCTACGGGGTGTCCCGCAAGGACGATCGCCGCGAGCGTGGGCGAACCCCAAAAAAAGACCAAAGAGGAATTAGTCGTGCTTGAAACATACCGTAAACACGTCGCAGAACGTGCCGCTGAGGGCGTGGTTGCCAAACCTCTGGATGCAGAGCAGGTCGCCGCCCTGGTTGAATTGCTCAAGAACCCGCCCGCTGGCGAACAAGATTTTCTGAAAGAGCTGTTGTCTTCCCGAATTCCCCCCGGTGTTGATGAAGCGGCCTATGTCAAAGCCGGTTTTCTCACCGCTGTCGCCAAGGGCGAAGCCCACTCTCCCATCCTGAGCTCCGCCGAAGCCGTTGAACTGCTGGGCACCATGCAGGGTGGTTACAACATTCAGCCGCTGATCGACCTGCTGGATCACGCCACGCTGGCGCCGCTTGCCGCCAAGGGGCTCTCCCACACCCTGCTGATGTTCGACTCCTTCCACGACGTGGAGGAGAAGGCCAAAGCGGGCAATGCTCACGCCAAACAGGTGATGCAATCCTGGGCCGATGCCGAGTGGTTCCTCTCGCGCCCGGAGCTGGCCGAGAAGATCACCGTCACCGTGTTCAAGGTGACCGGCGAAACCAACACCGACGACCTCTCTCCTGCGCCGGATGCCTGGTCCCGCCCCGATATTCCGCTGCACGCCCTGGCGATGCTGAAAAACGCCCGTCCCGGCATCACCCCCGACAAGGATGGCGCTGTCGGCCCCATCAAGACCATCGATGCCCTGAAAGAGAAGGGATTCCCGCTGGCCTATGTGGGTGACGTGGTCGGTACCGGCTCTTCCCGTAAATCTGCCACCAACTCGGTGCTCTGGTTTATGGGCGACGACATTCCATTCGTGCCGAACAAGCGCGCTGGCGGTGTCTGTCTGGGTGGCAAGATTGCCCCGATCTTCTTCAACACCATGGAAGATGCCGGCGCCCTGCCCATCGAAGTGGACGTCTCCAAGCTGGAAATGGGCGATGTGATCGACATCTACCCCTATGCCGGCAAGATCTGCAAACACGGCACCGAACAGGTGCTGGCGCAGTTTGAACTGAAAACCGACGTGCTGATCGACGAAGTGCGCGCCGGTGGCCGTATCCCGCTGATCATCGGTCGTGGCCTGACCGACAAGGCCCGCGAGGCGCTGGGTCTGCCGTTCTCCACCGTGTTCCGTCGTCCGCAGCCTGTCGCCGACACCGGCAAGGGCTTCACCCTGGCCCAGAAGATGGTGGGCAAGGCGTGCGGCGTGAAGGGCATTCGCCCGGGCACCTACTGCGAGCCCAAGATGACCACGGTCGGCTCCCAGGACACCACGGGCCCGATGACCCGCGACGAGCTCAAAGATCTGGCCTGCCTCGGCTTCTCCGCCGATCTGACCATGCAGTCCTTCTGCCACACCGCGGCCTATCCCAAGCCCATCGACGTGCAGACCCACCACACCCTGCCGGACTTCATCATGAACCGCGGCGGTGTGAGCCTGCGTCCGGGTGACGGTGTCATCCACTCCTGGCTGAACCGCATGCTGCTGCCGGATACCGTGGGTACCGGTGGTGACTCCCATACCCGTTTCCCCATCGGCATCTCCTTCCCGGCGGGCTCCGGTCTGGTGGCGTTCGCCGCCGCTACCGGCGTGATGCCGCTGGACATGCCGGAATCGGTGCTGGTGCGCTTCAAGGGCGAGCTGCAGCCGGGCATCACCCTGCGTGATCTGGTCCATGCCATCCCCTACGCCGCCATCCAGAAAGGGCTGCTGACCGTCGAGAAAGCGGGCAAGAAGAACATCTTCTCCGGCCGCATCCTCGAGATCGAAGGTCTGCCGACCCTGAAAGTAGAGCAAGCGTTCGAGCTGGCAGATGCCAGCGCCGAGCGTTCCGCTGCCGGTTGCACCATCAAGCTGGATAAAGAGCCGATCATCGAGTATCTGAAGTCCAATATCGTGATGCTGAAATGGATGCTCTCCGAAGGCTACGGCGACGTACGCACCATCACCCGTCGCATCAAGGGGATGGAAGAGTGGCTGGCCAACCCGACCCTGATGGAAGCGGACAAGGATGCCGAGTACGCCGAAATCATCGAGATCGATCTGGCCACCATCAAGGAGCCGATCCTCTGTGCGCCGAACGATCCGGATGATGCCCGTCTGCTGAGCGACGTGGCTGGCGACAAGATCGATGAGGTGTTCATTGGCTCCTGCATGACCAACATCGGTCACTTCCGCGCCGCCGGCAAACTGCTCGAGAAGTATCAGGGCGAGCTGCCGACCCGCATGTGGATCGCGCCACCGACCAAGATGGACAAGGATCAGCTGACCGAAGAGGGCTACTACGGCATCTTCGGCCGGGTCGGTGCCCGCATCGAGATCCCGGGTTGTTCCCTCTGCATGGGTAACCAGGCGCGGGTAGCGGAAGGGGCCTCCGTGGTCTCCACCTCCACCCGTAACTTCCCGAACCGTCTGGGTAAAGGTGCCAACGTCTATCTGGCCTCTGCGGAGCTGGCAGCGGTGGCCGCCATCCTCGGCAAGATCCCGACCGTGGCAGAGTACCTGCAATACGCCAAGGCGCTCGATGCCACTGCGGCAGATACCTATCGCTACCTCAACTTCAACGAAATCGCCTCTTACACCAAGAAGGCCGATGCGGTGATCCTGCAGCAAGCGGTATAAGGCGGATCCCAGCCTGAATGGCTCGGCAATCATGGCCGTAGCCTATACCTCTGACACGCCCCGGCCGATGCCGGGGCGCTTTTTTGTCCCTCTTTCGGTGATTTTCGGTAGAATTGACGCTCTTTTCTCAAGCGACCAGTGTTAGGGGTGGTATGACGGTGCAGTTCCAGGCATTTCACAGCATCAAGGCGATCGGTAATCGGGAGGTGCTGTTCAACTGGTCGAGAACCAACCCGCTCGGGGCGCTGGATCAGGTGTGGCGCCCGAAAACCCGCGATGAGCTGCAGGCGCTGCTGCGGGAACACCCCGAGCGCAAGCTGCGCCTTATCGGCTCCGGCCTCTCTTTTGAACCCATTCACAGCGTCTATGCCGAGGGCAGTCAGGCGCTGCTGGTGGACTTGCACCACCTACGCGGCCAGTTGGCGAAAACGGCCGATACCGTGACCTATCAGGCGGGGACGCCGCTCGATACCGTCTACGCCGAGCTGATCGCCATGGAGCGGATGCTGCCCGCATCCCCCGGCGTTATCGGCATCCAGACCCTGGGCGGCGCCCTCAGCACCGGCACCCACGGTCAGGGGCTGCACCAGTCTGCCCTGTGCGATGCGGTGGCGGCGATGACGTTGATGCTGGCCAATGGCGACATCATCCGGGTGGATCGCACAGATCCGCGCTTCGGCGCCTTCGTGATGGGGATGGGGATGCTCGGCATCCTGCTCGACGTCACACTGCGTACCGTGCCCAACCGCATCATGCGCTGCACCAAGTTCACCACCGACTACCCATTCCTCTTGGAGCACAACGAGCGGCTCAACCGCGAGCACGGCTTTGTGAAGAGCTGGTGGTTTGCCTGGACCGGCGAGAGCCACATCTGGCTGGTGGATCCCGCCTCCGATGAGGAGGTTGCCCGCTACCGCGCTGGCGGCAGCGAGCCGTTGCTGCTTGATGGCGATATCGACACCCGCATGAACGCTGCTCTTAATGCCACGATCGACGCCACCCTGCAGAAGATGGCCAAAGACACCAAGGATGAGGCGTTGGCGGGGGAGCACTTCGAGACGGTGCGCCGCTTCAAGGATGCCTCCGATCTGGTGGGCAACGTCTACCAGATCCTCTGCAAGGGGATCCCTGCCCCCCAGATCAACTGCGAGGTGGCGGTACCGCTCCATCGGATGAACGAGGCACTGGAGACCCTGCAGGCCTGGCAGCAGACCAACCCGGGCGTATTGCACTACCCCTTTATCCTGCGCTGCACCGGCCCTTCAGAGGCCTGGCTCAGTGCAGCTTATGATCAGTCGGTCTGCTGGATCGGTTTTCTGGTCTATCTGGCGGCGGACGGCACCTTCGTCAACGGCTCCATGGAGCAGATGCGCGAGTTGCAGCAACTGCTGGTGCCGCTTGGCGGTATTCCCCATTTTGGCAAGCATCTGGTGATGGATCTCTACGACTTCCCGGCCCTGCTGCCGCGCTGGAACGACTTCGTGGCGTTGAAAGCCGAGCTCGACCCCCATGGCCGCTTTGAAAACCGCTGGCTCAGCGACCTGTTTGCAAACCGGTAAGGATCTGACATGACCGATATGCAAGATACTCGTATCCCTGTGACCCTGCTGACCGGCTTTCTTGGCAGCGGCAAGACAACTCTGCTCAACCACTGGGTCAAGCAGCCGGAGCTTGGCGAGTGCGCAGTGCTGATCAACGAGTTCGGCTCGGTGGGGCTGGATCACCATCTGGTGCAACAGGTGGATGAGCAGGTGATGCTGCTCGACTCCGGCTGCATCTGCTGCTCGGTGCAGGGCTCTCTGGTGGAGGCGTTGCAGGGGCTGTTTATGAAGGCCATTCAGCGCAAGATCAAACCGTTCAAGCGGCTGATTATCGAGACCACTGGCCTCGCGGATCCGGCCCCCGTGCTCTTCACGTTGAGGGAAGAGGGCTTTATCGCTCAGCGCTACCGCTTCGATGGCACCGTCACCGTGGTGGATGCCGGTCATATCGAGCAGCAGTTGGCGGCCCAGTATGAGGCGGTGAAGCAGGTAGCGCTGGCGGATCTGCTGGTGGTGAGCAAGGGCGATTTGGTTGATAGCGAGCAACTGGCGCGGGTCGAAGCCCAGCTGGCGGCCCTCAATCCGGCCGCCCCCATCGAGCGGGTGACCAATGGCGAACTGTCGCCAGCGGTGCTGGATAAGCTGGGCGCCTACAATGAGGCAGCGGGGCGCGATGTGCGCCAGCTGCTGGCCTGGCTGCGCACCGAATCCCCCAAGCAGGGGCTGGCGTCACCCATGCAGCCGAAGATGCAACCGTTCGCCGCCAAGGTGGGCACCGCGGCGCCCACCCACTTCGAGCACGGCAGCATCGAGAGTTTCTCTTTGCGTATCGGTGAGCCGCTCAAGCCCTCTCGTCTGCTGGCCGCCATCGATGCGGTGCAGGCGCAATATGGCGATGCCCTGCTGCGCCTCAAGGGGATCTTGCAGCTGGAAGGGGAGAGCCAGCCGGTGGTGATCCACGGCGTTCACGGCCAGCTCTATCCGCTGCAGGCGCTGGGCGACTGGCCGGAGGGCAAGGCTCAGTCCAGACTGGTGTTTATCGTGAAGAGTCAGGACAAGGCCGGTATCGAGCAGCTCTTTATGGCGACCCTCAAGGCCCCCGAGCCCACTCTGGAAGAGCGGCTCAAAGCCATGCTCGGCCAACCGGACGCCTGATGTCTGTCATGACCCGCCCGTAACAACGAGAGCGGGTCTTTTTTATTCCCGAAGTGGAGGTGGTTTGTTATGGCGGAAGTTTCACTCGGGGTGACCCCTGCCCAGCGCAAGTGGTTGCCCCTGCTGGCGGCAGTCGGTTTCTTTATGCAGGCGCTGGATGCCACCATCCTCAATACCGCCCTGCCGAGCATGGCCGAGACGCTGGGGGAGAGCCCGCTGCAGATGCAGTCGGTGATCATCGCCTACATGCTGACAGTGGCGTTGCTGATCCCGGCCTCCGGCTGGCTGGCGGACCGATTCGGCACCCGCCGCATCTATCTGGCCGCCATCTCGCTCTTTACGCTGGGCTCGCTCGCCTGCGCCGCCTCCAACACCCTTTTCATGCTGGTGGCGGCCCGGGTGTTGCAGGGGATCGGCGGTGCGCTGCTGATGCCGGTGGGGCGACTGGCAGTGCTGCGGGTCTATGACAAACACGAGCTGCTGCGGGTGATGTCGTTCGTCACCATCCCGGGGCTGCTCGGCCCGCTGATGGGGCCGGCGCTCGGTGGTTGGCTGGTGGAGGTGGCAAGCTGGCACTGGGTGTTTCTCATCAACCTGCCGGTGGGGCTGCTCGGCTTTCTCGCCAGCTGGCACTTTATGCCGGAGCTGCGCCAACAGACCGCCCGTTTCGACTGGCAGGGATTTGTGATGTTCAGTGTCGGCATGGTACTGGTGTCGGTCGGCTTGCAGGGGTTGGGGGAGCACAGCATCTCCACCGGTTGGGCGCTGTTTGCGCTCATTTTCGGGCTGGCAGCGATGGCGAGTTACTGGCTCTATGCCGCCAATGCGGAGCAGCCGCTGTTCAGTCTGGCGCTGTTCAAAACCAGCTCCTTCGCTATCGGCATCTGGGGCAACCTGTTTGCCCGCCTCGGCAGCGGTGCCATGCCGTTCCTCACCCCGCTGTTTCTGCAACTGGGGCTTGGTTTTTCGCCGAGCAAGGCGGGGATGACCATGATCCCCACCGTGATTGGCGCCATGCTGACCAAGACGCTGGTGAACAAGCTGATTCCCAAGGTGGGCTATCGCCGTATTCTGGTCGGCAACACCCTGTTGCTGGGGGCGATGATCGCCAGCTTCTACTTGATCGACAACCAGTTGCCGCACTGGGTCCTGCTTGCCTGGCTGGCGATCTTTGGCGCCATCAACTCGCTGCAGTTCTCCGCCATGAATACCCTGACCCTGCGGGAGTTGAGCCCGGCCCTGGCCAGCAGCGGCAACGGTCTGCTCTCGGTGGTGATGCAGCTCTCCATGAGCTTGGGGGTGGCGATCGCCGCCAGCCTGCTCGGGCTCTTCTCGGCGGGCACCTCAGCCGCCAACGGCCAGTGGCTGGCAGGATTCCACCTTACCTACCTCTGCGTCGGGTTACTCTCCATGCTGGCGGCACTGATCTTCGCCCAGCTGGCGCGCGATGGGGCTACGCCGTCGGGGCAGGCAGATAGCTGACCTCGCAGGGGAGCTGCGCCAGCACCCCGGCCAGATGCACGGTCGCCAGCAGAAAGGTCTGATCCGGGTGGCCCGGAGTCCAGGTGAAGGCGGTGTGGTTGAGCAGTTGCGGGTCAACCAGTAGCGGAATATCGGCGCGCGGCAGGAAGGGGCAGACGGCCCCCGGCAGGCAGCCGATCTCCGCCTGCATCTCCTCGGCGCTGCAGATGGAGGGCTTGGCCCCGAGCGCGGCCTTGACCGCCTTGTTGTCGAGCCGCCCGTCCCTGTGGGTCAGCAGCAGGGCGAAGCGGCCATCCTTGAACTTGAGAAACAGGGTCTTGCTGAACTCCGCCTGCCAGCCGAGGCGGGCCTTGACCCGTTCGTCGGTAGCGTAATCGAGGATGGGTTCGTGCTCATAGCGCTGGTGGGGCAGTTCGGCCAGCAGCTGGCAGTTGAAATGGTGAATGGTATCAAGTGGCATGGGGTTTTCCTGTCGTGGGCGCTATCCTGCCAGCCTCGCAGGGTCGGGCCCTCTTCATTTCGCGATAAACCACAAGGGCGCCGTGAGGCGCCCTTGTGGATCAGTGATGCTGCAATTCGCACGCTTCCCAGTGAAAGGGAATGGGGCGCAGTTGCTGGGAGGCCTTGTCATAGGCTTGCCACAGCTCGCCCATGGTGCGGCCATCGGCGGGGTGGCGCAGGGCGGGGGCCAGCTCGGCCAGCGGCCACAGCACGAAGGCGTTGGTGAGCACTTCACCGCGCGGCAGCACCAGCGGGGTGTCGCAGACAAGGTCGCCATAGAGCAGCAGATCGAGATCCAGGGTGCGCGGGGCGAATTTTTTGGCATCTGGCTCGCGGCCGTGGGCGAACTCCATGGCCCGCAGTCGCTGGCAGACGGTGGCCAGCGGCAGGTCGGTGTCGGCCGCCACTACCAGGTTGTAGAAGGGGCGGCCGTTGAAGCCGACCGCCTCGCTTTCAAATACCCGGGAGACCCGCAGCTCGCCAAACTCGGCGTGCAGCGCATCGAGTCCGGCACGGATATGGCGATCCCGCTCGATGTTGGAGCCGAGGCTGATATAGAGGGTGGTCATCAGTTGCTGCTCGCGGCTGGCGTGCGATGGCGCAGGATCTCGACGCCGACCCCGGCGGCATTGGGCACGGCGCCCGGCTTGGTGAGGGTCACCTTGACCCACTGCACCCGCTCATCGGCCAACACCAGCATGGCAACCTGTTCGGCCATGGTCTCGACCAGTTCGACCACCTTACCGCTGACATGCTCGCAAATCTTGTTGGAGAGGTCGGCATAATCCAGTGCCAGATTGATGTCGTCGGTTGCGGCGGCGGGGCGGTTGTCGAACCCCATCTCGAGGTCAAAACGGAGCTTCTGGCGAATGCCTTTCTCCCACTCATATACACCTATGGTGGTCAAAACTTCGAGTCCGCGAATAAACACCTTGTCCATGACTGTACTTCTTCTTTACTCTTGATGGGCTGTGATGACAGCGCAGGGATGCTGGCCGGGCAACAGGCTTGCCGAGGCGCTCTGGGTGGGCATGGGCCCATGCCAGCGTATGTGGCCCGCATCATACCCCATTCATATCGTGGTAAAAACGACCAAGATGACGGCCCTGACGATTTTGATGATTATTCTGGCCTACCTGGGGGGGTCACTATCCAGTGCTGTGCTGGTCTCCCGCTGCAGTGGTCTGCCCGACCCGCGGGATCATGGCTCCCACAATCCGGGGGCGACCAATGTGCTGCGTCTTGGTGGTCGGCTGGCGGCGCTGGTGGTGCTGCTGCTCGATGTCCTCAAGGGGACTGTGCCCGTCTATCTCGCTTGGTATCTGCAGATCAAACCCGTCTACCTCGGCTTTATCGGGGTCGCCGCCTGCCTCGGTCACATGTACCCCATCTTCTTTCATTTTCGCGGTGGCAAAGGGGTCGCCACGGCACTGGGCACCATGATGCCCATCGGCTTCACCATGGGGGGGGCCGTGATCGGCACCTGGCTGCTGGTGCTGCTGGTGAGCGGCTACTCCTCACTGGCCTCCATCATTACCGTGCTGCTGACACCGCTTTTTACCTACCTGCTCAAACCCGAATATACCCTGCCAGTCTCGCTGCTCTCCTGCCTCATTCTGATCCGCCATCATGAGAACATCTCCCGCCTGCTCAAGGGAGAGGAACCCAGAGTCTGGGGGCGAAAAGGCGCGGCCTGTGCCGAGGAAGTGGCAGAAATGGGCGATGTTGCGCAAAAAAAAGACGAACGAGACAAAAAGTGAAATTTCCCGTTGACCATCCGCCTTAAAATCCGTTTAATAGCGCCCACGCCCAGATAGCTCAGTCGGTAGAGCAGGGGATTGAAAATCCCCGTGTCGGCGGTTCGATTCCGTCTCTGGGCACCAATTTTGGTGCCATGAAATAAAAATTTGTTCATGCACAATGGTTTAAAGTGTGCCGGCTTAGCTCAGTAGGTAGAGCAACTGACTTGTAATCAGTAGGTCACCAGTTCGATTCCGGTAGCCGGCACCATTTGCCCAGATAGCTCAGTCGGTAGAGCAGGGGATTGAAAATCCCCGTGTCGGCGGTTCGATTCCGTCTCTGGGCACCAATTAAGGTTGATGAGATAGCGATATCTGGTCTCCGAAGTACAATTCCTCCTTAGTTCAGTCGGTAGAACGGCGGACTGTTAATCCGTATGTCACTGGTTCAAGTCCAGTAGGAGGAGCCAATTCAAAAAGCCCTTGTCGCAAGACAAGGGCTTTTTTCTATTGGGCCCAGCCCGTTAACAACCATAAAAACAACCACACACGCACAGATGAACCGCAGGATAGATATGGAAAATCATGTAGTTATAGAGTCAAAGGGGCGACTTTCCGCTATTCGGGACTGGCTGGAGCCGGTGCTGGTGCTGCTTATTCTCGGCAGCCTGTTCGGTTACCTCGGCAGCCAGATGGGCCTCTCGGCCATGGTCAATACCCTGTTCAATACCGCCCACCAGCTGCTGCTCAATACCGTGCTCTTTATCATGGGCATCACAGTGCTCTCCGGCGCCCTGAGCCAGCTGTTGAGCGAGTTCGGGGTGATCCGCCTGCTGGAGGTACTGCTGGCCCCGCTGATGAAGCCGGTGTTTCGTCTGCCCGGCCGCACCGCGCTGGCGGCGCTGATGACTTTCTTCTCCGACAACCCGGCGGTGATCAGCCTCGCCAAGGACAGCCGCTTTCGCAAAGGCTTCACCCCCTGGCAACTGGTGTCGCTCACTAACTTCGGCACCGCCTTTGGCATGGGGCTGATCGTGGTCACCTTTATGGCCACTCTGCAGTTGCCGAGCGGTGAATCCACCGCCAGCGCGGCGCTGATCGGGCTGCTCGGCGCTCTGGTGGGCTCGGTGGTCTCTACCCGACTGATGCAGCGGATGATCCGCCCCTTGGTGGGGGAAGTGCTGATCGATGAGCAACCAGCGGGCAATGGCTCCAAGGTTGGGGTGACCAAAGAGGCTGCCCCCGGCTGGCTGCGGATCCTCAACTCATTGCTCGATGGTGGCAAATCGGGCGTGGAGCTGGGGATGGCGGTGATCCCCGGGGTGCTGATCATCAGCACTTTCGTGATGCTGCTGACCTTCGGCCCGGGGGAGAAGGGTTATACCGGTGAAGCCTTCCAGGGGGTTGCGCTGCTGCCGGTGCTGGCTGCTAAGGTGGGCTGGCTGTTTGACCTGCTGTTTGGCTTCCAACAACCGGAGCTGGTCGCCTTCCCGGCTACCTCGCTCGGTGCGGTCGGTGCCGCCATGTCGCTGGTGCCTCCCTTTATCGCCAAGGGGTGGATCACCGGTAACGAGGTCGCGGTGTTTACCGCCATGGGGATGTGCTGGAGCGGCTTTTTAAGCACCCACACCGCCATGCTCGATGCCCTCGGCTATCGCCACCTCACCTCCCGCGCCATCGTCGCCCACACCATCGGCGGCTTGAGTGCCGGGGTTGCGGCGCACCAGCTCTATCTGCTGCTGGGCTGAGCAGGGTGAAAAGAGAGAGGGGCGCTGCGGCGCCCCTCTCTGTATCTATCGGTGACGAGTTGGCTCGTCCTTCGGTTTACTCAACATCGCCGAGCAGGCTCTGTGCGATCACCGCTGCCGGCATCATCTCCCTCAGTCCTGCAATCAGCTTATCTCCAGCCTCATACAAGGCAGCCAGCGGCATCTCGGGCAGGCTCTCCAGAATGAACCACATCTGGCCCGAATTGACACTTAGTCGGGTACGTACACCCTGCCGCCAGTTCCAGCGCCGACAGGTGACCCCCTTTTCATCCCGCCAGACCACCTCGCCGGGTTCCGGAGATTCGTGGGCGGGCTCGCCCCCTTTCATGGTATCGAACAGCTCGCTGCCATCTGCCACCACCAGTCGCGGCAGCCCCTCATAGGCGAGCAGGTTTTCGCCTCCGACCGGAATGGCGTAGCGGATGCTGATGGCGTTGTATAGATCGACCACGGGATCGATGGCTGGCAGGTTGCCGTCGCGGGCGACCCGTTTTCTCAGGGCCTCGGCGGAGCAGGGAGTCCGCTGCGGCTTGGCGCCGAACTTTCTGAACAGATCGCCCCAGGCAGCGATGTGCGCCTCTGCCCACGGCACATCGGCGCTCAGCATGGCGGTGCAGGCTTCATCAAGAGCGCGCGCCCCCACCTTCGGGTCAACCACGGTCGCGGCCTTTACCGTGATGCTCAGGGCGCGAAAGCCGGGGGCCAGTTGGCTGACTTCGGGGGAGATATGGGGGGTAATCAGTGACATAACGACTCCAGAATCGAAAGAGGCGAGGGGGAGCGGCTGCCGGACAGCATAGCGGCAACGGCAAATCCGGTTTGGGAGCCATCATGCGCGAACATGTTAGATAAGAAAATTTACATGTTCTTAATGGTCATAAGTTTCATGAATGAAAAAGGTGTGCTTGCGGGGATGGCTGGCGTGGAGAATAAGGACATCCCGCCGCTCCCGGTTTGCTCCGGCAATGCCCCTTTGCCGCGCTGATCCCCAGCGGCAGTTGCTGGCCGCCCGATGCCCTCCTGATGCCCACTTTGGTCATGCCCAAGCACGAGGCAGCGATTCAAATCGCGGGGCGGCTCAATGAGTTGGCTATGGCTGGCGTTTTTTTCATCGTTCTGGCCCCGCTTATGCATTCCTTCTCACATCACCACCAAGGGCTGCCATCGCGGAGAGATATCATGATCAGTACCCTGCTTCCCCTTGCCTCAATCGCCCTCAAGCTGGGCAGTCAGCTGCTCGGCAGCAGTGCCAATCCCCAGCCTGTGCAGCAAACCGTGCAGGAGGAGCGCCTGCTGCCGACCGTCCAGAGTCTGTTTCAGCGACTCGGCATCAAGGATGCCAATAGCGAGCAAAATCGCCCAGCCATCAACCACTTTATGGGTGAGCTGATGCAGACTCTGGGGCAGGAGAATAGCGGCCAATCCCTTCCTGCCGCCATCGATAGCGCCTGTAGCCAGTTGGCCAACGGCACCCAGAGTACCCGCCTCGATGCGCTGCAAAGCGAACTCGATACCCTCAAGGGCACCCTTGGTGCCAGCGATCTCAATCTCGATCAGCTGCTCGGCGCTTTTAAACAGATCCTGCCCAATGGCAAGGGGGAGGGGGTTGGCAAACTGCTGAATGCCAGTGCGTGAACGGTGGCGGCAATAAAAAGCCCCCATCGCGAGATGGGGGCTTTTTCATTAGGGTCAGACGCGAATATCGATCTTGCTTCCCAGAGAAGAGTTGGCCGATGTCGGTGCAACCGGCGCTGATTGCGCTGCGTTTTGCAGCAGCTTCAGCGCAGCTTCGCCCTCTTGAGTTTGCTGTTTCTTGGCCAGACTGGCCGCCATCAACGCAGAACCAAACGACGCATTTGCAGAACTTGATATATCCATTGGGTTCCTCCTGCACTCAACAGTATCGGCCGAGCGGTCCTGAACATAAGCACTGAATGCAAAATAATCTGACAGTCGCTTTTTTATCAATTAGATAGCGCAACAGGCATGGCCCCTGTTCACCGCTAGATGACCCCTTCAAGCTCTTGTGCCGTCATCGGCCGCAGCACCTTGCAGGGGTTGCCAGCCGCCACTACGTTGGCGGGCACATCCTTGGTCACTACCGAGCCTGCGCCGATGACGCTGTTATCGCCGATGGTGACGCCGGGGCAGATAACTGTGCAGCCGCCAATCCAGACGTTGTGACCGATCCGCACCGGCTTGCCGAACTCCACCCCCTTGATGCGAGGCGCCACCGCCACCGGGTGAGCCGCAGTGTAGATCTGTACCCCGGGCGCCAGCAGCACGTTGTCGCCAATGTGCACCTCGCAGACATCGAGGATGGTGCAGCCCACGTTGGCGTAGAAGTTCTCCCCCACGAAGATATTGGCACCATAATCGCAGAAGAACGGCGGATTGATAGCGCACTCCTGGCCGCGACTACCAAGCAGCTCGTGAAGCAAAGCATCCCGCGCCGGTTTCTCCTGCCAGCTGGTGTTGAAGGTGTGATAGAGCCTGCGGCAGCGCTCGCGCGCCGCTTTCAGCTCGGGATCGCCCGCATCATAAGGCTCCCCCGCAACCATCTTCTGCCACTCGGCACCACGCACCACCTTCTCCATTACCTACTCCATCAGCCAGATCAGGGATTCATAAGGGCGCAGCATAGCCGATTGCGGTTGGGCCGGGCTATCCGGGTAGTTGCCGAGCAGCAGCCGACCTTGCCCGCTTTGCAGTTCATCAGGCAAGGCAAACTCAACCGGCTCGCCGTAGAAGTTGCTTACGACCAGCAGGGTCTGACCGTTGGCGCGGCGGGCATAGGCCCAGATCTGCGGGTGCCCCGTCAGCAACTCCTGATAATCCCCCTGAGTGAAGATGGGGTGCGCCTTGCGCAGCGCAATGAGATCACGATAGTGCCAGAACACCGAGTGCTGGTCGGCCAGCGCCGCCTCGGCATTGATCTCGGAATAGTTGGCGGCGGGCTTGAGCCAGGGCGTCCCGTTGGTAAAACCGGCGTTGGGCGCAGCGCTCCACTGCATCGGGGTGCGCGAGTTGTCGCGGGACTTGGCACCGAGAATGGCCAGGATCTCGGCCTCGCTCACTCCTTCGGCCTGCTTGATAGCGAAGATGTTGCGGCTCTCTACATCCTGATAGTCATCGATGCGCTGATAGCCGGGGTTGGTCATGCCGATCTCCTCCCCCTGATAGATGTAGGGGGTGCCTTGCAGGCCGTGCAGCGTGCTGGCCAGCATCTTGGCGGCCACGACCCGATGCTCGCCCTCATCGCCGAAACGGGAGACGATGCGCGGCTGATCGTGGTTGCACCAGAACAGCGCCGACCACCCCTTGCCGTGCATGCCGCTCTGCCAGTGGTTGAAGATACGCTTGAGTTCGAGGAAATCGAACGGCGCCTTGGTCCACTTGTCGCCGTTGGGGTAATCCACCTTCAGATGGTGGAAGTTGAACACCATGGAGAGCTCGGAGCCATTGAGCGCGCCATAGCGCTGGCAGTGCTCCAGCGAAGTAGAGGACATCTCCCCCACCGTCATGGCTCCCACCGGGGCAAACACGTCGCGGCTCACATCCTGCAGGAATTCGTGGATGCGCGGCCCGTCGGTGTAGAAGCGGCGGCCATCGCCTATCTCGTCATTCGGGAACGCCTGATCCTTGGAGATAAGGTTGATGACGTCGAGGCGGAACCCATCCACTCCCTTCTTGGCCCAGAAGTGGATGATGTTTTTCACCTCGGCACGTACCGCCGGGTTTTCCCAGTTGAGATCCGCCTGCTCGCGGGCAAACAGGTGCAGGTAGTACTGACCGGTGAGCTCATCCAGCTCCCAGGCGCTGCCGCCAAACTTGGATTGCCAGTTGTTGGGCACGCCGCCATCCACCGGATCGCGCCAGATGTAGTAGTCACGGTAGGGGCTGTTCTTGTCCCCCAGCGCCGACTTGAACCAGGCGTGCTCGGTGGAGGTGTGGTTGACCACAATATCCATCACGATGCGGATATCGCGCGCGTGGGCGGCAGCCAGCAGCGCCTCGAAATCAGCCATGGTGCCGTAGGCGGGGTCGATGGCAAGGTAGTCGGCGATGTCGTAGCCGTTGTCCACCTGCGGCGAGACGTAAACCGGGGTCAGCCAGAGGGCATCGACCCCCAGCGTCTTGAGGTAATCGA
The DNA here is from genome assembly GCA_041319085.1 of Aeromonas veronii. Classification (NCBI taxonomy): domain Bacteria; kingdom Pseudomonadati; phylum Pseudomonadota; class Gammaproteobacteria; order Aeromonadales; family Aeromonadaceae; genus Aeromonas; species Aeromonas veronii. The sequence goes on along the minus strand of CP101033.1, from coordinate 3,716,375 downwards.
GGCGGGCCATGATCCCCTTGAGATCGCCGGTGCCACGGGCGCCGGAATCCTGAAAGCTCTTGGGGTAAATCTGGTAAATCACGGCGCTCTGCCACCAGGGTGTTTGGCTCATGGCTCTTTCTCTTGTCACAAATTGAAATGGGAGAGGGCGATCCGTTGGGTCGCCCTGACAATCAGATTCAGGCGCTGGCTTCGGCCAGCTTGCCGGCCGCTTGCTGGCGCTTGTAAACCAGCAGGGTCAGCACCACCGGCACCACGATGGCGACCAGCATGGCGATGGCAAACACCGCCCAGTATTGCGGCTGAATGGAGAGGATGCCCGGCAGGCCGCCTACTCCGATGCCGTTGGCCATCACCCCGGCGAAACCGCAGATAAGGGCCGCAAGGCTGGAACCCACCATAGCGCACAGCATGGGGAACTTGTACTTGAGGTTGATACCGTACATGGCCGGTTCGGTCACCCCGAGATAGGCGGAGATGGCGGCAGGCACCGAGATCTCCCGTTCGTTCTCCTTGCGGCTAATCAGAATGATACCCACCACGGCAGAAGCCTGCGCGATATTGGAGAGCGCGATCAGCGGCCAAATCGGGGTGCCGCCCATGCTCTGCATCAGCTGCAGATCCACCGCGTTGGTGGTGTGGTGGATGCCGGTTATGACCAGCGGCGCGTAGAGGAATCCGAACAGGGCGGCACCGATAGGAGCGAAGGAGCCGGTCATGGCCGCCTTGGCAGCGAAGCCGACGCCCTCACCAATCCAGCGGCCGAACGGGCCGATAAAGGCGTGAGCCACGATCACCGCCAGCAGCAGCGAGACAAACGGCACAATCACCAGATAGAGATAGGCCGGAATGATCCGCTTGAGGTTGGTCTCCACCCAGGCCAGGAATACACCCGCCAATAGCGCCGGAATGACCTGCGCCTGATAACCCACCTTCTGGATCACGAACAGGCCGAAGTCCCACACTTCCGGGCTCTGCTGGCCGATGCCATAGGCGTTCATCAGCTGCGGCGACACCAGCGTGATGCCCAGCACGATACCCAGGATCTCGGAACCGCCCATCTTCTTCACCGCAGACCAGCAGACGCCGACCGGCAGGAAGTGGAAGATCGCCTCGCCCAGCAGCCAGAGGAAGGCATGCACCTGAGCCCAGAACTGGCTGATCTCGGTGAGGGTATGAGTACCGTCGTCGAACATCTTGATGTCGCCGATGACGTTGCGAAAGCCCAGGATCAGACCGCCGGTGATGATGGCGGGCAACAGCGGCACGAAGATCTCCGCCAGATGGGAGATGCCCCGCTCCAGCGGATTCATGTTCTGGCGCGCCGCCTGCTTGGCGGCCTCCTTGCTGCCGCCGCTGACGCCGAGCTGTTCGGTCAGCGCCTTGTACCACTGCTCTACCTCGTTGCCGATCACCACCTGGAACTGACCGCCCTGGGTGAAGCTCCCCTTCACCGCCGGGATGGTTTCGATGGCCTTGCTGTCGGCCTTGGCCGGATCGCTGAGGACGAAGCGCAACCGGGTCAGGCAGTGGCTGACGGTGGCGATGTTCTCCTGGCCGCCGATCTTGTCGATCAGGGTGGCCAGGTGCTGTGCGTTGATCTTGGACATGGGTCTTCCCTCTGTGACGCCATTGAATCGTGGTCTGCATCGCTCTTGAGGGCCACTCTTTGTGGCCCGAGCATTCTTGGTATCGTTCCCATTTAGCATGCCGACAATCTCGCTTGATCAAAATGGGAACGTTCCCATTTCGTGGCCAAGGTCACAAAAAGCGCGTTTTTTGTTCAGCTGGTTGTGATGGGGCTCACAGGGTTCGGCAGGGGGCTATGGTTGCCAGTGGCGGCTGCTCCTGCTCGATCTGATCGAGCAGCTGACGGGCTGCCTGCTCACCCGCCCCCTTGTAGCCCAGATCGAGACTAAGGGCGTTGGGGAAGAGGAAACTGAGCATGGGGTTGTTGCCAAGGCCGGTCACCAGCACCTCGCTACGCCCCTGCTCCTGCAGGTATTTCGCCGCGCCAATAGCGAGGGTATCGCTGGCGCAGACCAGCGCCTGGGTGGTGGGAGTAAGCAGCTCGGCCGCCAGCCGGTAGCCGCTCTGCAGGCTGAGATCGCCGAGGGCGCTGCGCGGGTGCAACCCCTGCTCTGCACAGTAAGCGAGATAGGCGTCGAGGCGACGCTGGCCGGTGGTGAGATCCGAGGCATCCACCCCCAGATAGGCGATGTCGCGGGCACCACGGCTTGCCAACTGCGCCAGCATGGTACACACCGCGCCGGCATCGTCGAAGCAGACCGAGGAGAAACCGGGATATTCGCGGGCGACCAGCACCAGCTTCTCTTTCAGCGGCGCCATGGCGGCATAGTCGAGATCGTTGAAAGCGAACAGGATAATGCCATCCACCCCGCGCCGCTCCAGCACCGCCAGATGCTCCTGCACCTTGGAGGGGGAGAACTTGCTCTCCATCAGCACAGCATCGTAGCCGCGCTGGTAGAGAGTCTCCAGCATGCCGCGCACCGCCTGGTTTTCCGAGCTGGAGTCGAGCCGCGAGACGATGATCCCCACCACCTGCTGGCTCTGGCTGCGCATGGCCCGCGCCGATTTGCTCGGCACGAAGCCGTGCTCGGCGATGACCTGCTCCACCCGCTCGCGCGTAGCCTGCTTCACCTTGGGGTCCTGGTTGAGCACCCGGGAGACGGTCGACTTGCCGACGCCACTGAGTCGGGCGATATCGAGGATGGTCAGTTTTTTGTCCATAAAGTGGCTCACAGGGGCTCGGCGGTGGAATTGCCCACATTGTTGTGATTAACCCCTGTGAATACAAGCCCATGGCGTTAGAATGCCCTTTTGGCCCCGGCGAACGCCGTGCCATTCGCCATCGCACAGGACGCGCATCATGGGTCTATTGGCCAGTCTGCTTCAATCTCTCTCCGTCACGGGCCCCGTCTATCGCACAGGACATCCATCATGAGTCTGCTGGCCAGTCTGCACTTCTCCCTCTCTATTACAGGCCCCATCTGCGTGGTGCTGCTGCTTGGCATCTGGCTCAAGCAGCTGGGTCTGTTGCCCGACAGTTTCGTCGAGTCTGCCTCCCGTCTGGTGTTCCAGGTGACCCTGCCCGCCCTCTTGTTCCTCAGCATGGTGCGCACCGATTTTTCCACCATGCCGAGCCCCTGGCTCATCCTCTATGGCCTGCTCGGCACCCTCACCGGCTTTCTGCTGCTAGAGCTGCTGGCGGCCCGCTTCATCCCCGAGCGGCGCCAGCGCGGCATCTTCGTGCAGGGTAGCTTTCGCGGCAACATGGGGATCATGGGGCTGGCCTATGTGCAGAACGCCTACGGCGCTGAGGGGATCGGTGCTGCCGCCCTGCTGGTGGGCTCGGTCACCGTGCTCTACAACGTGCTCGCGGTGATCACCCTGACCCGCAGCCTTGGTGGCAGCAAGGGGATCAAGCCGATCCTCAGGGGGATCGCCAAAAACCCGCTGATCATCGCCATCGTGGCGGCCCTGCCGTTCGGCCTGCTCGGCATCGAGCTGCCCCAGCTGGTGATCACCACCGGCAACTACTTCGCCAACATGACCCTGCCGCTGGCGCTGCTCTGCACCGGCGCCAGCCTCAACCTCAAGGCCCTGCGCGGCGGCGCCCTGCTGACCGGCTGGGCTACCGCCAACCGGCTGTTCTGCATCCCGGTGCTGCTGGTGATGGGGGCCTGGGCACTGGGCTTCAGCCCGCAGGCGCTCGGCATCCTGTTCCTAATCAGCTCCACCCCCACCGCCGCCGCCAGCTATGTGATGACCCGCGCCATGGGGGGCGACAGCGTGCTGGCCGCCAATATCATCGCCACCACCACGCTGGGCTCGCTGATCACCACCAGTCTGGGGGCCGCCCTGATGAACTACCTGGGGTTGATGTCCTGACCTCATCCGCACATCGGCTGGGAGTAACCCTGATGAACTATCTGAGCATGATGTACTGACTGCTTGACCTTGCCGGAGGCGGCAGCATTACGCTGACAGTCAATCAACAGAGGAGGTATCCCATGACCATCGAACTCACCGTGTCCGGCATGTCCTGTGGTGGCTGCGCCGCCAGTTTGCAAAAAGCGCTGCTGGCCAGACCCGAGGTCACCGCTGCCGAGGTGGATTTCCCCAGCCGCACCGCGCGGGTGGAGGGCTCTCTCGACCAACAGACGCTGATCGCCCTGATCGAAGCCCAGGGCTTTCAGGTAGATTGATTTATCACCATAGAGGTATAAAACAGGTTAAAAATCTGTTCTTATCGGTATTTTGGTGAGTTTTATCACAGACATTGCTGTTTAAATGGGCAAAATTGCTGCAATTATTCCAACCATAAGGATTTGCAGCATGACCCTACCGATCCGCAAGACCCTGCTCGCCGCCATCGTTGGCCTGACCCTCTCCCCGATGGCGATGGCCCTGCCCAACGTTCATATTCTGGCCACCGGCGGCACCATTGCCGGGGCAGGCCAGTCGGCCACCCAGTCCAACTACGAGGCAGGCAAGGTGGCCATCGAAACCCTGATCGCCGCCGTTCCCGAGATGAAGAACGTCGCTGACGTGCAGGGTGAGCAGGTGGTCAAGATCGGCTCCCAGGACATGAACGACGAGGTGTGGCTCAAACTGGCCAAGCGGGTCAACGAGCTGCTGGCCAAGGATGACGTAGATGGCATCGTCATCACCCACGGCACCGACACCATGGAGGAGACGGCCTACTTCCTCAATCTGACCGTCAAGAGCGACAAGCCGGTAGTGCTGGTTGGTGCCATGCGCCCCTCCACCGCCATGAGTGCTGACGGCCCGATGAACCTCTACAACGCCGTGGTGACCGCCTCCGATCCCGCCTCCAAGGGCCGTGGCGTGATGGTGGCGATGAACGATACAGTGCTCGATGCCCGCGACGTCACCAAGACCAACACCACCGGCGTGCAGACCTTCGCCTCCCCTAACTTCGGCCCGCTGGGTTACATTCACAACGGCAAGATCGACTATCAGCGCAGCCCGGCCCGCCAGCACACCAGCAAGACGCCGTTTGACGTGAGCAAGCTCGACAAGCTGCCGCAAGTGGGCATCGTCTACAGCTATGCCAACGCCACCGATCTGCCGGCCAAGGCGATGATGGATGCCAAGTTCGACGGCATCGTCAGCGCCGGGGTAGGCAACGGCAACCTCTACCACACCCTGTTCGATACCCTGGCCAAGGCGAGCAAGGATGGTATCCGGGTGGTGCGTTCCGCCCGCGTGCCGACTGGCGCCACCACCCTGGATGCCGAGATCGATGATGCCAAATACGGCTTCGTGGCCTCCGGTACCCTCAACCCGCAAAAATCCCGCATCCTGCTGATGCTCTCCCTGACCCAGAGCAAGGATCCGGCCCAGATCCAGCGCTGGTTCCAGCAGTTCTGATGAGGGTTGGTTGAACCGTGATGAGCAAGGGCGGGACTTCCCGCCCTTTTCCATCCCGTGGCATCCACCTCGCCGCGCGCTCCGTCTCGTTGGTTCCATCCTTGCCCCTTTTCTCGCCATAGCGGACTCTCGTCAGCAAATTAGCGAGCCGGATCACCCGCTTTCACAAGCGCATCACCGCCAAATTCATTACACTGCCAGCGATCTTATCCACTCAAGGAGTGCTGTTGCGGTATGGAAATATTGATCCTGCTGGGATTGATTTTGCTTAATGGCGTCTTCGCCATGTCAGAAATCGCCATCGTCACCGCACGCAAGGCTCGCCTCGGCAAGCTTGCCTCTGAAGGCAGCCGCTCTGCCGCCATCGCCCTCAAACTGGGCGAAGATCCGACCCATTTTCTCTCTGCCGTCCAGATCGGCATTACCAGCATCGGCCTGCTCAACGGTATTTATGGCGAATCGCTACTTGCCCAGCCTTTCTCGCTCTGGTTGCAGGAGTGGGGACTCCCGGCCAAGAGCAGCGGCCTGATCGCCACCGTCATCGTGGTGGTGGTGGTCACTTACCTCTCCATCGTGGTGGGGGAGCTGGTGCCCAAGCGGCTCGGCCAGCTCAATGCCGAGCGCATCGCCTGCCTGATGGCCCGCCCCATGCACTTACTCGCCACCCTGACTCGCCCTTTCGTCTGGCTGCTGTCTGCCTCCACCAATGCCAGCCTGCGGCTGCTGCGGGTCAACCAGAATGGCAGTAACAATGTCACCGAGGAGGAGATCCACGCCATGCTGGTGGAAGGATCGGAAGCCGGGGTGATCGAAGATCATGAACACACCATGCTGCGCAACGTGTTCCGTCTCGACGAGCGCAGCCTCTCCTCCCTGATGGTGCCGCGCAGTGATATCCGCTATCTGGATCTGGCGCTGCCGCTGGAGGCCAACCTGCAGCGACTGGTGGAGTATCGCCACAGCTATTTCCCGGTCTGCGATGGCAACCTGTCAGAGTTGGTGGGTATCATCAACGTCAGCAAGGTGCTGCACGCCTATATCAAGGGGGAGCCCATCGATCTGGCGGCCCTGACCCAGGAGGGCAGTCTGCTGCCCGAGACCCTCAACGGCGTCGAGCTGCTCAACCACTTCCGCACCCACAGCGAGCAGATGGTGCTGGTGGTGGATGAGTATGGCGAATTGCAGGGGCTGGTCACCCAGCAGGATCTGCTGGAGGCGCTGGCGGGGGATTTCCAGCAGGAGGATGGCAGTGACAACTGGGCTTTCCGGCGCGCCGACGGCAGCTGGCTGCTCGATGGCCTGATCCCGCTGCCGGAGTTGAAGGACTGTCTGGAGCTGGTTCGTCTACCAGAAGAAGAAAAACATCACTATCACACCCTCGGAGGGCTTATCATGCTGCTCCTTGGTCGTGTTCCACACACCGGAGACCTGGTGACACTGGAACAGTGGCAACTGGAAATTGTTGACATGGATGGCCTGCGCATCGACAAGGTGCTCGCCATGCCCTTGACCGATCAACCCAGCTAACCTGCGGAGTTTGCAAGTATGGAGCAGTTTTACCAACTGGCTCACGCCTTTATGAATCACGATTTGAACACCCTTTCCGATCCCAAGATGGCCTTCATGATCTGTGGTGTGATTTTGATGTTTCTGGTACTGGAAAACGGATTCATTCCTACCGCCTTTCTGCCCGGTGACAGCCTGCTGATCCTCACCGGTGTGCTCATCTATCAGGATGTGCTGTCGCTCGGGGTGATCCCGCTGCTGATCATGGCCACCTTTGTCGGCACCTGGCTCGGTTACATGCAGGGGCGATTCCTCGGCCATACCCAGCTCTACCATCGGTTGATGTCCCATGTTGAAGAGCGACACCAGCAGAGGGTCTATCACCTGCTGGACAAGTACGGGATCATTACCCTGATCACCGCGCGCTATATCGCCTTCGTGCGTACCGCCTACCCCTATATCGTCGGCGCCACCGAGCTGCCGCAGGGGCGCTTTCTCATCGTCAATCTGATCAGCTCCATCATGTGGATCTGCCCGCTGGTCGGCACCGGCTACTACCTGAGCCACACCAAGCTGGCAGCCGAATACCAGACCCAGTTCTTCAACATCATCATCTATCTGCCGGTGGTTCTGCTGGTGGGTGGTATGGTGGCGCTGGTCTGGCGCTGGATCAGCAAACGCAAGGCCGCGCAGCCGCGGGATTGATCCCTCGCCCAACGCCCGACCCGAAAGCCCTCGCCAGAGGGCTTTTTTGATCGCCTATTTTGCGCAAATATCAGAAATAGTCCCGCGCGGCCCTTGTCAAGCCGGGGTAAAAATGAGTGAATCTAGCGCCTTTTTTTGGATGGGAATGGAGTCGGTTGTATGTGGTGTCGGATTCGCGCAGCAGCGCTAGTTGTCGGGTTGATGGGAATGCTGGGATTGCCTGCGGTCAGCGCGGCACCCAACCCAGCCAAACTGGACGTACGCTCAAGCAGCGCCCTGGTCGTGGATGTAAAAACGGGCAAGACGCTCTACCAGAAGAATGCCACCAAGGTACGTCCCATCGCTTCACTCACCAAGCTGATGACCGCGCTGGTGGTGCTGGATGCCAAACAGAATCTCAACCAGACCATCACGGTCGACAAGAACGATCTGGATCGGGTCAAACACACTCATTCCCGCATCCGCATGGGCACCAAGGTGACCCGTCGCGATGCCCTGCATCTGGCGCTGATGTCGTCAGAGAACCGGATGGCCTCGGCACTGGCACGTCACTATCCGGGCGGGCGCAGCGCCTTCGTGCGGGCCATGAACAACAAGGCCAGAGCGCTCGGGATGCGCAATAGCCACTTCTACGACTCCACCGGCCTCTCCACCCGCAACGTCTCCACCGCTCAGGATCTGGGCAAGCTGGCCGCCGCCGCCTATCGCCAGCCGCTGATCCGCCAGTTCACCCAGGATGAGAACCGAGAGATGCGCTTCAGCACCCCCGCCTACAGCCTGATGTTCAACAACACCAACCCGCTGGTGAAAAACCCGGATTGGGACGTGCGCCTCTCCAAAACCGGCTTCACTGACGAAGCAGGCCGTTGTCTGGTGATGCGCGCCAAACCGGACAGCCGCGAGCTCGCCATCGTGCTACTCAACTCGGTGGGCAAACGCACCCCGGTCGGTGATGCCAACCGCATTCGTAGCTGGCTGAAAGGCTGAACCACGCAGTCTTGATGGCTGACCGCGGCTCACCCGCGAGAGGCAGCGCGTCCTGGTGTGCAGGCATCAGGCTTCGCCGCTTACTCTTCACCGATAGGCGCGGCGATCCACTTCAGAAGGCGAAGCATATCCTGCGGTGCGACGCCGACCGAGAGGCCGCGCTTGCCACCGCTTACCAAGATCTCGTCAAACAGCATGGCCGACTCGTCCAGCACGGTGGGCAGCAGCTTCTTCTGGGCCAACGGACTGATGCCGCCCACCTTATAGCCGGTCAGCTTCTCGGCTTCCGCCGGCTTCATCATTTCCACCTTCTTGAGGCCGGTCGCCCTGGCCAGCTGCTTCAGGCTGCACATGCAGGATGAGGGAACGATGGCGACCACTGCCTGCTTGTCGTGGTGGACGATCAGGGTCTTGAATACCTGCGCCTCCGGCAACCCGAGCTGGATCGCGGCATGTTTGCCGAAATCGTCGTGGGCCTCGCACTCGTAGGGGTAGAGTTTATGGGGGATCTTGAGCTTCTTCAGTAGATTGATGGCAGGAGTCATGATGGTTGCCTTGAATCGAATCGCATAAAAACAAGGCCAAACAGTCTGCGCCTGTGTCGCGGGGGATGCAAGCCGGAGGGATGAGTGTCGCTGGTGGAACCAAGCTGAACATCCTGTTTGCCGTGGCATCCACGGCATCAACCAACCCGATGCTATTGCCATAAACAAAAGAAGAGCCGCAGATGGCGGCTCGTTGCATTCGCTATTTGTGGCGAAATCTTCACTCAGCCTTGGGTGATGGGGTGACGTCGCTCGCCGGTTGGTTATCTTCCTTGATCCAGGCATCCAGCAGGGTGTAGCCCACCGCCAGCACCACGGGGCCGATAAACAGACCGATGATCCCCATGGTCAGCAAGCCACCGATAACCCCCACCAGGATCAGGATAAGCGGCAGGTCGGCACCACGCTTGATCAGGAACGGGCGCAGGAAGTTGTCCATGGTGCCCGCAATCAGTGACCACACCAGCAGGAAGGTGCCCCAGGTGGTGTCGCCGCTCCAGTAGAGGTAGCCGATACAGGCCAGTAGCACCGGGAAAGGGCCGATCTGGGCAACGATCAGCAGGAACATCACCACCACCAAAATCATGGCGTAGGGGATACCGGCAATCAGCAGGCCGACACCGGCCACCGAGGATTGCACCAGCGCGGTCACCACCACCCCCATCGCCACAGCGCGGATCGCTTGGGAGGCCAGCACGGTGGCATTGTCACCCCGTTGGCCTGCCAACCGTTGGGCAAAACGGCGAATGCCGGTCGCCACCACTTCACCGGAGTGATAGAGCAGGCCGCAGATACCGACCGTCAGCAGGAAGTGGACGAACAGCAGCCCCAGATTACCGGCCTGAGCGGCCAGCCAGCGGGCTGTCTGACCGAAATAGGGCGCCAGCTTGGCAAACAGCACCTGACCACCGCTCGCCAGAATTTGCTGCCAGAACTCATAGAGCTTGCTGCCCACCAGCGGGATCTGTTGCAGCCAGAGTAGCTCCGGCGGTGGTGAGTGGCTGATATGGGTGCCCAGCTCGATCAGCATCGGCGCCTTCTCCGCCACATTGGCCAATGCCATAAAGAGCGGGATGACAAATATCAGCAGCAGCACCAGCGTCATAAACAGGGCTGCCAGTGAACGCTTGCCCCACAACAGCCGTTGCATCATCAGCATCAGCGGCCAGGTGGCGATGGTGATCATGGTGGCCCACACCAGCGCAGGCAGGAAGGGCTGCAATACCATGAAACAGGAGATAATCAGGATGCTGATAAACAGCACTCCCAGGGTTATCTTGGCCAAATCCACTTTTTTCACATTCATAGCGTTCCCTTGTCAGAGCCGTTGCCCTTGGGTCGTGTGTCGCATTGCAAGAAAGAGAGTATCCACCAGAGGCCAGCGCTCAACCAGAGCCCCAGCCCGAAAAAGAGCGATAGCTGACCAAGCAGAATGGCCAGCGAGCTGCTGGTCAACAGTGGCAGCGCCCACAGTCCCGCCCCGATCACTGTGCCCCCCGCCAGCGTCACACCACCGGTCAACAGCGGCGAATAACCGTCACGGGGCAAGGGTGCCAGCCCACCGAGCCAGAGGCCGAATGCTGCCAGCCCAATCCCGGCCAGATGGGCCGACTGGGCCAAGCCTGCGATCAGCAGGCTGGTTGCAATCAGTAGCAGCCAGCCTGCCACACCCCCATCCAGTCGCCAGCAGGGGCGAGCAGCCAGCAGCAAGCCGCCTATCAGCAGCCCAACCGCCACGTCGGAGATAAAGTGCACCCCAAGCCAGACCCGCGCCAGACCGGTGACCAGCGCCAGCAGCAGCGCCAGCGAGATCGCCCGCCAGCGGTGGGTCGGCCATAGCCAACCAAGCAGCGCCCCCCAGAACAGCAGCGCCGAGGCGGTATGGCCACTCGGCATACCAAAGCCTTGCACGCTCTGGGCCGCCAGCAGCGGTTGCAGATGGAAGGGGCGTGGCCAGCCAATCCCCTCCTTGCCCGCTTGCACCAGCAGCCCAAGCCAGAGCATGGCGAACAGCAGTTGGCGCAGCCGCGACCACCCCAGCAGTGGGAGCAACAAAGGTATCAGGGCAAGCTGAAAGCCGCCTGAACCAAACAGATTGCTGACCGACAGCCACCACGCATCGGGCCCCAGCCACTGCTGCAGGCGCAGCATCAGCGGGATCTCGGCCTGATGCAGCGCATTGCCCTGCGCCACGAAATCGGCCTGCCAGTGCACCTCGCTCTCGGGCACTTGATCAAGTCGGGCTTGCAGCCAGTCGAGCTGATCCGGGAAGCGGCGCTGCTCGCGGGGCAGCTTGTCCACCGCGATCAAGCGGGCGTTAAGGATTTCGCCCCCCAGATTGGGGGCCTTCAGGATCGAGACAAACACGGTGTCTTGCTGAGCGACAATAGGTTCCAAGGTGCGGCAGGCAAAGACCTGCGCTTTCTGCCAGCGGCCAAGATCCTCGACGATTTCGCCGTGCAAGCCGGTCTCTTCATACAGCTCGCGCAGCGCCGCCTGCTGCGGGCTCTCGCCGCCATCGATATAACCGCCGCTCAGGCTGTAGCGGGAGGAGATGCGATCCTGCACCAGCAGCAGTTGATCCTGATGGCGGATGGCGCAGGCGGCCGCCGTGGGGGCCGCCAGTTCGGCACTCACCGCAGGCACAGCGGCAACCAGCGTCAGCAACAGTAAAAGGAGGGTTCTCGACATCAATTTGCTTTCCCTATGCACAATGGCGACAAGCCTCCCAGAAATCAGATAGTTGGGCAACGGTAGCGGCCGGATCACTGCCGTTCCGACCGCGCTGGCGGTGCATGGAAGATTGCGATGAAGCAGGGCACTCCCTACTATTGGCGGCTATCTTCAATGTCATGCAGCAAACGCTGGAGCCCTCCATGAGACAGTTCGGCTTTTTCCTTGGCATCGCCATCGGTGTCATTTTGATCCTGTTCGGCAGCATCGTCATCTTCCAGGCGCTCCCTGCCGCACTGGATGTGCTGGAGATGCCAAGCCGCATCCCGTTCGTGCGCGAGGTCTACACCTGGCTGATGACCAGCGCCAACGGCCTGACCGCCCAGCTGGAGCAGAACTTTCTGGAAGCCTTCCAGACCGTGCTCAAGCTGATCCTGCTCATCACCTTCATGTGGGTCTGCGTCAAGCTGGTCAACATGGGGGTGCTGATTATCCGTGCCGGGGTTGACCTCATCCGCACCGCCATCGCCCACAGCGAAGGTAAGGAAGAGAAGAAAGTCGAACCGCAGGATCGCTTCTGATCACCGACCTGACCGGCCAATTGCACTGAACGATGGCGCCCCGCGAGGGGCGACATCTTTTATGCAACATATGGCAGGCAATCTACCCCTTACGGCCAGATCCCCCGCTTTTCCCTTGTTAATCAGCAAACTGCCCATATGTTGCGTGGTCAGGACAACAGCGGGGCACGCCTTCGCTGCCGGCCGGTTTCTATCCAGCGGCCCGCCTCTGGTATAATCGACCACCCCTTTTCCCCGTTATGGAGCCGGTTCATGGCCAATCATCCGGAAAGTGCCCTCGAGGTTCGTCTCGACAAGTGGCTGTGGGCGGCCCGTTTCTACAAGACCCGCTCCATTGCGCGGGATCAGATAGACGGGGGCAAGGTGCACTACAATGGTCAGCGCAGCAAACCGGGCAAACAGGTGGAAGTGGGGGCACTGATCCGCTTCTGGCAGGGACAGGACGAACGGGAAGTGCGGGTGCTGGCCTTGAGCGAGCAGCGCAAATCGGCCCCGCTGGCCCAGCAGCTCTATGAAGAGACCGCCGAGAGCCTGAAAAAACGGGCCGAGAACAGCGAGGCACGCCGCTTCAATAGCCAGTTTGCCCCCAGCCCCGAGCGCCGCCCCGACAAGCAGGAGCGACGCCAGTTGCTCAAGGTCAAACAGTACTGACCGACCCCGATTTGATACCGGGCTGGCAGCAACCCCAGCCCGCCCGATTTACCTCACCGAAAAGCCAGGAATACATGATGAGCAACCAAGATCTGCTGTATCGCTATCTGTTTGAAGAGTACGAAGTGCGTGGCGAGCTGGTCCAGCTGGATCACACCTACCGCCACGTAGTGGAAGCCCAGAACTACCCGGTGCAGGTGCAAAAACTGCTGGGCGAACTGCTGGTCGCCACCAGCCTGCTGACCGCCACCCTCAAGTTTGAAGGCTCCATCACAGTGCAACTGCAGGGCGATGGCCCGGTGCGTCTGGCCGTGATCAATGGTGACAACAACCAGCAGCTGCGCGGCGTGGCCCGCTATGAAGGCGAGCTGCCGAGCGATGGCAAGCTGCAGAGCCTGATTGGCAACGGCCAGCTGATCATCACCATCACCCCGGAGCAGGGCGAGCGCTATCAGGGCATCATCGCGCTGGACGCCGATACCCTGGCGGGCTGCCTGGAGCACTACTTCGCCCGCTCCGAACAGCTGGCCACCAAGTTGTGGATCCGTACCGGCTACCATGAAGGCGAACCGCGTGCTGCCGGCATCATGCTGCAGGAGCTGCCCGCCCAGAGCGAGGATCACAGCAACGATTTCGATCACCTGACCCAGCTCACCAGCACCATCAAGGATGAAGAGCTGTTCGGCCTGCAGGCAGAAGAGATCCTCTACCGTCTCTACCATCAGGACAAGGTGCGGGTGTTCGATCCGCAGGCGGTCGAGTTCCGCTGCACCTGCTCCCGCGAGCGCTGCGAAGGGGCCCTGTTGCAGATAGAAAAGGAAGAGGTAATGGAGATGGTGCAGGAGCTCGGCAAGATCGACATGCACTGTGATTATTGCGGCGCCCAGTACCAATTTAATGGGATCGATGTCGAAACCCTGTTCAGCAGGGCTCCCGGCAATGATGCAAACCAGTTACACTAATTAAAGGCGGGCAAAACCCGCCTTTAACTTTAATAACAAAAAAATACCCTATTTTATAAAGTTTGATGGCGATCGCTAAACTCTACCACCTAAGTGATAGGATGACCGTCAGATAGAACCCTACCAACCTCTGAACCCAGGAGAATACAATGACAATCGTGGCAGAACCCACCCTGGCCCAACAATTAGGACTGGACCAGTACGGCATCAAAAACAGCCAAGAAATCGTTCGCAACCCCTCTTACGAGCAGCTTTTCGCGGAAGAGACACGTGCTGACCTGGAAGGGTTCGAGCGCGGTGTGGTGACCGAACTGGGCGCCGTCAACGTCAACACCGGTATCTTCACCGGTCGCTCCCCGAAAGATAAATATATCGTCAAAGATGCCACTACCCAGGATACTGTGTGGTGGTCTGACCAGGGTAAAAACGATAACAAAGCCATTACCCCGGAAGTATGGTCACATCTGAAGGCGCTGGTTACCAAACAGCTCTCCGGCAAGCGCCTGTTTGTGGTCGATGGTTTTTGCGGTGCCAACCCGGATACCCGTCTGGCCGTGCGCATCATCACCGAGGTGGCTTGGCAGGCACACTTCGTGAAAAACATGTTCATCCGCCCGAGCGATGAAGAGCTGAAAACCTTCAAGCCTGACTTCGTGGTGATGAACGGTGCCAAGTGCACCAACCCGAACTGGAAGGAGCAGGGTCTCAACTCCGAGAACTTTGTTGCCTTCAACATGACCGAGAAGATGCAGCTCATCGGTGGCACCTGGTACGGTGGCGAGATGAAGAAGGGCATGTTCTCCATGATGAACTACTTCCTGCCCCTGCGCGGCATTGCCTCCATGCACTGCTCCGCCAACGTGGGTCAGGACGGCGACGTTGCCATCTTCTTCGGCCTCTCCGGCACCGGCAAGACCACCCTCTCCACCGATCCCAAGCGTCAGCTGATCGGCGATGACGAGCACGGCTGGGATGACCACGGCGTGTTCAACTTCGAAGGCGGCTGCTACGCCAAGACTATCAAGCTCTCCGAAGAGGCGGAGCCGGACATCTACCACGCCATCCGTCGCGATGCGCTGCTGGAGAACGTGACCGTTGCTGCCGATGGCACCATCGACTTCGATGATGGCTCCAAGACCGAGAACACCCGCGTCTCCTACCCCATCTATCATATCGACAACATCGTCAAGCCGGTCTCCAAGGCAGGTCACGCCACCAAGGTGATCTTCCTGACTGCCGACGCCTTCGGCGTGCTGCCCCCGGTCTCCAAACTGACCAAGGAGCAGACCAAATACCACTTCCTGTCTGGCTTCACCGCCAAACTGGCCGGTACCGAGCGCGGCATCACCGAGCCGACTCCGACCTTCTCCTCCTGCTTCGGCGCAGCCTTCCTCTCCCTGCACCCGACCAAGTACGGTCAGGAGCTGGTGAAACGGATGGAAGCGGCAGGTGCAGAGGCCTATCTGGTCAACACCGGCTGGAACGGCACCGGCAAGCGCATCTCCATCAAGGATACCCGCGCCATCATCGATGCCATCCTGGATGGCTCCATCGAGAAGGCCGAGACCAAGGTGCTGCCAATCTTCAATCTGGAGATCCCGACCGCGCTGCACGATGTGAACCCGGCGATCCTCGACCCGCGCGACACTTACGCCGAGAAGGCCGAGTGGGATGCCAAGGCCGTCGATCTGGCAGGCCGTTTCATCAAGAACTTCGAGCGCTTCACCGATAACGACGAAGGCAAACGTCTGGTTGCGGCAGGCCCGCAACTGTAATAGTCGCGCTTCGTATCCATGACATCATGCCGGTCAGCCACGCTGACCGGCATTTTTTTTATGGCAGCCCCGAACGCTACCCGCTACGCCGCGACAGACCCCGAAACCTTGCCTTGCTAGTCCTGACGGGGTAGATTCAGCTAAACTTTATACAATATACAATTTTGTAACGCTCACTCGTGACCCGACCATGACCCCACCCTACAAGACCCGAACCCAGATGGTGATGGAAAACCTCCGTGGCCGGATCCTCCGTGGGGAGTTCCCCGCTGGCGCCCCCTTGCGTCAGGATGCCATCGCCAAAGAGCTGGCCGTGAGCCGCATTCCGGTGCGCGAAGCCCTGATGCAGCTGGAAGCGCAGGGGCTGGTGAAGTTCGAGGCCCATCGCGGCGCCGTGGTCACCATGCTGGACGCCTCGGCCATCGAAGAGCTCTTTTATTTGCGAGCACTGCTGGAAGCCGATACCCTGTTTCACGCCGTCGACAAGATGACGGAAGCCACCTTCGCGCAAGCGGAGGCGATCCTCGCCCAGTTTGATCACGCCCTGGAGTCAGGCACCCAGATCGAACATTGGGCCGAGTTGAACCACAGCTTTCACGCCACCCTCTATCAGGCAGCCGATCGCCCCCAGGCACTGGATCTCATCGCCCAGATCAATCTGAGCTGTGACCGCTATGTCCGCTTCGAGCTGCTGTTTGCACTGGGTGGCGTGGACAAGGCGGAGCGTGAACACGCCCAATTGCTCGAACTGTGCCGCGCCCGGCGCAAGCACGAGGCGGTGGTTCTGCTCAGGCAGCATATCGAAGCAGCAGGCCAGTCGATCAAGCGGATCCTGGCCAGCGGCCATAAAAACTGAACACTCATATAGCAACCATCTGGCACTAACGACATGAATCATTTCGAGATTATTGAAACCCGCGTCGCCCAAGTCAGGGCCGAGCTGGCCATGCAGGAGTTGGACGCCTTTATCGTCCCCCACGATGATGAGCACCTCGGCGAGTACATCCCCGCTTATGCCGAGCGGCTTGACTGGATCACCGGTTTCAACGGCTCTGCCGGCGTCGCCATCATCATGACCCAGCGGGCAGCCCTCTTTGTCGATGGTCGCTACACGGTGCAGGCGCGGATGCAAACCCCCGCCGCACTGTTTGAATTCCTCCACCTCATTGAACATCCCCATGTGCAGTGGTTGGCCGAGCAGTTGCCGTCAGGTTCACGGGTTGGCTTCGATCCCCGTCTGCACAGCCTGAGCTGGTACAAGAGTGCCAACGCCGTGCTGGCCGAGCATGGTATCGAGCTGATCCGCGTCGAGCAAAATCCCATCGACCAGCACTGGAGCGATCGCCCCGAGCCGACCAAGAGCCCGGTCATCCTCTATAGCGAGGAGCTGGCGGGCCAGTCCAGTCAGGCCAAGCGTGAACTGCTGGCGAGCGATCTGCGCAAGCGCGGGCTGGATGCGGTACTGCTGACCCAGGCCGAGCCCATCAACTGGTTGCTCAACCTGCGTGGCCGCGACATCGACCGCCTGCCGGTGGTGCTGGGTTTTGCGGTGCTCTACGCCAATACCAGCATGGATTTCTTCGTCGACACCGACAAAATCGACTGTTTCGCCTTCACCCAACACGTTGGCCAAGACGTCTCCGTCTACCCCATCGACAAGCTGGGTGACGTGCTGCAGCGCATCGGTGAAGATCAGCAGAAGGTGCTGGCCGATCCGGACAGCGCTAACGCCTGGACCCAGCTCATTATGGAAGAGGCGGGCGCTATGCTGGTGGCTGGCCAAGATCCGACCATGCTGCCTAAAGCATGCAAGAACGAAATCGAGCTGACCGGCATGCGCGCCGCCCATCTGCGCGATGGTGTCGCCATGACCCGCTTCCTCGCCTGGCTGGATCGACTGGTCGCCTCCGGCGAGTTCGAGGGGGTGGATGAAGGCACCCTGGCCGATCAGGTGGAAGCGTTTCGCCGCGAGCAGGCGCACTACGTCGAGCCGAGCTTCGATACCATCTCCGCGCTCGGCCCCAATGCCGCCATGTGCCACTACCACCACACCAATGGTGTGCCGCGTGCGTTCGGCCAGGATGGCCTCTATCTGCTGGACTCCGGCGCCCAGTATATGGATGGCACCACCGACATCACCCGCACCATCAAGGTGGGTGAGGTGAGCGATGAGCAGAAAGCGATGTTTACCCGGGTACTGCAGGGTCATATCGCACTGGATCAGGCCCGCTTTCCCCGTGGCACTGCCGGTATCCAGCTCGATGTGCTGGCCCGCATGCCGCTGTGGCAGGCCGGCTACAACTATGATCACGGCACAGGCCACGGCGTCGGCCACTTCCTGAGTGTCCACGAAGGACCCCAGCGCATCGCCCCGAAAGGGAACATGGTGGCGCTGCAGCCGGGCATGGTGCTCTCCAACGAGCCGGGCTACTACCGGGAAGATGGTTTTGGTATCCGCTGCGAAAACCTGGTGGTAGTGAGCGAGCTGGAGCAGAGTGGCGAGCTGCCGATGCTGGGCTTCGAGCGGCTGACCTATGTGCCGTTCGATACTCGCCTGATCGACCGCAGCCTGCTGAGCCCGGCCGAGTTCCGCTGGATCAACGAATACCACGTCGAGGTGTTCCGCCGTCTGAGCCCGCTGCTCGAGGGCGAGGATCTCGCCTGGCTGGCGCAGGCAACCAGCCTGATCTGATGACACAGGGCCTGCGGGCCCTGTTTTTCATCCCCCTTTGACCTGTATCACCCCCAAAACCAGCCAGTGATGATGTGGTGAGGCCCGCGTATGTTGCTGCACCACCCTTGGCTCACCTTCCGCCACCTGCTCGATGATTGGCGCAACGCCCCCAAATTGCCCCAGAGTCGGCCCCTGCCGCCACTCCCTTGCATCCGGCAGGGGATGGCCGATACCCTATGACTCCTGTTCTGTCGTTGACTCCGAGGTCAACGGCCCTTGCCGACCCGTTTATTGTCGATGGAGTCCTGATGTACCACACCCCACCTTTGCTACGCACCGCCACCCACGCCGACATGCACGCCATCTGGCAGATCGATGCCAAGGTATTTGGCGACGATGTTTATCCCGCCTTCTTTTTCCGTCAGGCGATGGATTTGTGGCCCGACCTGTTGTTGGTAGCCGAATACGAGGGGCAACTGGTGGGTTATGTACTGGGTGGTTTTGGTCAGAATCGGTCGCACGGCTGGGTGCTCTCGCTGGCCGTACTGCCCGAGGCTCGCGGCTTTGGCCTCGCAGAGCGGATGATGCGCCAGATGGAGGAAAACCAGCAGGCGCTACAGCCACAGATCGGCGAACTGCGACTCACCGTTGATCCGGCCAATCCGGCCCAGCGCCTCTATTACCGGCTCGGCTACCAACTGGTGGCGGAGGTGGCCGACTATTTCGGCCCCGCTGAGGCGCGTCTGGTGTTGGCTAAAAAACTCTCAGGTACAGCTGCGATTCAAGGACAAAACCAGTTACAGAACGAATAATTGATTACATTTTGTCGATTTCATGTGTGATGAGGTTGGCGTAGAGTGCCCTCATCAACCTGACCGTTCTAATTGCATACCGCCCAGGAGGCCCACCATGTTGAAGCGTATGACCCTTATTGCCTTGCTGGCCGCGACCACCATCACCGGTTGTGCCAACAGTGATACCTACTCCGGCGACGTCTACACCAAAGATCGCGCCAAACAGGTGCAGACCGTCAGCTACGGCACCATTGTCTCCACTCGCCCGGTGCAAATCCAGGCCGATGAGGACTCCCTGCTCGGCACCATTGGTGGCGCCGTGGTCGGCGGCCTGCTTGGCAGCACTGTTGGTGGCGGCACCGGCCGCGATATCGCAGCAGCAGGCGCAGCGCTCGCCGGTGCGGCGGCAGGCAAAGCCATCGGCAACAAGATGAATCAGGTCGACGGTGTCGAGTTGGAGATCAAGAAAGAGAATGGCGAAGCCATCGTGGTGGTGCAGAAAGCCAGCCCCACCTTCACCCCGGGCGCGCGGGTGCGCATGACCCAGGGCAATGGCAGCATCAACGTGGCCGTCGTGAACTAAGAGTGTGAACTCAGGCTTTGCAGCGCTCGAGTCATAAAAAAACCGCCGATCCCGGCGGTTTTTTGTTGTCTGGTATTCGGGATTACATGCTGTAAGCCTTCTCGCCGTGGGAGGTGACATCCAGCCCTTCCCGCTCGGCATCGCCATTCACCCGCAGACCCACCAGCATGTCGACCGCCTTGAAGGCAATCGCCGCCACGGCACCGGACCAGAGCAGGGTGACACCCACCCCGATAGCCTGGATCTTCACCTGAGCCAGGATGGAGTAACCCTCGGCAACCTGATTGGTGACATAGTCCCACACCCCGGTGCCGCCCAGATCCGGGCTGGCAAAGACGCCAGTCAGCAGGGCGCCGAGAATGCCGCACACCCCGTGCACACCAAACACATCCAGACTGTCATCGGCACCCAGCAGGCGCTTGAGACCGTGGACGCCCCACAGACCCGCCACGCCACTGATCAGACCCATAATCAGACCTCCACCCACGCCGACGAAACCGGCCGCCGGGGTGATCACCACCAGACCGGATACCGCGCCAGAGGCGGCACCCAGCAGAGAGGGGCGCCCTTTCATCATCCACTCGGCCAACGTCCAGGAGAGCGCAGCCGCAGCCGGTGCCACCCAGGTGTTGATAAAGGCGAGTGCCGCGATACCGTTGGCTTCCAGTGCGGAGCCAGCGTTGAAACCGAACCAGCCAAACCAGAGCAGGGAGGCACCGATCATGGTCATGGTCAGGCTGTGCGGGGTCATGGGGTCACGACCGTAGCCCAGACGCTTGCCCACCAGATAGGCGCCCACCAGACCCGCCACGGCGGCATTGATGTGCACCACGGTGCCGCCTGCAAAGTCCAGCGCACCATGCTGGAACAGATAACCGGCTGTCGCGGTCGCCGTGGCGGCAGCCTCGGCGCTGGTATAGGCATCCGGGCCCGCCCAGTACCACACCATATGAGCCAGCGGGATGTAGGCGAAGGTGAACCAGATCACCGAGAAGAGCAGCACGGCGGCGAACTTGATGCGTTCGGCAAACGCCCCCACAATGAGGCCGCAGGTGATGGCGGCAAAGGCCCCCTGGAACACCACATAGATTAGCTCGCTGATACCGACACCCTTGCTGAAGGTGGCAGCGATGGAGTCAGGCGTCACCCCCTTGAGCAGCACCTTGCTGAAGGAGCCGTAGAAATTGCCCCCCTCGGTAAAGGCCAGCGAATAGCCGTAAATCACCCAAAGCACGCAGATGAGGCAGAACAGGGTAAAGACCTGCATCAGCACACTTAGCATGTTCTTGGCCCGCACCAGACCACCGTAGAAGAGGGCGAGACCGGGGATCGACATCAGGATCACCAGTGCCGCCGAGAGTAGCATCCAGGTGTTGTCCCCCTTGTTGATTGTCATGGTGGCAACCGGTGCCACCGCAGCCTGTACCTGAGCGACCTCATCGGCCCAACTTGGGGTAACCAGCAAGGCAGGCAACATCGTCAGACCCGCCATCATCCATTTTTTGACCATAGAGCACTCTCCTTCCCTGTCGTACCGGTCCGAGACCGGCGCCGTTTTCCTGATTGAATCTGTGGCGAGCCGCAGGGTGTTGCTGCAACCCGCCAGAATCACACCGTGCCCGGCACGGGGATCTCTCTTGCCACGTCCTGTTCACAGCGTCTGCCGCCGATGACTGCAAGAGACTGTCTGATAGGTAAAAGCATAAAGCGGGCCATAAATTTAAATTCTTTTAAATCATGTTATTAACTGCGGATGGCATCATTGGCGCACCAATTTGGCGCACTCGCTGCGCTAACCTGCCCAGTGGCGCCCTGTGACAGGGCAGGCTATCGTTCGCGCACCAGAAGGGCGCAAACCCGGCGCGAGCCCACAAGCTGGCGTCATCGATATCGCGTGCTGCAGGCCTGTTCGTTTACACTGAGACCCGCCGTTTCCTGTTATCCGACTAAGGCATACCATTACACAGCCCCTTGTGTGCAAGGTGATGGTAGGCCCAATCAGAGGAACACCATGCAGTTCGATCGTCTCTACATCAGCCTCTCTCACTACCGCCATCTTGACTGGGAGCATCGTGTCCACATCGCGCTGCTGGGGGGAGTGATGCTGGCCATCATGGCCCTTCATCTGTTGCTGCTGCCCCATTTCCCGTTCGCTCGCCTCCATGTCATCAGCGTTGGCTTTGAGGTGATCAACGGACTCACCATGCTGTTCCTGTTCTGGGTGGTGCAGTGTGCCCATTTGCCCACCCACACCTACCGCCTGCTCTCCTGCGGCCTGATGTTGTGGATCATAGGGGCCACCGTCGACATCATGGACGAGCTGGTGGCACAGCCACTCTGGCTAGCCATCTATGCCGAGGATCTGCTGCGCTCCAGCGGCATCCTGCTCAGCAGCATCGGCATCCTGAGCACCATGCACTACCTCTTCCACATCAATACCCAGCTCAGACAGCAGGCGCTGTTCGACGATCTGACCCAGCTGCCAAACCGGCGCTACTTTCATCAGCAGCTGTTTCTGAAGCAGGGGGAGGGGCATGCGCTCATCCTGCTGGATCTCGATCACTTCAAGGTGATCAATGACAACTACGGTCACGATATCGGGGATCGGGTGTTGCAGCAGTTTGGCGAGCTGTTGCAACGGCACTGCCCGCCCGAGGCGCTGGCGGCCCGCGTTGGCGGTGAAGAGTTTGCCCTGCTGCTGCCCGTCGCCAACAAAGCCGAATTGCAGCAGTTGGCCAACACCCTGCTTGCGGCGACCCGCACCATCGCCTCCAACCCGGCCCATCCCCTAACAGTCAGCCTCGGAGTGGGGATCAGCGAACCCAAGGAGTCGGCGGCCTCGCTGTTCAAGCGAGTGGATCAGGCACTCTATGGTGCCAAGGAGGCGGGCAGAAACTGCGCTGTGTGGGCTACACCGACGACCAACGAGGCGTGATAGGACTGGCCACGAGTGCAACATAGTGAATGAAAAAGGGGCTCCAGCTGCCGGAGCGCGGCCCTTGCCGTGAATCGAGCAGGCTGAACACGGCGCCGGTTGCACCACCTCGTCGCTCTTCTCGACGTAGATGGCGGCGCTGTAGCCGAAAAACGGCGGCTGTACCGGATCACTTTCATGGCGCGATTTATCCTTCGCCGTCGCCACTCCCGAGCAGCATGTCTGCCGCCGCGATGCGCCACCCGCCACCATTCATCGACGGTTAACCTCTACCACGTATGCTGGCACCAAATCGGGTCAGCGGGGCCCGTTATCACCACTCAAAAGGACATCAGGGAATGGTTGCCGCGCAACTCAACGACCCCAAAACCACCCTCGCGGATACCCTGCGGGCCACCGCGCACGCCATCGAGGAGAGCCATATCAGCCTGCGCCAGATGCTCGTGCTGGTGGGTGAACAGGGCATGTTGCTGTTTTGCGTGCTGCTCACCGTCCCCTTTCTGCTGCCGGTCTCCATCCCCGGCGTCAGTACCCCGTTCGGCCTGCTGATCCTCTTTATCGGCATCGGCATCACCCTCAACCGGGTGCCCTGGCTGCCCGCTATGCTGATGGAGCGCCGCTTCGCCGCCGACCAGCTCAAGCCCACCCTGCACAAGGGGGCGGATCTGCTGGCCCGGGTCGATCGCGTGATCCGCCCGCGCCTGCTGGTGTTGACCGGCAGCAGCACGGTCAACCGCTGCAACGGCCTGCTGATCATGCTGGCCGCCCTGCTGCTGATGCTGCCCCTGGGCGCCATCCCGTTTACCAACGCCATGCCTGCCTGGGCCATCCTGCTGCTCTGCACCGGCATGTTGCAACGGGATGGCCTGTTCGTCGCCAGCGGCTACCTGCTGGTGAGCGCGACTCTGGTTTGGTTCAGCGTGCTGGCCATCGGCTTGCTGATGGCGGGCCAGAGCGCCAGCGGCCTGCTCGACTAAAGCCGATGCACACAAAAAGGGCGACCAGATGGTCGCCCCGTTTGATTTGTGCGAGATACCGTCCGGGCAACGCAGATCGTAGATAAGGGCCGCCGTTGACTCGCAGCAATAGCTGGAACAACAGACGCTCGATCGTCCGATTACGCTGTGCTAATCGAACCGACAGGCCAGCGATTCACTATTCCCTAACGCTACAACGCCTGACGGCCAATATTCTTGCGGCAAGGTGGCGCCAGCGGGCCGTATAGAGATGACAAAGGGCGCCGAGGCCTGTCTCTTGATCACAACTATTGGTGCTCAAGAGACTGCGCCAGTTCGTAGCCTTCCAGGAGGGTCTGGAGTCGAAACCAGCCCTCCCATAATGCCGCTATTGAAGCCCGCCCCGTTCGTTTAGTGTCCTTCCAGCCCCCCAGCTTGGCCAGGCTCCGGTACGCCCATCTCATATCCGGCACCTTGGTTGGCAACGGCGTTTTCTCTACCTTTCGCCAAAGCAGCTTCCACCCCGTCGGGCCTATCACCGTTTCGCAGCTTTGATTCTGTGCCGATGACTCCTCGTTGATAAACCTCAATTGCAACAGACGCACCGCGATAAACGACAAGATGACGCACATCCGCTTCAGGTTATCCATGCTCTGCATCCTTAAGGTTTCTACCCGAGTGCCGGCACTCTTCCAGACCTTGTGATAATCCTCGATAAGCCAGCGCCGCTCGTAATAGCCGATAACCTTGCGGGCCTGTGCATCGTCGGTCACGGCTTCACTAGTCAGCAGGTGCCACTCCAGCCGGTCAGAGGCATCGCCCTGCTCAATGCATCCCACGTAGTAGAGCGGGATATCCGGCTCGTTACGCTTGTTGGCCGGAGCCTTTAGGGTGACTTTGGTAAACTTGATGTCGAGCACGGCCTCTCTGGCTTTTCTGCCGCCCCGCTGCGGTATTTTGACGACCTTGGTGCCGGCAGAGTGGCACTGCCGGGCATAGTCGTAGAGCTTGTGGTCATGCTCTTCGATACAGCGACTTTGCATCGAGCGCACCACAAAGCGTTGTTGGTTGCTCTGCTTGTAATGCAGATATTCGTAGATATCCGCTTCCCGGTCACAGACCGAGATAACGTTGGCCATCTGAGTGCCGAGACGGGCGGCAAAGGCCACGGATGCCTCCTCCCACTTGCGACTCTCTTTCTCCTTGTAAGGCCGGGTGGCATGCCGGTGGCTCTCTCCCCGCTTGCTGACATCACGGGTCCAGATACGCTGTGCAATCATGCCGACCACCTGCGATTTATGCGGAGCAAACAACAAGACGGAGTGAGCCAGCAGAGCGCGACTACTGCCTTGATTGGTGTGCCCCAGCTCATCAT
Source organism: Aeromonas veronii (assembly GCA_041319085.1). Taxonomy (NCBI): domain Bacteria; kingdom Pseudomonadati; phylum Pseudomonadota; class Gammaproteobacteria; order Aeromonadales; family Aeromonadaceae; genus Aeromonas; species Aeromonas veronii. Next base: position 3,691,255 of record CP101033.1, on the reverse strand, counting down.
GGACGCTGGCATGGTTGAAGGTCAGGGCCGTGGTATCTTCCAGTGCCAGCAACAGGTCGTAGTCCCTGGCTAGGGCTGCGGTGGTGGCAAAGCCTGCATCAGCAATGGCATCGGCATTGACATGGTGGTTGCGAATAAAGCGATATGAGCCTTCCATGTCGGCGGGTGAGAGGGGAAGTTGTGACACGCAATCTCCGGGTTGTTGAGCAAGGGCGGTGGCGAGTTTGACGAGACGTTCAGTGCGTCTGGGGTCCTTGAGATTGGCATGGCCAAACTGGTCGAATGCCCATTGTTCGAGTTGGGTGAGATGCATATTAGAGCCGTGATAAGGGATGGCAAAAGAGTCAGATCACGGAGAAGGGAAAAGGTTCAAAAAAATCCCCAAGCGATGCTTGGGGATTTGTGTATAAGAGACAGGCCGAGGCGCCCTTTGTCATTGAGGGGAGCGTGATCGCCCCGACCATCAACCGGTGTTACGCATCCCTGCGGCGATACCGGCGATGGTGACCATCAGCGCCTTGTCCAGCTCGGGGTGCAGAGTCTCCGGGTGGTTGCGGGAGCGGTTGAGCAGCTCGGCCTGCAGCACGTTGAGCGGGTCTGTGTAGGGGTTGCGCAGCTTGATGGACTCCTTGATCCAGGGCTGATCCTCCAGCAGATCCCCGCGCGGGCTCAGTTTCAGCACCACCTCGATGGATTCGGCGAGCTCCTGACGCAACTGCTTGCCAAGGCCCCACAGCTCCTGCGGCACCAGACGGGTGTCGTAGTACTCGGCGAGCCAGACGTCCGCCTTGAGGAATACCATCTCCAGCATTTCGAGGCGAGTGCGGAAGAAGGGCCACTGGGCGCTCATCTCTTCCAGCACCGCCAGCTTGCCGCCGTCGATGGCCTGTTGCAGCGCCTTGTGGGCACCGAGCCAGGCCGGCAGCATCAGGCGGTTCTGGGTCCAGGCAAAGATCCACGGAATGGCGCGCAGGCTCTCGACGCCGCCGTTGGGCTTGCGCTTGGCAGGGCGCGATCCGAGCGGCAGCTTGCCGAGCTCCATCTCCGGGGTGGCGGCACGGAAGTAAGGGACGAAGTCCGGATGACCACGCACGATACTGCGGTAGTGATCGCAGGAGTCGGCGGCCAGCTGTTCCATCACCTCGCGCCAGCACTCTTTCGGCTTGGGCGGTGGCAGCAGGTTCCCTTCCAGCACGGCGCTGGTGTAGAGCTCCAGACTCTTGATCGCCACTTTCGGCAGACCGAACTTGAAGCGGATCATCTCCCCCTGTTCGGTGGTACGCAGACCGCCGCGCAGGGATCCCGGCGGCTGGGAGAGGATGGCCTGATGGGCAGGCGCACCACCACGACCGACGGTACCGCCACGGCCATGGAACAGGGTGAGGCGGATGTTATTGGCTTCGGCCAGCCCCACCAGGGATTCCATGGCGGCGTACTGGGCCCAGCCAGCGGCCATCATGCCCGCATCCTTGGCGGAGTCGGAGTAACCGATCATCACGTACTGACGGCCCTGAATGTAGCCGCGATACCAGTCCACCGAGAGCAGACGCTCCATCACGGCGGTGCCTGCCATCAGGTCATCCTGGGTTTCAAATAGCGGGGCGACCGGCATGCGGAACTTGCAGCCCGCCTCTTTGAGCAACAGTTGCACCGACAGCACGTCCGATGGCGCACCGGCCATGGAGATGATGTAGATGCCGAACGCATCGGGGTCGTGCTGGGCGATGACCTGACAGGTATCCAGCGTCTCGCGCACCTCGGCGCTCGGCTCCCAGTCGTGAGGAATGAGCGGGCGGCGGGAGTTCAGTTCATTGAGCAGGAAGGCCTGCTTGTCATCCTCGCTCCACTCGGCGTAGTCACCCAGCCCCAGATAGCGGGTCAGCTCGGAGAAGACCAGCCCGTGACGCTCGCCATCCTGACGGATATCAAGCTTGACCAGATGGATACCGAAACAGGCGACCTTGCGCAGCACATCCAGCAGCATGCCATCGGCGATGTTGCCCATGCCGCAGGCGTGCAATGAGTGGTAGCAGAGCTCCAGCGGCTCGCGCAGCTGGGCGGTGGTCTTGACCAGATCCTGACTCTCGCTCGCCTGGCCCTGCACCTTGGCGGTCAAATGCTCCTTGGTTTCTCGCAGCGCTTCACGCAGCTCGCGCACCAGCGCGCGGTAGGGCTCGGGGTGATCGCCAACGCGAGCGCGCACGGCGTCGGTACAGTCGGACATGGAGAGCTCGGAGGTGAGCTCCTTGATGTCTTTGTAGAACAGGCTCACCGCCATCCAGCGGCCCAGCTCCAGCACTTCGGCAGTCACCTTGGCGGTGACGAAGGGGTTGCCGTCACGGTCACCGCCCATCCAGGAGGTGAACTTGACCGGCGCGGCATCCAGCGGCAGCCGCACACCCAGATGGTGTTGCAGACGCTCGTCCAGATTGCGCATGAATTCGGGAATAGCTGGCCACAGGCTGTTCTCCACCACCGCGAAGCCCCACTTGGCCTCGTCGACCGGGGTCGGGCGCTGTTCGCGGATCTCGTTGGTGTGCCATGCCTGATTGATGAGCTGCTCGATGCGATTGAGGATCTTGTCCCGCTCGCGGGGCAGCAGGTCGGAGAGCTCCAGCGCTTCGAGGCAGTCGTTGAGCTGCACATGCTTGTGGATCAGGGTGCGACGGGTCACCTCGGTCGGGTGAGCGGTCAGCACCAGATCGATATCCAGCTCGCGCACGGCCTGAATGATGGCCTCTTGCGACAGGTTGGAGGCTTTCAGCTTGTCGAACATCTGCTCCAGCGGATCCGGGGTGCAGACCTGCTCTTCGCAGCGACGGGAGATGGTGTGGAACTGTTCCGCCACGTTGGCCAGATTGAGGAACTGGCTGAAGGCGCGCGCCACCGGCAGCAGTTCATCATCGCTCAGGGTGCGCAGGGTATCGAGCAGACGTTCCCGGTCTGATTCATTGCCCTTGCGGGAGGACTTGGCCAATTGGCGAATGGTTTCGATCTTGTCGAGAAAGGCCTGACCCTGATGATCCTTGATGGATTTACCCAGCAGCTGACCCAGCATACCTACGTTGGCGCGTAGTGCGGCGTACTTTTCGTTCATTCCACATCCTTATCTTGTTGGTGCCTGACACCCATCCGGGGTGCATGACAGCCTCACTTATTGTTGTGCGATTACAACATATGCTCCGTCATCTTAGGGTGACAATCTACCCAGATTGTCTGCGCAAGGTCAAATAACAGGCCGATTCAGAACATGTATTTCCATCACCACTCCACAACCGGCTTGTTATGTAACTTACTTACAGTTTTACGCCCCTTTCATCGCCGCGGCTACAGGCAAAAACGTCTGATCAGGTGTTGCAACACTGTGGTGGTCGGCTTGACGAAGGAGAGGTCGAGATACTCATCCGGCTGATGCGCCTGGGTGATATGACCGGGGCCCATGACGATGGTCTCGCAACCAAGCTGCTGGATAAACGGCGCCTCGGTGCAGTAGTTGACCGACTCGGCGGCGCGACCGCTCGCCTTCTCTGCTTCGCGCACCAGCACAGAGTCGTCGGCGCAGGCGTAGGCGGGAATGGGCTCGTGCAGATGTTGCAGATGCAGGCAGCCGGGTTGGTGGATCTCGATGGGAGAGAGCGCCTCTTTCAGCATCCCCATCAGCTCAATCGGCCCCACCTGCGGGGTGGGTCGCAGGTCGATATGCAGCTCGCAGCAGCCGCAGATGCGGTTCGGGCTGTCACCACCCTGAATGTAACCGAGGTTCAGGGTCGGCTGCGGCACGGCAAAGCGGTGATCGGCGTAGCGATCTTTCAGATCCTGCTGCAAGCGCAGCACCTGTCCCATCGCCTTGTGCATGATCTCCAGCGCGTTGACGCCGTTGGCGGGATCCGAGCTGTGACCGCTCTTGCCGGTAATGCGGATTGCCTCCGACATATGGCCCTTGTGGGCCACCACAGGCACCAGTCCGGTCGGCTCGCCAATCACCGCGTAGTCGGGTTTCAGCTCGGCAGCGGCGGCGATGGCGCGGGCCCCCGCCATGGTGGTCTCTTCATCAGCGGTGGCGAGGATGCGCAGCGGCTTGCTGATCTTGGTTAGGTCGATCTCTTTCAGCGCCTCGACGATAAAGGCGAAGAAGCCCTTCATATCGATGGTGCCGAGGCCATAGAGGCGGTTGCCCTCTTCGGTCACCTTGAAGGGATCCTTGCTCCAGCCCCCCTCATCGAACGGCACCGTATCGGTGTGACCCGCCAGCAGCAGACCGCCCTCGCCCTGACCCATCGTCGCCACCAGATTGAACTTGCCTGGCAGATCGGGGAGTGCCGTTACCTCGCACTGAAAACCGAGCTGACCGAACCAGTCGGCCAGCAGCCGGATCACCGCCTCGTTGCTCTGATCCCACTTGGGATCCGTGCTGCTGATAGAGGGAATCGCAATAATATTCTTATAAAGTGAAAAAAAATCCAGATTGGCCATCAGCTCCTCCTTGCGTCCCCGGAATGTTTCTGTTAGAAAATACAAATGCAAAGTGAGTGCATGAATATTCTGTAATTTTACCTGAATATCTGGCTCATCAACAAAGGCTTCTAGTTGTAAGGGAAAGTTAATGTTCTGTCACCTGATCTATAACCGACGACACACACCCGCCTGAATTGCCCCTCCGCACTTGTTTTATCAAGACGGTGCACCGGGGTGAACGAACCCCATGCACTGCAGCGTCATGCTGTGAATCTCGAACTCTGACTTGGAATATTCAACATGCTTAACACCGTTATCGTCGGTGCCAGTGGCTACGCGGGGGCCGAACTGGCCGCACTGGTACAGAACCATCCACAACTCAAACTGTTCGGCCTCTATGTCTCGGCCGGCAGTCAGGATGCCCACAAGCGGTTCTCTTCCCTGCATCCCCAGTGGGTCGGTGCCCTCGATCAGCCTCTGCTGCCGCTGGACGACGACGGCATGACCCGGATCCTGACCCAGGCCGATCTGGTGCTGCTGGCCACCGCCCACGAAGTGAGCGCCACGCTTGCCCCCAAGTTTCTCGCCAAGGGGCTGCCGGTGTTCGATCTCTCCGGCGCCTTCCGGGTCAAGGATCAGGGCTTCTACGACAGCTTCTACGGCTTCACCCATGACAGCGAACAGTGGCTGGATCAGGCCGTCTATGGCCTGGCCGAGTGGAACGCCGATGCCATCGCTACCGCCCAGCTGATTGCGGTGCCGGGTTGCTACCCGACCGCCTCGCTGTGCGCCCTCAAGCCGCTGCAGCAGGATGGGCTGATTGCCAAGGGGTGGCAGCCGATCATCAACGCCGTCTCCGGGGTCTCCGGCGCCGGGCGCAAGGCGGCCATCAACACCAGCTTCTGCGAAGTGAGCCTTAACCCTTACGGCACCTTCAATCACAGACACCAGCCGGAGATCAGCCACCACCTCGGCAAGGAGGTGCTGTTCCAGCCCCACCTTGGCAACTATGTGCGCGGCATTCTGGCCACCATCTATGTGCAGCTGGCGGACGGTGTGACCCCCACCCAGGTGGATCAGGCCTTCCTCAAGGCTTACGAAGGCAAGTCGCTGGTGCGCCTCACCGGCCAGATGCCCTCCATTCGCGGCGTCGCGGGCACCCCATACTGCGACATCGCCTGGCAACAGCAGGGCAGCATGCTGGTGGTGGTCTCGGCCATCGACAACCTGCTCAAGGGCGCCGCCTCGCAAGCCATGCAGTGCATAAATATCAAATTTGGATTTGAACCGGCCACCGGCCTGATTTAAGGACTTAGGAAGGATCTCGAACATGGACAAACAGACGTTGGTAATCAAGCTGGGCGGCGCCCTTATCGAGAACGACGAGGCGCTGACCGCCCTGTTCGCCACCCTCAAAACCTTTCTCGACGATCAGCACCGTCCGCTGGTGCTGGTGCACGGCGGTGGCTGTCTGGTGGATGACCTGCTCAAGGGGCTGGGCCTCACCTCCACCAAGAAGAATGGCTTGCGGGTAACCCCGTTCGAGCAGATCCCCTTTATTGCCGGGGCGCTGGCGGGCACTGCCAACAAGCAGATGATGGCCAAGGCGATCGCCACCGGCATTCCGGCGGTGGGGCTCTGCCTGGCGGATGGCGGCCTCTGTCAGGTGACCCAGCTCGACCCGGATCTCGGCGCGGTCGGCGAATGCAAGCCGGGCAACCCGGCGCTGGTAGCGGGCATCCTCGGTCAGGGCTTCTTGCCGGTAGTGAGCTCCATCGGCATCACCGCCGAGGGGCAGCTGATGAACGTCAACGCAGATCAGGCGGCCACCGCCATTGCCGAGGCGCTCGGTGCCGATCTGGTGATGCTCTCCGATGTGAGCGGCATCCTCGATGGCAAGGGCAAGCTGGTGCCCCAGCTCGACAAGCTGACCGCGCTGGATTTGATGGAGAAAGGGGTGATCACGGATGGCATGGCGGTCAAGGTTGAAGCGGCTCTGCACGCCGCCGAGACCCTCGGCAAGCCGGTCTGTGTCGCCAGCTGGCGCTACCCGGATCAGCTGCTCAAGCTGCTGGCTGGCGGCGCGGTCGGCACCCAGGTAGCCATTTGATCTCCACCGGAACAAGGAACATCCGATGCAACATCTTCTGAAAGACAGTGATCTGAACAAAGCCCAGATCGAAGCGCTGATTGCGCTGGGCAAAGCGGTCAAGGCCGACCCGAAGAAGTACAGCCAGGCGCTGGCGGGCAAGAGCGTGGTCACCCTGTTCGAGAAGCCCTCCCTGCGCACCCGGGTCACCTTCGACATCGGTATCGCCAAGCTGGGAGGCCACAGCGTCTATCTGGATCAGCAAAACGGCGCGCTGGGCAAGCGGGAGTCGGTGAAGGATTTCGCCGCCAACCTGTCGCGCTGGTGTGATGCCATTGTCGCCCGGGTGTTCGATCACCAGACCCTGGTCGAGCTGGCGGAGCACGGCACAGTGCCGGTGGTGAACAGCCTGTGCAACCTCTACCACCCCTGTCAGGGGCTGGCCGACTTTATGACCATTGCCGAGCACTACGACGATCTGTCGAAGGTGAAACTCGCCTACCTCGGTGATGGCAACAACGTCAGCCACTCTCTGCTGCTGCTGGGGGCCACCCTCGGCACCGACGTCACCCTGATCTGCCCGAAAGGCCACGGCCCGGATACCCAGATCTTCCTGCAAGCGCAGGCGCTGGCGGCCAAGTCGGGGGCAACCATCCACATCAGCGATGACGTGGCAGATATCGAAGGGTTCGACGTGGCCTACACAGATACCTGGGTCTCCATGGGCGACAACACCCCGATGGAGCAGGTCAAAGACCTCTTTATGCCTTATCAGATCAACCAGGCCTTGCTCGAGCGCACCGGCATCCAGCATGTGCTGCACTGCCAACCGGCCCATCGGGAGCTGGAGATCACCTCGCAGGTGATGGATGGCCCCGCCTCCCTCATCATGGACGAGGCCGAAAACCGGATGCATATCCAGAACGCCGTGTTGCTGACCCTTCTCGGTGGCAAGTAACGCGGCAATCAACCTGAATCACGACCCTTTTATTGAATCATCATCGAATCATCACGGAGAGAAGTAACATGAGCGGAATCAACAAGATCGTACTGGCTTACTCGGGTGGACTGGATACCTCGGCCATCATTCCCTGGCTGAAAGAGCACTATGACGCCGAAATCATCGCCTTCGTGGCTGACGTCGGTCAGGAGCGCGACGATCTGGAAGGGATCGAGCAGAAGGCCATCGCCTCCGGCGCCACCAAGTGCATCATCAAGGATCTGCGCGAAGAGTTCGTCAAAGAGTACGTCTACCCGACCCTGAAGACTGGCGCCGTCTATGAGGGCACCTATCTGCTGGGCACCTCCATGGCCCGCCCGATCATCGCCAAGGCGATGGTCGAGGCCGCGCTGGCGGAAGGGGCTGATGCCATCTCCCACGGTTGTACCGGCAAGGGCAACGATCAGGTGCGTTTCGAAGGTGCGGTCGCTGCGCTGGCGCCCCAGCTGAAAGTGATCGCCCCGTGGCGGATCTGGGACATGCGCTCCCGGGAAGATCTGCTGGCCTATCTGGAGACCCGCGGCATCCCCTGCAAGGCGACCCTGAAGAAGATCTACAGCCGCGACGCCAACGCCTGGCACATCTCCACCGAGGGTGGCGAGCTGGAGAGCACCTGGAACGAGCCGTCCGAAGCGGTCTGGCAGTGGACCGTCCCGGCCGAGCAGGCACCGGATCAGCCGGAGTACGTCAAGCTGACCGTGGCGCAGGGTGAGGTGGTGGCCGTTGACGACCAGCCGCTCAGCCCGCACCAGATCCTGATGACCCTGAACGAGCGTGCCGGCAAGCACGGCGTGGGCCGCATCGACATCACCGAAAACCGGATGGTTGGGATGAAGTCCCGCGGCTGCTACGAGACCCCGGGCGGTACCGTGATGGTCGCCGCGCTGCGCGCCGTGGAAGAGCTGGTACTGGATCGCCCGACCCGCGCCTGGCGGGAAAAGCTGGGTGCCGAGTTCTCCCATCTGGTCTATGACGGTCGCTGGTTCACTCCGCTGTGCAAGGCGATCGTCGCCTCTGCCAACGCCATCGCCGAAGATCTCGACGGTGAAGTCATCCTGAAGATGTACAAGGGTCAGGTCACCGCGGTGCAGAAGAAATCGCCGAACAGCCTCTACTCCGAAGACTTCGCCACCTTCGGCGCCGACGAAGTGTATGACCAGAGCCATGCCGAAGGCTTTATCCGTCTCTACACTCTGGCCAGCCGGATCCGCGCCATGAAGGAACAGCATCAGGCCATCGGTGGCGACCATACCCACGGCTAAGCCGCTGGAGTTAATCTGCTGGTACCGAAGAGGGGGCATTGCCCCCTCTTGTATCAATGGGGTGTGAGCAGCGCGGCAGCACCCCGGTCGCTGCTGTGCGATAACAGGGGCTGTGTGAATATGATGCTGACGTATTTTCTCCCTTCTCCCGCTTACTTGAAAAAGGGGAGAAGGGTCGGGGATGAGGGGGAATTACCCTCACCCTAGCCCTCTCCCAGAGGGAGAGGGGAGCGGTTCGTAGTTGCTGGATGTGACGTGTTTAACGGCAATAGCGTCGCTTACCACAGCACTGTTATGCAGAAAAATACAGGGCAAGATTTTTGCGCGCAGGCCAAGGGGCTGCGCCAGTACGGCAGGCGCAAGGGCGCCGCCGACAACGCATTCAAGGAGAGCAGTATGGCACTTTGGGGTGGACGCTTCAGTCAGGGAGCCGATAGCCGGTTCAAGCAGTTCAACGATTCCTTGCGGTTCGATTACCGCTTGGCGGAGCAGGATATTCAGGGATCCATGGCCTGGGCCAAAGCGCTGGTGAAAGTGGGCGTATTGACTGCCGATGAGCAGGGCAAACTACAACAGGCGATGGAGGTGCTGCTCGCCTCGGTGCAGCAGGATCCCCAGCAGATACTGAGCTCGGACGCCGAAGATATCCACTCCTGGGTCGAGAGCCAGCTGATTGCCGCCGTCGGCGATCTCGGCAAGAAGCTGCACACCGGCCGCTCGCGCAACGATCAGGTCGCCACCGACTTGAAACTCTGGTGCAAGGCGCAGGGCGAGCTGCTGCTCGGCTCCATCACCGCCCTGCAGCAGGGACTGGTCGCCTCGGCGCGCGCCAATCAGGCCGCGGTGCTGCCCGGTTACACCCACCTGCAGCGGGCCCAACCAGTCACCTTCGCTCACTGGGCGCTGGCCTATGTGGAGATGCTCGAGCGGGACTACTCCCGCCTGCAGGATGCGCTGAAACGCCTAGACACCAGCCCGCTCGGTTGTGGCGCGCTGGCGGGCACCGCCTATGCTATCGACCGCGAAGCGCTGGCGCTGGACATGGGCTTTGGTGGCGCCACCCGCAACAGTCTGGATTCGGTCTCCGATCGAGATCACGTGGTGGAGCTGATGCATGTGGCGTCCCTCTCCATGACCCACCTGTCGCGCTTTGCCGAAGATCTCATCTTCTACAACACTGGCGAGGCGGGCTTTGTCGAGCTCTCCGATGCGGTGACCTCAGGCTCCTCACTGATGCCGCAGAAGAAGAACCCCGATGCACTGGAGCTGATCCGCGGCAAGACCGGCCGGGTGGTCGGCGCCCAGATGGGCATGCTGATGAGCCTCAAGGCGCTGCCGCTGGCCTACAACAAGGACATGCAGGAAGACAAGGAGGGGCTGTTCGATGCCCTCGACACCTGGCACGACTGCCTCGATATGGCGGCGCTGGTGCTGATCGATCTGAAGGTCAATGGCGAGCGCACCATGGCAGCGGCGCAAGGCGGCTACGCCAACGCCACCGAGCTGGCGGACTATCTGGTAGCCAAGGGCATTCCGTTCCGTGAAGCGCACCATATCGTCGGCGAAACCGTGGTATTCGCCATCAGCGTGGGTCGTCCGCTGGAAGAACTCTCCATCGGCGAATTCCAGCGCTTCAGCCCGGTGATCGAGTTCGACGTCTACCCCAATCTGGAGCTGGAAGCGACCCTCGCCAAGCGGGTCGCCAAAGGTGGCGTTGCCCGTGAGGAGGTAGAAGCGGCACTCACCGCCGCCGAAACCTGGTTGGCAAAGCGCAGCTAATTACCGTTAACGCAGAGAGAGGGCACCAGCCCTCTTTTTTTGCGCCCGAAATGGCTTGTCCCGCTGACTGGATGGCTGTAGTTGTTGAATGGATGTCAGCGCTCGATAGAAGGAATCTGCATGTATCTGCCACCTCATTTCGCCACCGATGACCCCGAGGCCCTGCATCAACTGATACAGGCACATCCGCTAGGAGCTCTGATCACCCACGGCTCACAGGGGCTGGATGCCAACCATCTGCCATTCGAGTTTGCAAAGGAAACCGGAGGGCAGGGAGTCTTGCGTGCCCATGTCGCACGCAACAATCCGCTCTGGCAAGAGGTGCGGGATGGGGACAACGTGCTGGTGATCTTCAAGGCTGCCGATGCCTACATCTCTCCCAGCTGGTATCCGAGCAAGCATGATCATCACAAGCAGGTGCCGACCTGGAACTACAGCGTGGTGCATGCTCACGGCTGCATCAAAATTCGTGATGATGCTCGTTTTATCCGTCGTTTACTGGCAAATCTGACTCGTCATCATGAGGCCGGAGAACCGACCCCATGGAAAATGGCGGATGCGCCGAGAGAATATATGGAAACCATGGTGCAGGCCGTCGTCGGCATTGAGATCGAGATAGAGCGGCTGGTTGGCAAATTCAAACTGGGCCAGAACAAGGATGACGCAGATCGCCAAGGAGCTGCTCATGCCTTGCAAGCCAGGGGGTTGCTGGAAGTCGCTAGCGACATGGATAACCCGCCATCACCTCGCTCATAATGTGTTAAACCACAAACAAGAACGGCAACCCGAGGTTGCCGTTTTTTATATCTGCGATTTGCTTCACATCCCTTCGGATCAGAGCGGAAAGGGGGCCGGCGCCTCGAAGGTCATCCGCTCGCCACTGCGGGGGTGGCTGATGGTCAGGCTGGCCGCATGCAGGTAGAGATGGGGCGCTGCCGCCAGCGCATCCGGATGGGCGTAGAGGTTGTCACCCAGGATCGGGTGCCCCAGCTCCAGCATATGGACGCGCAGCTGGTGCGAGCGACCTGTGATGGGGGTCAGCTTGATCAGGCTGTTGCCGTTCTCCACCTTCAGTTTTTGCCACAGGGTCAGGGCGTGACGCCCCTCCTCGTGATCCACCTTCTGCTTCGGGCGGTTGGGCCAGTCGACGCAGAGCGGCAGGTCAACCTGTCCCGACTCTGCCTCCGGCTCGCCCCACACCCAGGCGAGGTAGTGCTTCTCGGTCTCCCGCTCGCGAAATTGCCGACTCAGCTCCCGATGAGAGTTGGGATTGAGGGGAATGACAATGACGCCAGTGGTGGACATGTCGAGGCGATGAGCCGCCGCTGCCTTGGGGTGTTGCTGTTTCACCCGATGCAGGACGCTGTCTTCATTCTCGGGGCCGCGCCCGGGGACGCTTAGCAGGCCAGTGGGCTTGTTGACCACCATGATGTCCTTGTCCTTGAACAGGATATCGAGCCAGGGTTCCAGAGGCGGTGAGTATTCAAACATAAATGTCTCGCATCAGAAGGTGGGGGCAAGCCCCATCAGTTATGAGTAACCACAATCATAAAGGGCATGGCATCCAGCATGAGCCGGTCATGTCTCTTCAGTATCGCGTCAGTTATGGGTGACCACGATAAAGCGGATGGCATCCAGCTTGAGTTGGGTCTGATCGATCAGGTGGTGCAATTCTGCCTGCAGATTGCGCAGATAATCCAGTTCGCTGTCGCGCACGTTCGGGTTGACTGCCTTGAGCGCTTCCAGACGATCGAGATCCTGCTGCAGGGTCTGCGCCATCTGGGCGCGGGCCTTGTCGACAATCCCGGCCTTCAGTTCTTCGGCAATGGCCTGGCCCTTGCCAATCAGACCGTGGATCACCGGCTGGGACGCAGTCACCAGCTTGCTGCCAAGGTGGCGGTTGACCGGCGTCAGCTGGCGGTTGAAGGCATCGAACGCCACTTTTTCGCCCAGATTCTGGCCGTTCTTGTCCATCAGCAGACGGATCGGTGTCGGCGGCATGAAACGGTAGAGCTGGGGATGGGCCGCAGACTCGGCAACGTAGATCAGCTCAAGCAGGATGGAGCCGATGGGCAGCGCCTTGTTCTTGAGCAGTGCTACCGAGGTTGCACCGATCTCGGAGCCCAGGATCAGGTCGATACCGCCGCGCATCATGGGGTGATCCCAGGAGAGCAGCGCCATATCATCCCGCGACAAGGCGGTGTTGCGATCGAAGGTGATGGTCATGCCGTCTTGCGGCAGGCCCGGGAAGCTGGAGACCAGCATGTGATCCCCGGGAGTCAGCACCAGCGCGTTCTCGCCACGGTCATCCTGATTGACGCCGATCTCGTCGAACATCTTGAGGGCGAAGGAGATCATGCCGGTGTCGTCATCTTCGGCGGCCAGCTTGTCGACCAGCTGCTGGGCGGCGGCACCACCGCTGGAGTGGATCTCCAGCAGGCGATCGCGACCCTGCTCCAGACGGGCCTTGAGTGGCTCGTGCAGTTCGCGGGTCTTGATCAGCAGGGCGTCGAGGGTCGCCTGATCGCCGGTGTTGGCGGCCAGCAGCTCGAACAGCTCGTCACGCACCGCTTCGAATACCGGGCGAGCGGTCGGGCAGGTCTGCTCGAATGCGTCCAGGCCATCGTGATACCAGAGCTGCAGGGCGCGCTGGGAGGTGCCCTCCAGATAGGGAACGTGGATCTCGACGGTATTCTGCTGACCGATACGATCCAGTCGACCGATCCGCTGTTCCAGCAGATCCGGGTTGAGCGGCAGATCGAACAGCACCAGATGACTGGCAAACTGGAAGTTGCGACCCTCTGAACCGATCTCGGAGCAGAGCAGCACCTGGGCGCCACCATCCTCTTGCGCAAAATAGGCAGAGGCCTTATCCCGCTCAAGGATGGACATCCCTTCATGGAATACGGTGCCGCGGATCCCTTCACGGGTGCGCAGCGCCTCTTCCAGCGCGATGGCGGTGGCCGCTTCGGAGCAGATCACCAGCACCTTCTGCTGGCGGGCAGAGAGCAGCAGCTCCAGCAACCAGTCAACACGCGGGTCGAACTGGGTCCAGGTGGCGTTGTCGCCTTCGAACTGCTGGAAGATTTTCTCGGGATAGAGGTAGCGCAGGGCGCGGGTCTGCAGATCGCCACCGTTACCACCCATCATGCCCATCACCTTGATGGCCG